>CAYZIX010000014.1:0-32203 GCA_964478395.1 uncultured Candidatus Solibacter sp.
GCAATGGAATAGGCTAGTCACGCTGCCATGCCCCGGATCCTGGTCGCCTTCGCCGGCTTCTTATACCAGAAGTTCACCTACTCCATGAGTCGGAACCAGTCCCTAACGGTAAGTCGAAGTCGAAGTTGCTCGTCTTCGGCCAAAGGACTACAGTGCGCAATTGGGTTTCGCAGAGCGTTCAGGTTGGCCATCACTTTTTCGACGGCCTTCTTGCTGTTGAACAAACCTCCGAAGATGTCCCAATTCGATATCACAATAACTGAGAGTTCTCCGAAAGTCGTGTAATCGAGTTCTTCTGCGGAGCGCCTCGATACACCCGCGTCAAGTTCTCGCTGGATTCGCGCGGCCACATCGTTCTGAGGCGTATCAACTCCCTGAAGCCGCACTGATCGTTGAGCGCAACGACGAGATGGGCTTTGGTCGGGGTGTACCGGACCAGCGGAGGGACCAGCAGAGGTGGCGGCCATGACGGGTGAACGTGATGGGCGTTGTGCGCGGACCCGTGTTCAGCTCCCTCACGGTCGCTGCTCGTATAAGAGGAGAACGAGCAGCGACCGTAAGGGAGCTGAATACATGTCATGGCTGTCGCTCTTAATAGGCCGCCGCCACGTCGGCGGGACGGTTCAGGAAGTGTCCATAGAAAGACATTTTCGTCAGTCCCCTTTGTGGGCGGCGTCGTCATGACGCGTGACGCATTACGATACACGCCATAGACTGAGGTTTGATCCGCTCGTGCCATTCCGTCGGGACGGTCGCGCTGTTCGAAGACGAATTCGTGCGGCGATATCAGACGATTGAGCGCGCGGCGCGTGCGAACGCGTCCGGCGGCGTAATGATGGCGGAAAGTCCTGCCGTTCAGATATTCGCTCTGTAGAATATCTGGTAATGATTGATCCCATTTTGCGGCTGGCGATCACCATGCACGGCGGTAAAGGCGTCTATGCTTTGCTGCTCGGATCTGGTGTGTCGCGAGGACCAGCATGCCATCTTGTGCCAAGCGGTCAAGCGTCTGGCCGACGACACGGCACCCAAGAGTGGCATGACGCTATGGCTGGACCTGAAACGGTATCCGGCACTTCTGGCTTTCTACATGGCTGGGATTACCGCGATTGCCAATTCCAACTACAGCCTGCTGGCCCGGCTGTTTGCTCTTAAAATTAGAACGCGGCGCCTGGAGCCGGAGGAGGTCATCGAAGCTGTCTTAACGCCCGGAAAGCTTTTCGACCGCAGTGAGCAGCGGTGGGTGTTCTCCAACCTGCAATTCACGCCTTTGAGTAATCACCTCTTCGAAACCCTTCGGGACCTGGTTCGCGAGTACCTCGCCGACGATGATCAATACGACGATGCATTTGACACTTTCGAATACCTTATCGCCTTGGCCTATTGCAGCGTACATCTGACCGATGAAGACTCCAAGCGGGCTGAGTCGCCCCAATTCTCGTTGCGGGGACCATTGGGACGGTTTCTCTGGCACAAGCGCGAATCGGAAGACCACATCGCGCGAAGAACTCAGTTCGAGCTGAACGGCCCACGCCCGGAACTCATCGACGCGATCGTCCAGGCTGGGATGTTCGGACCGACAAGTGTCGGATATACTCGCCTCGCAGTAGTCAAACAGGGGTTCGATCGGTACCTAGGGGAGGCAAGACAGCACTCGGGATTGTATTAGTCCGACGGGTGAGTGTTTGCCGGCTAACAAACACGCCGAAACGATGGTGGGGCGCCGGCTTGGTGTGGAAGGACCGGGGCGGCGTGCGCCAAGTGCCGTATTCAGCTCCCTGACGGTCGCTGCTCGTTGCGCCGGATACGAGCAGCGACCGTCAGGGAGCTGAACACGGGCTAGGGCTGTGGCTCCCGATAAACTGCCATGGGCTCGCCTTGTTCGGCCACGACGTATTGTATGGCTGCCGCCACATCGGCCGGACGGTTCAGCCAGCGTGTGCTGCCGTGGCGGGTCCAGTACTGATCGCGGCTCAAGCCGGCTTTTTTCAGTGCACGGCTGGAGTACGCCTTAAAATCCTTCATCATACGCTCCGGCAGATCGCCGCCAGCCACCACGACGTGCACGTGGGTGGATCGCACATGGGCGGCGATGAGCTGCCAGTTGCGGTAACGGCAAACCTCCCCGATGGCCGCCAGGACCGTGGTGCGCGCAGCCTCACCCAGAACGAACGGTCCGGCGGGCATTTGCGCCGCGACCATGGAGCGCCGGGCCGTGCTGGGAGCGATTCGTGGAGTGCCTGCCAGACGGTGATACCAATCGACCGAGCCTTCCGCATGGCCGTGCAGGTGGCAGCCATAGCAAGAGAAGGTGATGAGGTAGGTCATGCTCCGCGGACGAGGATAGCGCGCAGGGGAAGATGCCAGCAACCCGCTGTCAGCTCCCTTACGGTCGCTGCTCGTGAACACGATAATGGCCTGTCAGCTAGAAGACGATGCCGAAGAGGATGTCCGCGGTGGTGGAGGCGGGCACGGAATAGGTATTCTGCTCCCACCAATGTGAAATGCGCACGGCAGGCTGAAAACGCACAAAGCCGAGCTTGATCTCAAAACCCGCGCCGGCGGCGAAGCCCTTGCGCAGCACGCTGGCTTTGGGCTGTTCCGACGGTGTGCTAGGGAGAGTTTTATAAGTAATCAGGTAGCCACCCAGGCGATTGAACGACGGGCCCGCCTCCACGTAAGGCCGCAGGCGGCCGGAGCCGAAACGGTATTTGGCGAGAATGGGGAACTCCCAGCTCGATTCGGTGGTGTTGTAGACGCCACCGCTCACGGCGCCACCCGTCTCGTCGTAGCTCTTATGCAGAAAGTCGACGCTCGCGCCAAAGCCGCGCGGCAGGCGTAGCTCGACAGTAGGACCGTAGACGAGATGCTGGGTGTTGAGCTGAAAGAGTTGGGCGCCAATGTATCCGCCCGGTTTCACGAGATTGTTCGTGGCGGCGCCGAAGCGGTAACCAGCACCGACCCCTATTTGTGCGGAAAGTGCACCGATGGTGCAGAGGAGCAACCCGGCAAGGCGGGAAGAAAGCGGCATACACGCCTCCTCCGTTCAGAATATGACAGGGGAGGGGATGGTGGCGAAGGTGGGGGTCGAACCCACACGCACAGTAAAGTGCGCCAGATTTTGAGTCTGGTGCGTCTGCCAGTTCCGCCACTTCGCCACGGTTGGCGATTTTATTCTACCACTGGCGCGGCCGGCTCCGCCTCAAGGCTATCGAGGATCTGCTGGAAACGTGGATCGGCCCGGACAAAATCGAGGTTGGAATCGTGTTCGTACCAGCCTCGATGCGTCAGGCCGAGCTTGGCGGCGCGCTCCAGGGCGTCGAGCGCCAGAGCGCGCTCCCGGCAAAGCGAATAGATGCAGCCGGCATTGTAGAGCAGCATGGAGTCGTCCGGGCGGATCTCGATGGCGCGGGCGGTCCAGGCCAAGGCGCGGTCGGTCTGGCCAAGCACAGCCATGCCGTTGGCAGCCATGTAGATGGCGCGCACGTCCTCCGGGTTGAACTCCAGATGCTGGCGGGCCATCTCAATGCCGTGGGCGCGAGCGTCGGCGGCCCGCTGGGCCATGCCGAGATCGTCATAGATCTGCGCGCAAAGCAACGGCACCTGGAAATCCTCCGGCCGCACGCGCATGGCGTCTTCATAATGACCGATGGCCTGCTGGGACTTGCCGTGCGAAAACTCGTGGCGGGCCCAGAAGTAGTGCGCCTCAAAGAGCTGCGGATCCAGCTCAACGGCGCGTTCGAACTCGCGTTCAGCCTCGTCGTCCAACTCCGCCAGCGATAGCGCCAGAGCGCGCGACGCGTGGGCCTGCGCGCAAGCGGGATCGACCTCGACGGCCTTGCTGCCAGCCCACAGCGCCTGCTCGCGCACGCGGCGGGCGCGATTGGAGTTCAGATAGATGTACGACCAGCAATCGGCCAGACCGGCGTAGGCGAGCGCGTAGTTCAGGTCGTAACCGATGGCGCGCACAAAGAGCGGGATGGCATATTCCATGTCGCGTGGGCCGTAGCGGAAATAGTGCATGCGGCCACGCAGATAACAATCGTGCGCGCGCGGGTCTGTGGTGGTAGTGCGCGCGATGGCCGCGCGCTCCTGCGGGCTGAGTTGCAGCTCCAGGGCGCGGACCACGCAGGAGGCAATCTCCTCCTGTAGCGCGAGGACATCGCCCACGGCGCGGTCGTAACTTTCACTCCAGCGTTGAAAGCCGCTGGCGGCGTCGATCATTTCCACCGAGATGCGCAAACGGTCCGCGGCGCGGCGCACGCTGCCCTCAATCAATGTGGCGACATGCAGGCGGCGGCCGGTTTCACGCAGATCGCTGGTGGCATTGCGGAAACGGAATGAGGCCGAGCGTGAAGCAACGGTGAGGCCGCGAATGCGGGCCAGCGTCTGGATGAGCTCTTCGGCAAGGCCTTCACAAAGATAGTCCTGGTCCTTTTCACGCGTCAGATCGGTGAAGGGCAGTACGGCGAGCGTGATCTGGCGCTCCACGTCCGGCGCGGTCTCCACGTTTTCAAGCGCCGGGCGGCGGCTTTCCCACCATTGATCCAACTCATCCTGATAGGCGTAAACGGAGCCGAGTTTGTCGTGCTGAAGGCGGTGAACAGGCAACGCGGCTTCACGCTCCCAACGCTGCACGGTGCGTGCGCCGCGCCGCAGGTAGGCCGCGATTTCCTTCCACGAATCGAATCGTTTCCGTTCTGCCATCAGTAGTGGCCCAGGCGGCTGACTCTGATTATAGACCGTGGCTCCGGTGATCTTGGTAAATCATCGCCCTGGTGCGCCATACCTTGCCAAACCGCGCCACGCGGCCGGACGGCGTGCTCTAGCGCAGCACAAAGTGGGGAGCAGCGCGTATTCATGGGTGTGAGCAGTGAAGAGAGAAATTAAGGAGCCAATCCGATGAAACTGATGTCGTTGATCCAGACTGCCGTAGCCGGTGTTGTCCTGTTTGGCGCAGTAGCGCAGGCCGAAACCGTGCGCGCGAACATCCCGTTTGCATTCCTGGCCGGCGACCAGTTGATGCCCGCCGGCACCTACACTGTCAACCTTGACCGCGCGCGGAGCCTGATGTCGCTCAACTCCGGAACCGAGACGGCGCGGGTGATTGCCTTCAACTCGGAATTCGGCAAGGGTAACGAGCCCGGCATGCTGCTGTTCCACAAGTACGGCGACCAGTACCTATTAACGCGCGTGAAGACATCCGGCACACGGGAAGGCTTTGAAGTCGCCCCCGGACGCAGCGCGCGCGAAGCCATCCGGCGCGGAGGCGCATTCGAGGTGGCGATGGTGATGTTCCAGACGCGATAACAACATTCGACCGCCGCATGGAACAGCGGCGGCACTTTGACCTCCTACAGGCGGGGAACTTCGCGGCTTCCCCGCCACTTTTATGTCAGCAGGCGGTAGGCAATGAAGGCGCAGACGTAGGCCAGTACGCCCATGTAGGTGAACTGAATGGCCGGCCAGCGCCAGGAGCCGGTTTCGCGGCGCACCACCGCGAGCGTCGACATGCACTGCATGGCAAAGGCAAAGAACACCAGGAGCGCGACAGCGCCGCCGAAGCTGAGATCGTTCTGCAAGGCGTGTTGCAGGCCACCGGCGTTCGATTCCGGCGACATGCCGTAGATGGTGCCAAGAGTGCCCACAATCACTTCGCGCGCGGCGAGCGAGGTGACCAGGCCGATGCCGATCTTCCAGTTGAAGCCGAGCGGGCGGATGAGCGGCTCAATGGCGCGCCCCAGCGTACCGGCCAGACTCTGCTCGATGTTGGGCGCGTGACCGTCGACGCGCGGCACGCTGGCCAGCAGCCAGAGCAGGATGGAGACGCCAAGAATCACGGTGCCGGCACGCTTCAGGAAGACGTTGGTGCGGTCCAGCAGGCGCAGTCCGATGGAGGTGAGCGACGGCCACCGGTAAGGTGGCATTTCGAGCACAAACGGGGCTTTCTCGGAACGCAAGATGGACGACTTCAGCACTTTGGCGGTGCCCACGGCGGCGATGAAGCCCAATACGTAGAGGCCCAGCAAAACGGCGGCGCGCGAACCGAGCAGGTAGCCAATGAAGGGCCGCTCCGGAATGAACGCGGCGATGATGAGCGTGTAGACAGGTAGGCGCGCCGAACACGTCATGAACGGCGCGATAAGGATAGTGGCGTAACGGTCGCGCTTGTTCTCGATGGTGCGCGTGGCCATGATAGCCGGCACCGCGCAGGCATAGGCGGACAGCAGCGGGATGAAACTCTTGCCCTGCAGGCCAACGCGCGCCATGGTGCGGTCCGCGATGAGCGCGGCGCGCGCCAGATAGCCCGAGTCCTCCAACACCGCAATAAACAGAAACAGCAGCAGAATCTGGGGCAGGAATACGAGTACCGCGCCGACGCCGGCCCAGATGCCGTCCACCAGGAGCGAGCGCAGGGCCGTATCGGGCAACGTGGCGTTCATCAGGCCGGAGGCGCGCGCCACCAGCCATTCCACACCGTCCATGAGCGGGCGGGCGCCGGTGAAGATGGTTTGAAAGACCGCACCGACCACCAGAATGAAAACAGCCGGCCCCCAGATGGGATGCAGAAAGACGCCGTCCAGGCGTCGCGTCCAAACAGGAGGCGCGGGGTGCGTGTAGCCTGCATCGGCCGTGACCTGACGCGCCCATTGGCGGCAGGCCGGTACGTCCTGAATCACAGGAAGAAGGACAGGCTTCGGCACACCAAAGCGGCCGGCAAGGAAGCGCATGATCAGGGGCACGCCCTCACCGGTAGAGGCGCTGGCCAGCACAACGGGCGCGCCGAGTTCGCCCGCCAAGGCTTCAACATCGATATCGCCGCCGCGCGCACGCATATCGTCAGCCATGTTTAAAACAATCAGCGTCGGAAGACGGAGGCTGAGAATGGAGGCGGCAAGCGGCAGGTGGCGGCTGAGGTTGGTGGAGTCGAGCACAACAACGACGCCGTCCGGCCGCCGCAATCCGTCACGGCCGCCGTGCAGGGCGTCGTAGGCGACACGCTCATCCTCGCTGCGCGGCGTCAGGCTGTAGATGCCGGGCAGATCGATGATGTCGACCTCCTGAACACCCGGCAGGCGCGCGCGGCCCAGGTGATGTTCAACGGTGACGCCGGGAAAGTTGGCTACCTTCTGGCGCAGGCCGGTGAGACGGTTAAAGAGAGTGCTTTTGCCCGAATTGGGCGGACCGACCAGGGCCACCAGGCGCGGCGCGGGATTCGGCCGTGCATCCATAGGAAGATTACTTGCCCCGAAGTAGAATGTGGCACGCGGTTTCGCGGCGCAGCGCGATTTCGGTGCCGTCCACACGGAAGACGCGCGGATCTCCGCCCGGCGCGGAATGTGAAGCTTCGACGGTGTGACCGGGCAAAAAGCCAAGTTCCATCAGGCGCCCGGCCAAGTCGGCCGGCAGATCGATGCGATCCACCTGCGCACTCTGGTTCTCACTCAGATCCGCCAGGGTGAGAGCTGCCAGAGCAGTCTCGTTTCTGAAATTGAGTTGCACCTTGCTTTCAGTATACTCCCGTCCGCAGAGGCCCGGCGCCGGGCGCCGCGCCGCGGTGCTAGAATGATCACCGTGCCTGCAGTCGACAGCCCAAGTAACTACACTCGCGAGGGTGTTTGCCGGCTGTTGGGGATCCGTGAGAGCGTATTGGAGTCGTGGGAAGAACACGGCTTTGTGGCGCGCGCCGAGAAGTACGGCTTTCGCGACCTGGTAGCGCTGAAGACACTGCGCGAGTTGCGCGCCAAGCGCGTACGCGTGGAGCGCATCCGGCTGATTCTGGCTTCATTGCGCGCCAAGCTGAAGGGCGTGCACGATCCGCTTAGCGAACTGAAGATCTACACCGACGGGCGGCGTCTGGCGGTGCAGGTGGACGGCCAGCGGATGGAGCCGTTGAGCGGGCAACTGCTGCTTGATTTCGACCGCGAGGAGATCCGCCGCCTGTTGCAATTTCCTGGCAAGAGGGCGGAGGAGACGATTGAGCAGGCGCTGGTCCAGAAGCAGCGCGAGGCCGCCGAATGGTTTGAGCAGGGCGTGGAACTGGAACGGACGGCGGCGGCACCCGAACGAATTATCGAAGCCTACCGCAAGGCGATTGAGCTGGATGCGGATGCCGCCGGGCCGCACGTCAACCTGGGTACGCTGTACTTCCATCTGAAGCGCTGGCCGGAGGCCGAGGCCAGCTACCGCGCCGCGATTGCACTGCGCTCGGACTACGCGCTGGCATGGTTCAACCTGGGCAACGTCTACGACGAGCTGAA
This sequence comes from uncultured Candidatus Solibacter sp., assembly GCA_964478395.1. Taxonomy (GTDB): domain Bacteria; phylum Acidobacteriota; class Terriglobia; order Bryobacterales; family Bryobacteraceae; genus Paludibaculum. Next base: position 8,262 of record CAYZIX010000014.1, read on the forward strand.
CAATCAGGGCGCGGCCGAGGAGTGCTACCTGCGCGTGCTGGAAATTGACGCCGGTTACGCGGATGCGCACTACAACCTGGCGCTGATCCACCAGAGCCGCGGCGACAACATGCAAGCCGTGCGGTGCTGGCGGCAATACCTGAAGTACGATCCGGCGGGCTATTGGGCGGGCATTGCGCGGCGTGAACTGTCGAGGCTGCGGCAGGAAGCCGTGGTGAACGGCGGGGCGTAAGGCGTCAGGCGCCGGAGCGGAACTTCTCCAAACATTCCTTCGAGCAGAAGTAGCGGGTTTCACGGCCGTCGCGCAGCTTGACGGCGGTTTGCTCGCTGACATAGGTGCCACAGACAGGATCCTGGCGCAGCGTGCCGCCCATGGGCTGGCGCGCCGAAGCTTGCTGGGTGGGCTTCATGGCAAAGCTCGAAAAGGCACGGCCGATGACACCGAGCACCATGCGGATGAGCGGCACCAGAAATATGAACGCGAGCAGAATGCCGAGGAAACGGAACATCTCATCTCCACAATACGAAAAAGGGCACCCCGCCGGAGCGGGGCGCCCTTCAGATTCACACGCGAACAGAGTGTCCTACTTCTTCTTCGAGGACTTGCCCTTCTTCGCGTCGGGGTTGGCGTAGTTGGTTTCGAGCTTGCCGCCGACCAGCGTGATCAGGCCCTTGGCGCCCTCGGCATTGGGGCCGGTGGGCTCAAGCTCAAGATACTTCTCGCAGGCTTCCTTCATACCCTCGGGCGGAACGGGCGTGCCGTCGGCCTTCATGGTCATCTTGCCGCTCATCGCGCTGCAAAGCTGGAACCACGCCGGCGAGTACTTCGGATCGAGCTCAACCGCCTTCTTGAAGGCGACGATGGCCGGATCTGTCTGCTGCGTATTCACCAGCACGGCGCCGAGGTTGAACATGTACTTGCCACCGCCGGGCGGGTCGATTGCAGCGGCCTTTTCGAGCTCCGCCTGGGCTTCGGCAAACTTCTTCTGCTGCGCCAGAACCAGGCCGTAGTTGTTGTGCAGGCCGGCATCGGCGGGCTGCATTTCGAGCGACTTGGTGTAGTACTCGACGGCCTTGGCCAGCGAGGCGTCCTTGTCGGCGCCGGTTTGCGTCTTGGACAGACCGTCATAGGCCTGCGCCAACTGAATCCAGACGGCGGACTGCTTCGGATCGATCTCGCCAGCCTTGGTGAAGCTCTCAATGGCCGTCTTGAAGTCCTTGGTCTGCATGGCGGTCATGCCGGTATTGAAGGACTCGTTCAAGGCCTTGTTCTTCTGCATCTGCGCCGAGCGTTCCTTGAGCTGCTTTTCGTACTGCGCGCGCTGCTCAGCCGACATTTCCTTGGCCACTTCCTGCGACAACTGGCCGGTTTGCGCGGCCTGTTCCATGGCCTTGCGCTTGGCAACGGCCTTGCGGACGTCACAGAAGTCCTTCACTTCGAGCGGCTCGCCCATCTGACTACGGACGCCGTTCAACGTGTCGAACACCTGGCCGTTGACCTCGCAGGTGAGCAGGAACGTGCCCGGTACGGGCATGCCACTGTAGGTCCAGTCACCCTTTTTATTGGTCTTGGTTTGCCAGTTGCCTTTGATATCCTTACGTTCAATTTTAATGACAACGCCCGGCATGCCCTTGCCGTCTTCGCCAATCACGCGGCCCATGAACGTGCCCATCTGGGCAGAGGCGAGACCGGCGGTGACAAGACAGGCGGATGCGACGAACGCTGCTTTCCTGAGCTGACGCAGCATAAAGAAAGAGACCTCCAACTCTGATACGAGACTACACGACTAGCGTACTACAGCCGGAGAAGGCCCGTCTGACCTTCTCCGTACAGTAAGCATTAAAGCCCATTCTCATGGCAGAAACTGGGCCAGGTAACCGCCGCTTTGCAGCAGCGCGGCCTGACGCAATTCGAGACTGCCTTCGTAGGCGCGATCCTCAACTTCAATACACACCGGGCCATCATAGACCTCGGTGAGAACAGAGAACAGGGACGACCAGTTGACGTCGCCGAGTCCGGGCAGCTTCGGCGTGTGGTATTCGGCGGGGAAGGCGAGCAGGCCAACCTCATTCAGACGATCGTGATCGAGCCGCGCGTCCTTGGCGTGGAAGTGGAACAGGCGGTCCTTGAACTCGCGCAGCACCTGAACATAATCCATGCCCTGCCAAACAAAGTGAGATGGATCGAAGTTCAGCCCCAGATTGGGCGAGCCGATATCGGCGAATAAACGGCGCCAGATGGCCGGCGAAGTGGCGAGATTCTTGCCTCCAGGCCATTCATCCCGCGTAAATGACATCGGACAATTTTCGATACCGATCTTCACACCGTGCGCCTCAGCAAAGGCGACGAGCGGCTTCCATGTCTTCAACATGCGAGGCCAGTTCTCGTCGACGGTCTTGGCCGGATCGCGGCCAATGAAAGTGTTGACCACGCCAACACCAAGCAGCGACGCACCCTTGATCACCTTTTTCAAATGATCGGTGTAAACCTTGGCCTCGGCCAGACCGGGCGTTAGAGGATTGGGATAGTAACCGAGGCCGCTGATTCTTACCCCGGCTTCGCCGAACAGGCCGCGGATGCGAGCGGCTTCCGATTTATTGAGCGACGCGACGTCGATATGAGTGACGCCGGCATAGCGGCGTTCCGCCTTGCCGACGGGCCAGCACATCACCTCAACACAATCGAAACCGGCTTCCGAGGCGAATTCGACCACTTGCCCAAGGGTCTGGTCGGGCAGAATAGCGCTGACAAATCCAAGTTGAATCATGCTCGCGGAACTCTCCTTTACGGGGGCGCACACGTTTCCCTCAGATGAGTGTATTCGATTTCACGCTGGAGTGTGGCGCGAGGCGATCACCTCAAAACGGCGGGAGTCGGAAGCAAGCCCTTCCACTTTCAACAACAGTTCGAAGCGCCGGACGTGCGCGGAGGGATTGATGCCGCGGCGGAGAAGTTCGCGGCGTAGACGCGCCGGGTCAGTCAGCAACTCAGTGGCGGCGCTGGTGCCCTCCCCGCTGGTGCCGGCCACCACGAGAACCCGGCCCCGGCCGGTGAGATTGGGAATTAGTGAGAGCGTAGCGTAAGAGATGTTGGACGTGCCGCCCGTTTGCTGGATGCGGTATTCGGAGGGCTCTCCGGCCAGAGGCGCGCGATTGCGCATGATCTGGTCACCGGTACCGGGTTCAAGCTCAATGGCGAAGGTCAGCGACTCGCGGAAGAGGTCCGTCCAGGGGTTGGCGATCAGGCTGCCGAGCAAGATGGTAGGCTGCTCGTCCTTAAAATCCTCGATACGCATTTTGCGCGCCGGAACAGGAACGGCTACGCGGCCGGTGGTTTGGAGCATGCTGGCGATGCGGACGGCGGCCATGGCGCTGACGACACTGGTAAGCTGATTGCGCACGAACGTCACAGCCTGCGGGTATTTCTCATAAAAACCAAAGGTGAAGTTCTCATTGCTGTATTCAGCGAGCGGAATTTCACGCTTCGTGTAGTGCCGGTACATGCCGTAGTTGCCATCGGTGAGGACCACGCGCACCGTGGATTTGGGATTGAACTCGGACCAGGGCAGCAACTCCATGCCCGGCGAGGGCATGGCACGACGGCGCAATTCCGCGTTGTTCCAGGCCAATATGGAACAGGCCAAGACAAGAACGACAATGGCCGCCACCGAAACTGCCGGCGCCCAACCGCGGCGGCGCCAGACAGGCTCGGCCCGGGACGGCGCCGTTGCGGTGCCGGGTCCGGTGATGGCAAACTCCGGCGTGTACGTGCCGGGCTCCAGTTGGATGGTGATGGAGCCGGGAGCGCGGCTGCCTTCCAGCCGGGCATAGTGAGCCAACAGGCGTTTGCGAAGACTAGTAGCAGTGACGCGGACAATGGCGTCCTTGCCCGTGTCGTATGACGCATCCCGGCCAAAGACCTCGACGCCGATGGTGCGCTCCTTGATGGCTTTGGGTCCATCCTGGAGGACCTGACCGACGAGGTAGCGCAACAGCGCCGAGGAGCGCTCACTGGCTGCAAACTCCGGCCCGTGGAGAACCGCTTCCAATTCCCCGGCTATTGCATGGCGAGTTTCCGGCGAGTCAAAGTCACTGACCAGCATGGGATACCTGCCTAGTCCGGCACATTAACAACAGTTTTTAAACTGTTACCGCAGTGACATGCTATCAGCTTAACCGTTAGGCTGCAACAGGAATCTAAATGCAATTAAATCAACGCCGTAGGCGATTGATAAAGAACCTGTTAATGGTGGCGGGCGGATAGGGTTGAGCGCAAAATTGAGAGGCCTTTTGTGGCGCAGGATCAGATCTCTGCGCATTCAGGGTTAGTCTTTTCCGACAGGGAGTTCCACTTTGAAGCTTAGGCATCTCTCAATCCTCGTGGGATTGATGCTGCTGATGAGCCTGCCTATGTTTGGCCAGGCGGTAAGCGGCTCGATCCTTGGAACGATCACCGATGCGAGCGGGGCCGTTGTCCCGAACGCCAAGATCACGATTACCGAAACCAACACGGGCATTAGCCGTGTGGCCACAACCAACGAAAGCGGCAACTATAGCGCGGTGAATCTGCCGCCGGGTACTTATAGCGTATCGGCAGAGATGAAAGGGTTCATGAAATCAACCCAAACGGGCGTGGTGCTGGAGGTCAACACCTCGCCACGCGTGGATTTGACGCTGAAGCCAGGTAACGTGAACGAGACCGTGGAGGTGACTGCACAGGCCGCAGCCCTGCAGACCGAGTCCGCAAGCACCGGCAGCCAGATTGCCACAGCAGCGACTGAAAACCTGCCGCTGGGCACGAACCGCAACTTCCAGGGCCTGCTGAATCTGGTGCCCGGCACCACACGAGCCAGTTTCCAGCACTCGAATTTTTTCAACGCCGTCAGCTCTCTGCAAACGGAAGTAAACGGCCAGATGCGCATGGGCAACAACTACCAGATTGAAGGCATCGACAATAACCAGCGTACGGGCCTGCTGCAAGTTCTCATTCCACCTATTGAAGCGCTGCAGAACGTCGATGTGGCGACATCGAACTTTGACGCTGAACTAGGACGCGCATCGGGCGCGGTGACGAACATTATTCTGAAGTCGGGCGCGAACGAGTATCACGGCGCGGCCTATTACTTCATGCGCAACAGTTCATTGAATGCGCGCAACTATTTTGACAAGAGCGTCGGCCACCAAGCGTACAACTATTTTGGCGGCAATTTCGGCGGCGCCATCGTCAAGAACAAGCTGTTTTACTTCGGTGATTATCTGCGCGTCACCGACCACCAGGCCAACACCAACACGCTGACCATTCCAGCCTCCGACATTCGCGGCGGTAACCTGGGCCGTTCGACCACGACGATTTACGATCCGGCAACCGGCGCATCCACCGGCGCGGGCCGCACGCCATTCGCAGGCAATATTATTCCAACCAGCCGGATCAACGCGATCTCAACCAAGATTCTGGGCCTGGTGCCGGCGCCAACCTCGTCCGGCGACAGCAGCAACTGGTTCGGCCTGCTGCCGTTCACCAAAGACACCGATTCGTTCGACGTCAAGATGGACTACAACCAGAGCGAGAAGAACCGCATCAGCGGCCGTTTGAGCTTCTCGCGCCCGGTTGTCTATCAGGCCCCGGCATTCGGCATGGCCGGAGGCGCGGCGCAAAGCGCTTTCGCCGGAACCGGCATTCAGAAGACTTACAGCACCGGATTGAACTACAACCGGATCTTCACGACGACGCTGATTGCGGAGTTCCGCGTTGGCGTGGCACATTACCACAACGAAGCGAGCACGGCCGACGCCGGCTCAAACTCTGCCGCCGACTTGGGTATTCCGGGCGTCAATGTGGACTACTATTCGAGCGGCATGGTGGGCATCAACCTGAATTCGAGCTTCTCCAACCCGCTGGTGGGCTATTCGGCCAGCCTGCCGTGGAAACGCGCCGAGGCCAATATTGACTTTGCCAACGTGTGGACAAAGATGGCTGGTAACCACACCATCAAGTGGGGCGTGGATATCCGCCGCGTGCGTGATGAACTGCTCCAGATGCAGACGTTCAGCCCGCGCGGCGTCTACAACTTCGGTGATGGCCAGACGGGCACAACCGGGGCAACAACGAGTTACTTCAATAACTTCGCCAGCTTCCTGCTGGACCTGCCGACCGGCGCCGGGCGCGACCGAGCCACCTACTACCCGGCTTACCGCGCCTGGCAGGACTTTCTATTCGTGCAAGACCGTTGGGTGGTAACGCCAAAGCTGACCGTGAACATGGGTTTGCGCTGGGAGCTCTACCCGCCGGCCACGCCGCGCTTCAAGGGCGGCTTCTCCAACTACAACCCGATCGACAACACACTTTCGATTGCCGGCTACGGCAGCGTTCCGATGGACCTCGGCATGCAGAACCGGCTGCGATACTTCGCGCCACGGCTGGGCATTGCCTACCGCCTGAATGACAAAACAGTCTTCCGTACGGGCCTCGGTGTCAGCTACACGCCATTCCCGGATAACACATACGCCTACAACTACCCGGTGCGCGCGAACAAGAGCTACAGCTACGCAACCAATAGCTATTTCCCGGCAGTGCTGGACGACGGCGCCACCACGGCGACATTCCAACAGGGCTTCCCAACGCTGGCTCCGATCGTGATTCCGGACAACGGAATCATCACCAACCCGGACAAGAGCCAGAGCTACGTCTACATCAACCCCAACTTCAAGAACCCCCACGTGATCAGTTGGAACTTCGCCATCCAACGCCAACTGCCCTGGCACCTGGCATTGGATGTGGCCTATGTGGGCAACCACGGCGTGAACACGGTGATGAATTACAACTACAACGCCGCTACGGTGACGGGTAAAGGCACGGCGGGCCAGCCACAGTATCCGACACTGGGCCGCACGGCGTCGTCCACCATCTACTTCAACGGGTACTCGTCGATGTACAACGCCCTGCAAATGAAGTTGGACCGCCGCTTCGCCACCGGCCTGACCATGACGACGGCCTTCACCTGGGGCCGCGGCATGAGCTTTCAAACCGGCGACGACGGCGGCCCGATGTGGTACATCAACTTCCGCCGCAACTATGCGCGGACGGACTTCGACCGGTCAAAGACATTCGTGCAGAGCTATGTTTACGACCTGCCTTTTGGCAAGGGCCAGAAATGGCTGAATCAGGGTTTGGCCGCCAAGACGATTGGCGGCTGGCGCGTCAACGGCATTCTGACACTGATGACCGGCACACCGATGAACATCTCCGCGAGCGGCACGGCGCTGGCTGCGCCCGGCAACTCGCAGACGGCAGATCTGATTGCGCCGGTGACGTTCCCGAAGGGCATCAACACGGGCAACGAATGGTTCAGCCGCGCCAGTTTCTCCGCACCCACCTCCTCTGGCGTGTTCGGCAACATGGGCCGCAACGCAATCAGCGGTCCCGGCTTCTACAACCTGGATTTCTCAATTTTCAAGATCTTCCAGGTGACGGAACGGATCAAAGCAGAAGTACGCGGCGAGGCCTTCAGCGCCACCAACACACCGCAGTTTTCCAACCCCGGCACCACGGTTGGCAATTCAAACTTCGGCTACATCACAGGCGCCGGTGGTGGCCGCAATCTGCAACTGGGCTTCAAGCTCAGCTTCTAAAACGTTTTGAACAGCAGACGGCGCCCGGCCCCAAACGGCCGGGCGCCGTTTTTTTTAGCGGGCGGTGAGCGTGTCGAAGTCCAGCGTGCGGCGCAGGCCGTTGGCGCTGAAGGTCACCTTATGGCTGCCGCGTTCCTGCTGGATGAACTGGCTGTCGAAAGGCTTCCACTTCTCATACGGAATAGCGACGCCATCGACGCGCGGCGCGTGGCCGTATTCGCACTCCATCACACGCCCGCGCAGCGTGGTGAACTTCACGTGCGGTGTGGGCTCCAGCTTAAACTCCAGTGGCAACGCGCGGATTTTCGACTTGAACTCATCCCACGAAGCGAACTCTGAGGCGGAGGCCACCTGCATGATGACGCCGTTCTTCAGATGGGGGCTGACCAGACGGCGGCCACCGTCGTCGAGCGGCTCCCACTGATACGCGGCCAGCGGGCGGAAAGCGATGTAGGCCTGACCGCCGCGAGAGAAGATCCAGCCAGAGGCGTCTTCTTCAGACGTGTCCAAATCGCGCGAGAAAAAACCGTTGATATGTTCGAAACGCGTGCCGGCCGGAATGTTGTAAAGAGAGACGATGGCGTCGCGGTCCTGCGCAATCTGCTCGTAAGCCGAGCCACCGAGAAACTTGTCGGCCGAATCGTAGGTCTTCTTGGAGCGCACCACTTCTTCCGTGGCGAAGTCCGGCATGAACGTGAAGTAGGTTTGCAGCTCGTGCAGCGACGAATAGGGGTGCATGGCGAACAGTGTGTTCTGCTTACCACGCGGATCGTCCAGACGCCAAGTGACATCCCAGGAATGCTGCTGAATCGGCTGCAACGCACCACCCTGATCCGAACCCACGGCGTAGTCCGGACACATGTAGGTGGTCTTGAAAACATTGCCGTTGCGTTGATCGTTGAAGCGCCAGCGATTGCGCGTGCGCTTCTTTTCGTATTGCACGGTGCATTGCGTACGCCGTTCCGCCATGGCGCGCACCACAGCGGGCGGCTCGCCCACGCCGCTGACCAGGAAGAAGGTGGTGTAGCCGGAGAAGTAGGGCAGCGGGTAACCCTTGCCAAAGAGAAGCCACGAGAGATCGCTATAGGTAGCGTGCCACTTTTCTCGCACGACGACATCGTCGGTGCGGGCATGAGCGCCGACGTAGAGGCCTTCGAGCGTGTCCTGCGCAAAGTCGGCCTGAATGTATTCGAGAATCATGGCGGCGCGCTTGCGCATCTGCGGATCCTCGGCCCAGGCGGAGAGGTAGGCGAGCGGAATGGAGTACTCGTCGATGTAGTGCGTGCAGTCGTATTCGCCCTGACCGCGATCGAGCGTCAGCTTCACCCAATTGTTCAGCCACGTTTCGGCTTCCCGCAAATTCTCTTCACTGCTCTTGCCGGTGTACCATTCCGACGCGGGCAGGCCCTTCCACCTCTGCGCCATCAGGTAGAGCGAAGAGTAGTACATCACCCAGTGATTTTCGGTATCGCCGCGATAGGGCATGTACGTCTTCCAGGCACGGCGTATGGCGGCGCGCGCCTCGGCGGTGAGTTGGCCCTGATCGAGATAAGTGGCCGCCACAGTGGGGAACATCCAGAACATGTCGCCGGTAGGGTTGATGACGTATTCAAGAATCTGCTCTGAACTCTCCACACCGGCTCGCTTCAAGTAGAGATTGGCCAGCGCGGAGACAATGCCGGTGGGCACGGCGGCGTGGCGCGTGAGCACCTCCTGACGGCGCTCGGCAAAAGTGGCCGGCATGGGGTCCTTGACGAACGCCATGTCGAAGATGATGGAGCCGTCCAGGCCGGCGTTGGCCCAGGTGAGGCCGGCGTCGTCGCTTTTGTAAAGCGCCTCCTCATGAATACCTGCGTAGAGGCGGCCGGAATAATCGGGGTCCCAGGCGACACGCCAGCATTCGTGCGTGGGCAGCAGTTGGTTGCGCGCAGACCAGGTTTTTCCGTTGTCGGTGGACACTTGCACACCGATGCCCCAGCCACAGATGGCGATGCGGCCGGACGTGGTGGGATCGAAGGACGAGTTGTAGAGAGTCTTGTCACCGGCGACACCTTCGATGCGCGTCCACGTGGCGCCACCATCGCGCGAGGCCCACAAGCCGGCGTGTTGCGTGGTGGCCAGCCAGAAACTCGGATCGGTGGGCGACTGCGCCAGGTCCGTGGTTTCCGCCGCGCCGGCCGCCACCTGACGCCAGGCGGCGCCGCGATTGTCACTCAGCCAGACACCCGTTTCACCGCCGTGCAGAATGCGGCCGGCGCGCGTGCGATCGACGGCAACGGTATGCGTGTAGTGGCGCGTGAGACCGGTTTCAGCGCGCGTCCACGTCTTACCACCATCGTGCGAAACGCCCAAGCCATCGGGCAGGGCGAGGTAAATCGAATCGGGCTCATGCCGATCGATGGCGACGTCGCGCGCTTCGGTCATGTCGGATGCGGTGAGGATGCGCCAGCGGCGGCCGCGGTCCTCGGCCAGAATCAGGCCGCTGCCACCTGCCAGGAACAGGCGGCGCGGATCGCGCGGATCGAAAGCAATGGACTGAATGTCCGGATGCAGGAAGCCGCGATGCTCCCAGCCGAGGCCGAAATCCCGGGCTTGCAGACCACTGTCGTTGACGCGCGCGCCGACCACCCAGCCCTTGCTGCGAATGTCGGTTACGTACATGCGATGCTGCGCCAGCAGCCCGCAGGAGAGGAGGGGAAGGATCAGAACAAGAGAGCGCATCCATGGCCATTGTATTGGGAGAGCCATGTGCGACGTGGTTTAGCGTTCTTCATCATCGAGCGGGCGTGATCAACGCATGCGTTCAGGCTTTTCAAACTCGCTCTTCATTTGCGCGGGCAGGCGGAACACTTTGCCGTCGCGCGTCGAGAAATAGAGATGCGATTCGGATTCGCCGAAGGCATCGCCATCGGCCCAGAAGGCGTAGAAGTCCGGGTGCGCGTTGAGCGGGCGGCGCACGTAGGTGTGGTTGTAGCGGCTGTTGTGCGTGAGCGCGCCGGTCTTGGCCCAAGTGCGGCCGTCGTCGCGCGAGGTCCACACCTCGACTTCACCGCCGGTGCCCCACTTCTGCGGGCCTGCGCCGGTGGGCGCAATGAAGCGCCACGTTGGGCCTTCGATGTAGAGCGAGCCGTGATCGTAATTGTGATCCGTCTCGCAGATCTTCGAGTAGTGCCACTCCGTGCCGGTCCAGCGCGCCAGCATGATGGAACGGGTGCCGCCCTTGGGACCGGATTCGAAACGCGCGGCAGTGAGATAGACGATGGCGGGGCGGCCGGCAGCGTCGTAATTGAGGTCCTTCAAATAGACGAGCAAATGCTCAGCGTGATAGTCGCGCACGAGCGCCGCGTTCTGTTCGGTCTTGATGGGCAGCGTGACCGGGCGGCCATCCACCGTCTTCCAGGTGCGTCCGAAATCGGCGGTCTCTATGTAGTGGAGATTGGTGCGCTCGTTCAAGCCGAGCGGCGGCGGATGCACATCGAACGCAGTGCCGAGCTTCGTGCGCCACGGCCAACTGATCTGATAGTGGCCCATCAGCGCGAAGGCCAACTGGAGCGGACTGGACCAAGTGACGCCATCGGGGCTGGTCATCTGCCAGAGGCCACGGCCCTGCGCGTAGCGCGTGTGGAGGAAGAGAAAGCCCTGGCCGGCGAAATACCACGGCTGCGCGTAAGAGAAGTTTGTCGTGGTGATGAGCTCGAACTCGCCGATGGAATACGGCTTGCGGCTTTTGTGGATGAACGACGGCCGCGCGGTGCCGTGGGAGCTGGAGAAGATCCAGATATAGCCTTCGACGTCGATGCTGATGACTGGATTGTCGTGTGCGTCTTCGGTGTGCTTGTTGAGCAGGATGGTGGGGCGCGGCACGCGGCCGGTGCGATGGTCGTAGTAAGAGACCATGTGCAGCAGCTCCTGCTTGCCCTTGACCGTGCCGCCGTAGCAGAAGAACGTCTTGTTGGCCACCTTCGAGTAAATGGCGAACGGCGCCAACTGCTGCGGGTAGGTGGCGAAGCCGCCGCTGTACTTGTACTTGAACTCGTCCTTGGACGGCTGGTTGAAGTACCAGATGCCGCGATAGCCGTCGTCCTTCGGCAATGCCTGTGCAAACGCACTGACGCACAAAGACAGGGCCAACAACAGGCGCCGCATGGGTTAGCCTCGCGCGGCTTCGATGAGAGCGCGCAGATTTGCGGGTGGCGTGTCGCGGCCCATGGCGCAGCCGGAGCTGAGGAACAAGCCGCGGCCTTCGGTGGCCTCAATCACTTTCAGCGCGGCGGCGCGCACCGTTTCCGGCGTGCCCAACACGAGCGGATCACTTGGATTCACATTGCCCATCAGCACCGTTTCAGGCTTCGCCAGACGGCGCGCCTCCGCCATATCCAGCTTCCAATCCACTTCGAGGATGCGTGCCCCGGTGGTGGCCATGTCGCCGATGATCTTGTTCGTGTTGCCGCAGATGTGGATGGACATCGGGATGCCGTAGGCCTGCACCTCTTCCACCAGTTTGACTTCCGGCTCCAGCGCGAAGCGGCGGTACATGGCGGGCGAGATGAGGTTGGGGCTGGCCAGAGCGTCGCCAATGGAAGTGGCGTGCGCACCGGCGTCCTTCTGCGCCTTGGCAAAACGCGCACAGGCCTGACGGCAGAAATCGATCAGGCGGTGAATGGGCGTGGGGTCTTCGAGCGTAGCCAAGTCCACCATGAACTGCTGCGTGCCGCGCAGCAAAGCGGCCAGCGTGAAGGGGCCCTGATCGGCACGGCCCATGACGAACGTCTCTTTACCAACACGCTCCACCAGACAGTGCGTAGCCTCCAGCCAGATGGGCAGGCGGCCGTCTTTCCAGGGATCGGGGAGCTTCAATGAATCGAGGTCGCTCCAATCGCGCACCACCGGCACGGTCTCGTCCGCGACGGCCGGATCGTCATCACGAAAGATGACGCGCGCGCCGCAGGCCTCGGCCAGAGTGGCGTCGTCAAAATCGATGACGCAGCCGTCGTAGCCGTATTTTTCCTGCGAGATCTGTTGCGCCTCGGCCATGCGCGCAGCGTTATGAACCACATCGCGCATGCGCACGCCGGCCGTGGCGAGGGAGAACATGAAAGTCTGTGGGATGACAGGCACACGGTCCGGCACCTGGCCGTTCAGCACGGCGAGCGAACGTTCGAGAGAGTTCATTAGGACCTCTCGGAATAGTCTATTAAACTCTCAGCGCCTAATAAGCGGCCACGCACGTTCACCACTTCGCCCACCACGAGGACGGCGGGTGATTCAACTTCAACGGTGGCCATCTGGCCGAGCGTGGTGACCACGACGCGCTGGTCCACCGTAGAGCCTTGTTCAATCCAGGCCACCGGCGTAGAGGCCGCGCGGCCGTGCATCAGCAGCGCAGCGGCGATGGCGGCGCGCTGGCTCACACCCATGAGAACGATGAGCGTGCCGATGCGCGCGTAAGCCTCCCAATCGAAATCAGCGCCCGCAATGCGGTGGCCGGTGACCACGGCGAAACTGGCGGCAACGCCGCGCAGCGTGAGCGGGATGCCAGCCAGCGCGGGCACGGCCACGGCGGAGCTGATGCCGGGCACCACTTCCACGTCGATGCCGAGCGCAGCCAGATGCAGCCACTCTTCACCGCCGCGGCCAAACACCATCGGGTCACCGCCCTTCAAGCGGACGACGGTGCGATAGCGGCGGGCATAACCGGCAAGTTCGTTCAGGACGCGCTGTTGGATCTCCTCCTGACGGCCAAGCTCTTTGCCGGCGTCAACCAACAACGCGCCTGAACGAATGGTGGCGAGCACTTCGGCCGACACCAGACGATCGTAAAGTACGACGTCGGCTTCAGCCAGCAAGGCCGCGGCGCGCACGGTCAGCAGATCCGCACGTCCGGGCCCGGCGCCCACCAGATAGACGCGGCCATTCATTCGACGCGCGTCCACCAATCGCCAAAAGCCTCGCCCGGCTTGCGTTCGGCCACATAGCGATCGAACAGCGGGCGCAGCGTCACGGCGATCTCATCGAGCTTCACAAGATGCTTCCATGGCCTGGCCAGACGGTCGCTGTACGGCGAACCGCCCAGGTAGATGGTGTACTGGCCGACGCTTTCACCGACAATGCCGATTTCAGCCAGATACGGACGCACGCAGCCATTGGAGCAGCCGGTCATGCGGACATTCACTGTCTGGCCAGCGGCGCCGGCGGCGTCCAGCTCGCGCTGCAACGCGGCGGCCGTCTGCGGCAGCACACGCTCAGCCTCGGTGATGGCCTGCGGGCAAGTGGGCAGCGATACGCACGCCATGGCGTGGCGCAGCACGGGCGGCAGTTCGGCCGTGTGAACACCGAGAATCCGTTCAACCTCGGCGCGCGCGCCAGGATCAATATCGGTGAGCAACACGTTCTGCTGCACGGTGAGGCGTACCTGGCAACCGGTTTGACGGACCACTTCGCGCACGGCGGCGCGCAGCTCGCCCTTCAACCGGCCGCTGACCACGCGCAGGCCGTAGAACACGCGGCCGTCGTCCTGCTGGTGCCAACCGAGATAGTCGTTCTGCCGGTGCCAGGTGAGCGGACGCGGGTCGGCCAGCTTACGGCCCAGGCGGCGTTCCAGTTCCTCACGGAACCAAGCTACTCCGCGTTCAGCGATGACGTATTTGAGCCGCGCCAGCTTGCGGTTTTCACGGTTGCCGAAGTCGCGATGGATGCCCACGGCGGCGAACGCCAGCGCGAACAGGCCGTCGTCTTCCGGACCGATGAAGGCCACCGGGTCGGCCAGCCGCGCGAAGGTGGCCTTGACGCCGGCCGACTGGCCCAGCCCGCCGCCGGCGAGCACGGTGTAGCCGGCCAGCGTATCGCCGTCATAGTGCGCGACAAAGCCGAGGTCGTTGGCGTAAATGTCGATCAGGTTCTCACCTTCGCAGGTGAAGGCGAACTTGAATTTGCGGGGCAGGTAAACGTCGCCGTACAGTGGCTCCCGCTCGATTTCAAGCGACGCGGCACGCTCACCGTCCAACCAGATTTCGGCGTAAGCAGCCGAGCGGGGAAACGTCTCCACCCGCAAACGGCTGGCCAGGGCGGCCAATTCGGCGTGATGGCGGCCACGCGCGGGCGTCGTATCGCAAGTGACATTGCGCACCACGTCGCCACAGGCGGCCCAGGTGGAGAGCCCCGTCGCGTGAATGGCGGCAATCAGCGGCTTCAGGCCACCCTTCAGCACGCCATGATACTGAATATCCTGACGCGAGGTGACACGCAGATCGCCATTGCCCACAGTGCCGGCCAGCGCGTCCAGAGCAAGGTATTGCCCGGCATTCAACACGCCGCCCGGTATGCCGACGCGCACCATCATGCTGTAAACCTTGGCGGGCGACGTGCGGCGCAGGTCGCGATCATCCTGCTGATAGGTGCCGTGGAATTTCAGCAGGCCGTTGGCCGAGCGCGAAAACGACGGCTCAGTGTTCAACAATTCTTCGGCGATCGAGCCACGCAAGTGCGCGCTGTCGCGTTTCTGGACTTCAACGGGAGATACTTTAGGCGCGTCCATCACTGCCCGGATGGTATCACGCCATCCCAATCTACATCAATTTAGTCAGGATTCGTGGGCGGCTCTTCGTCAGGCTTGTGCGCGGGACGGCGTTTGAAGAAGACGTCCGGGGAGCGCAGCCAGGTGGTGAGCAGGACGACGAACAGCACTGCCAGGGAAAGGAACGTAGCGGCAGAGCCGATAACCAGGTAGTCCGTCTCCGAGCGCGGCTCGGGAACGAGGTGCAGACCGATCATCACCGTCACGGCAAAGATGGCCACGCTGGCCCCGACCAACATCGCCACTCGCCCCAGGGTGGTACCCATATGATTGATCTTATTCGATTTCAGGCTGGCCCGGCTCCGGCAGCAGGCTGAACAACCGCTCAGTGAAGGCACGTCCGCGGCGGCGCCCGTTACGCTGGCGCCAGGCCATGCGGCACCAGAAGACCAACACGCCGAGCACATCCTTATCGCGCACGGTGTGGCTGCCGCTCTGCTCGGCAATGTGCTCGCGGAACTTCTGCAACTCCTGCTGGAAGCGCTCGACAATCGCCGCGGCGATGCCGTTGGCGGGCCGCGATTCGTAAATCAGGCCGCTATCAGCGGTCTTGTAGGTACGGACCAGCGCATCCAGAGCCTCTTCCAGATCGGTGTCGACGCTGTGCTCGGTCTCCATGGCGGACACCAGCAGCAGGCGCCCGGCAACGATGGCGAGCGGTTCCTGCGAAGCCATGTAGGCATCGGAGAGCTCGACTTCAGGGTAGGGCAGCGACGCCGGATCCGGTTCGGGAATCCGCTCATGGCGCCGTGCTTCACGCAAGAACTCGCATTCGAGCGGGCAGGCCAGGGACTCTTCCCGTTCGGCGCCGCAGCACTGCGGGCAGATATCCTGGCCCAAAGCCGGGCAGGCCCGGCGCGGCTGACGGACATTGCAAAGAGGACAGGCCACGCGTTGCATCGCGACTATCGTACCATCCCAATTGATGCAGGCCCTCGACATCTACCTGAAGGTTCAAGCCGACCTCAACGACGGAGAAGACCCCCGGCGCTTTGCCGAAGAGCTGTGCCGCATGCTGCAAAAGCTTTACGCCGTGCGGCGCGCCGAGATTTCGAACATACGCAATTTGAAGGACGATCAATGACCCCGGCCTGGCAGGGCACGCGCTTCGCGCTGGGCCTGCTGGAGATTGGCCGCGCGTGGGGCCATATTTCAGCTCCGGTGCCGGATGAGGCGCAGGCGCTGGAATTTCTGCGCCACGCCTACACGGCCGGGGTGCGCCTGTTCGACACGGCGCCGTCCTATGCGTATTCGGAGCAGCGTTTCGGGCTGTTTCTGAAAGAACTGAGCGCGGAACAACGCGCGGGCGTCACGGTGGCCACGAAGTTCGGCGAGACGTGGGATTTCGAGCGCTGGGAGCCGGTGACCAGCCACGGCTACGACGCGCTAATGCGCAGCCTGGACCGGTCCTGCGAGCTGCTGGGACGGATCGACGTGCTGCAAGTACACAAGTCGACGGCCGAAGTGCTGGGCTCGCGCGATGTTTCACGGGCGCTGGACGCGGCCGCCGCGCGCGGCATCACCGTGCTGGGCGCCAGCCTGAAGGACATGGAGACGGCGCAGGTGGCCTGCGCGGACTCCCGCATTGCGCAGATCCAGGTCCCCTTCAACCAGCGCAACCGCCAGATGGCCGAAGCCGTCCGGTTGGCGCGCGCGACGGGCCGGATGGTGTTCACGAACCGCCCGTTCGCGATGGGCGAGCTGTTCGAAACAGGCGCAGCGGTGCGCGATTGCATTGCGGCGGTGCTCAGAGAGCGCTTCGACGGCGCGATTCTTTTCGGCACGCGTAGCGCCGCGCATCTGGATGAAAACCTGGCTGCATTCCGCTCAGCGGTGGCCGAGTAGGCGCGCCGCGGTGCGGCGGAAGAAGCCATCGGTCATACCGGCGATGTAATCGCAAACCATGCGCTGCGGCGTCAGGTCCTGCGAGCGCTCACGGTAGGCCTCCGGAAGCTCTTCCGGGTGGCGCATCAGATACCCAAACAGCGCCGCAATGCCGGCACAGGCCACGCGACGCTCCTCCAGCAGCGGAGGCGCTGAGTAGACACGCGCATAGAGGAAGCGCTTCAGCGCGGCGTTGGTTTCCCCGGCTCCGGTGGTGAAGCCCACCAAACGCGGATGGCGCCGCACGTCGTCGGGCGTTTCGACGCCGCTGGCCGCGACGCGTTCCGACGTCCCGGTGATCAACCCGGAGACGAGCTGATCAATCAGGCGGCGCAGCGTCTCCTGAAAGCGGATGGGCTCAGGGGCGTCAGGGAAACGGCGTTCAATCTCACCGGACAGCGCGGCGTAGTGCGGCACGTCGCGCGCAATGTCGTCCATGCTGAACAAGCCGGCGGAGTAGCCGTCGTCCAGATCGGCCGTGTTGTAGGCCACCTCGTCAGCCAGGTCGATCAACTGGGCTTCCAGCGGCGGACGCAGGCCGGGCAGGTACTCATCCAGCTCCGCGCATTCACCCGGCTCAATGTCGTGCGAATGCTTCACCATGCCCTCGCGCACAGCGAAGGTGAGGTTCAGGCCGGGGAAGCGCGCGTAGCGCTGCTCGAACGACTCGACAATGCGCAGCGCGTGCAGGTTGTGGTCGAAGCGCTCGCCGTAGACGCGCATCTGGCGGTCCAACTCATCCTCGCCGGCATGCGCGAAGGGCGGGTGCCCGATGTCGTGCGCCAAGGCCAGGGCTTCGGTGAACTCCTCGTCCAACTTGAGCGCCAAGGCCAGCGTACGGGCAATCTGCGCCACCTCAATGGTGTGCGTCAGACGGTTACGGAAGTGGTCTGAGAGGCGTGCGGCGAAGACCTGGGTCTTGTCCTCCAGGCGCCGGAAGGCGCGCGCGTGGACAATGCGGTCGCGGTCACGCTGAAAGTCGTTACGATACGGGTGTGGAGGCTCGGCGTAGCGCCGCTCCCGGCCTGCTGCAGCCGAATGGCGCAGCCGTTCGAGCGTCACGGCCGGCCCGGCATTATTTAGCGTCCAAAGCCGCGTATGCCGAAATTGCGGCTCGGCTGACCGGGCCCACCTGGCCACGCAACGGCTCCAGCAACTTGCGTGCTTCGTCCTTGCGTGTCCGGGCGATGATGTGGGCCAGGTTCATGGTGGCCTGTTCCTTGCTGACGGTCAGCGTGGGCTTCGCCATCAAGTCGCGCAGCAGCTTTTCGGCCTCGGCTTCCTTGCCCTGGGCCGCCAGGATGTCGGCCAGCGCCAACTTGGCCATCGAGGCGTAATCGTCACTGGCTTCCTGGGCCGTCCGGCGGAGATGCGCCTCGGCTTCCTGAAGGTTGCCTTGATCAGCGGCGAAGACACCCAGCATGTAGCTGGAGGCATAGGCTTCACGCGAGCCGGAGTACTTCTTGATGATGTCGCCGAACTCTTTACGGACGGCCGCTTCCTTCTCCGCGTCGGTGTGGAACCAGCGCGTCGCGTTGGGCCGAGCCTCGGACGACACCGTAGCGTTCTCCGTCAGCATCGCCTGGAAGAAGGCCTCCTGGCGCTCGTTCCGGCGGACCTTGCTGTAGTAGTAGCCGCCCACTCCCAGCGCCAGGACCACGACGGCTATGACGCCGTAAAGGTAGACCTGCTTCCTGTGCGCATCCAGGAAATGGACGGTTTGCCCGACCTCTTCCACGAACTTGTCGGTCTTCAGTTCTTGTCTGCTATGGCGATCCACGTTGACACTCCGCTCGGCAAAACCCTTATTCTAACACGGCCCTGGAGGGCCGCTTATCCAGGGAGGATGTTGCGCTGGATGGCAAACCGCACCAGACCCGGAACATCGTGAATGTCGAGTTTCTTCATCAGCCCGGAGCGGTAGGTGTCGACGGTTTTGGCGCTGAGTTGCAGCCGCGCCGCAATCTCCTTGGCCCGCACGCCTTCCACCAGCATGGAGAACACCTGGTATTCGCGTGCGCTGAGGCGGGCCAGGGGATCCTCCACTGCGCCTTGGCGCGCGGGCGCAAACAGACTACGCAGATCGATGCCCGGTGAGACATAGATGCCCCCTTCGGCCACCTGCTCCAGACACTCAATCAATTGCTTCCCCGTGGAGGATTTCAGGAAGTAGCCCTGCGCGCCGGCCCGCAACACTTCAATGATGCTCTTGCGGTCGACACGGTCGCCCAGGATAATGCTGCGCGTCACGTAGCGGCGTACGCCACCAGGTGGTTCGGCCAGACGCTTAGCGATTTCGAGGGAATGCAGGCGGGGAATTTGCAGGTCCACCAGGACCAAATCCGGGGCACGTTCTTCCACCAGGCGCCAGGCCTCTTCCCCACAGGCCGTGGTAGCTAGTACATGAAACCGGCCGGAGCGCTCGCATAGCGCCTCCAGCGCATCGCGCATCAGCGCGACTTCTTCCGCGATGACCAGCGTGCGCTGTGCCGGTTGCTGCATTGGCCACCACTCCGGCCCCATTCAGACATCGTGCGTGTGGACCCGCCCGTGGGGCCGTCCACACGCGCGACGATTCTTCTAGAAGCTTGCCAGCCCTTTGGCTTCGTCGTCGAAGACTTCGAAGATGGTGTAGAGCTTCGTAATTTGCAGCAACTCCTGAATCCGGTTGGTCAACTTCAACAGCTTCAGGCTGCCGCCAGCGTTGGAAACGGTCGTGAAGCCGCTCACCAGTTCACCGATACCTGAACTGTCGATGTAGCTGACTTCGGCAAGGTTCAACAAAATCTTCTTTTGGCCCGAAACGACCAACTGCTTGATGGTGTCGCGGAAGACGGATGAGCCTTCGCCGAGGGTGATGCGCCCGGCGGCGTCGATCACAGTCACGTCTCCCACCTGTCGGGATGTTAATTTCACGCTCACTCTGGTTGTGCCTCCTAACTCTTCAATAGATCTCTTTTTGGCGCTTCAGGTTCCCGCCGGCAGCACTTTTGTCATCATGATGCGCGTGCCGCCGTTTGCTGTCGGTTCGACGCAGAACTCGTCGACGAACGCCCGGATTATCATGATACCCCGGCCAGACTGATTCAGCAGGTTTTCTTCGGACAAGGGGTCAGCTTGCTCTGAGGGGGCGAAGCCGCAGCCCTCGTCCTCCACGGTGACACGCAGTCCAACCGCGCTTCGCTCCAACAGGAAGTGCACTGTTTTGTTGGCGCTGTAATGGTTGCCGTGGACCACGGCATTGACGACAGCCTCGCGCACGGCATAGCCCAACTGGTAGATGGCGTCCTCATCAAAACCGATCTCAGCCGCCGCGCTATGAGCCAGCCCCTCGCTGGCATCAACGCTTTCCAGCGTCGACGCCAAGTGGCGGTCCACAATCACGGCCGCGGGCTGATCCTCATTGGGCATGTCGTTGGGCCAGGGAGTACGGAAAACGTAAAGGTAGACCAGCGGGCGCGTTGAAGTCAAGCCAAGCGCTACTCACTGAAGAAGTCGCCCATCCGGCGGAACTTCTCATAGCGCTCGTCGATCAACGCGGAGCCATCCATCGCAGCCAACTCATCCAGCGTCGGAACCAGCGTGCGGTGCAGGTACTGCGCCGCCAGGTCCGCATCCTCCTGCGCGCCGCCGGGCGGCTCAGGAATGATTCCGTCAATCAATTTCAGCCGCATCAGGTCCGCCGCCGTAATCTTCAGCGCAGCGGCCGCGGCTTCACCCTTGCTGGCATCGCGGTAAATGATGGCCGCACAACTTTCGGGCGAAATCACACTGTAAACCGCGTTCTCCAGCATGAACACTCGGTTGCCCATGCCCAGCCCCAACGCGCCGCCGCTGCCGCCTTCGCCGATGACGACCACCACGACAGGCACGCTCAGGCGCGTCATCTCACGCAGGTTATAAGCGATGGCCTCGGCTTCGCCACGCTCCTCGGCGTCGATTCCAGGATAGGCGCCGGGCGTGTCGAGCAGCGTCACGATAGGCCGTGAGAACTTCGCCGCCAGCTCCATCAGGCGCATCGCCTTACGGTAGCCTTCCGGCTTCGGCATGCCGAAGTTGCGGTAGAGCTTCTGTTTGGTGTCGCGGCCCTTCTGCTGGCCGAGGATCATGATCTGGCGGCCACCGAGCAGTGTGCCGTAGCCAGCCACAATCGCCGCATCGTCGCCAAAGGCGCGGTCACCGTGCAGCTCAGTAAAATCGGGCACCAGCCGCTCAATGTAATCCAGCGCGTGCGGGCGCTTCGGGTGGCGCGCCAACTTGACGCGTTGCCACGCCAGATTCACCACCGGTTCACCGCGCAGCTTCAGCAGTTCGGCTTCAATTTCAGCCAGACGCGCCTGCGCACCAGTGGACTCCATTTGCAGCGTGGCCAGTTCGCGCTCCAATTCGGCAGTACGGCCTTGCGGGGCATCACTCATCGGAAAATCCAGATTCGCTTTCTCTCAGCCTAGCACCTCAAGCGCTTCCTGGCCGTAGAGTTCGGCCACACGGGCCCTGAACTCCTTGTCCGGCCGGACGCGCTCGGCTACGTCGAGCAACACGGTAAAATCGCGCGGCCGTTCAAGCTTCAGACGCACGGCGGTTTGCCCGGGCTTGGCCTCGCACAACCGCCGCAGTTCCTGCGCTTTGTCCAGGCCGTTGGAGCCCAGCCGGACGCGTATCGAAATCAGCGATGGAAAATCGACGCGCGCCACCTCCAGCGGGATGATCTCATGCACGTTGATTTTGACTGAGCCGTCATCCTCCGGCATGGCTTTGCCGCGCAGCATGACGGGCGCATCGTCCTTCAACTCCTGCTGCAGCAGTTCATAACGCGAGGCGAACAGACGGCCTTCGCACGAACCGTGCCAGTCTTCCAACTGAAAGAACGCCCACATCTTCTGTTCTTTATTGCGGCGGCGTTCGATGCCCGTGATGATGCCGCAGATAGCCAGCTCCTCACCCCGTTTCAAGCCGTTGAGCGTGTCAGTGGAGAGATGCGTCAGTTCGGTGACCTTCCACCGGTAGGAGTCCAGCGGATGACCGCTGACATAGAAGCCGATGATTTCCTTTTCACCGCGCAGTTTTTCGGCCGGGGTCCAATCTTCGACCTGCGGCAGAGCGCGCTCGTGAACCTCTCCCGTATCGCCGCTGAGCAGATCGCCGAACAGGCCGGCCTGACCGCTCATGCGGTCCTTGCGCGCCCGCACGCCGCCTTCCATGCAATCCTCAATCACGGCGAACAACTGCGCGCGCGTGCCAAGCAACCCGTCCATGGCGCCGGCCTTGATCAGACTCTCGATCACCCGCCGGTTCACATTCCCCAAGTCGACGCGTTCGCAAAAGTCATCCAGTGAGTGAAAGGCACCGCCTTCGGCGCGCGCCGCGACAATCGCCTCCACCGCGCCGGCGCCCACGTTCTTCACCGCGCCGAGCCCGAAGCGGATCTTATCCAGCCCGACTGGCGTGAAATTGAGGTCGGATTGATTGACGTCCGGTGGCAGTACCTCGATGCCGCGCGAGCGGCACTCGTTGATGTACTTCACCACCTTGTCGGTGTTGCCGGTTTCCGACGTCAGCAACGCAGCCATGAACTCCACCGCGTAATGCTCTTTGAGATACCCGGTGAGATAGGCCAGATAGCCGTACGCCGCTGAATGCGACTTGTTGAAGCCGTATTCGGCGAACTTGGCCAGCAGATCGAACAGCGCCTCAGCTTTCTTGGCTGGATGGCCCTTTTCGGCTGCGCCCCTGAGGAAACGGGCGCGCTGCTTGTCCATCTCCTCCTTTTTCTTCTTGCCCATGGCGCGGCGCAGCAGGTCGGCCTCGCCCAGAGAGTAGCCGGCAATGCGTTGCGCCACCTGCATCACCTGCTCCTGGTAGAGCACCAGCCCATAGGTCTCTTCAAGCAGCGTCTTCAGCTCGGGCAGATCGTAGGTAACGGGCTTGCGGCCCAGCTTACGGTCGACATAGTCGTCGACAAAGCCGTTCTGGATGGGGCCTGGGCGGTAGAGCGCGTTCAGGGCGATGAGATCTTCGACGCGCTCCGGCTTGGAGCGCCGCAGCACATCCTTCATGCCGCTGGATTCGAATTGGAAAACGCCGTCGGTCAGGCCCTGCTGAAAGATGCGCTCGTAGGTCTCTTTGTCATCCAGGGGCAACTGGTCCAGCACCAGCGTCTCACCGCGCGTTTTCTTGATCAGCTCCAGAGCGTCGTGGACGATGGTGAGCGTGGTCAGCCCGAGGAAATCCATCTTGAGCAGCCCAAGCTTTTCGAGCATGGACATCTCAAACTGGGTGACAATTTCCTCCTTGTTCGTCCGGTAGAGCGGAACCAGTTCGGCCAGCGGCACCGGCGAGATGACAACGCCGGCGGCATGCACGCCGGTGTTGCGGGCCATGCCCTCCAGGCGCTGGGCGATGTCGAGCATCTCCTTGACGCGCGGGTCCTTGGAGGCCGCCTCAAGGATTTGCGGCTCCTCGTCCATGGCCTTTTTCAAGGTCATTTTCGGATCGGCCGGCACCAGCTTCGAGATGCGATCCACCTCGCCGAAGCTCATCTCCAGCACGCGGCCAACGTCTTTGATGACGGCCTTGGCGGCCAGCGTACCGAACGTGATGATCTGCGCCACCTGCTCGCGGCCGTATTTCTGCGTGACGTACTGGATCATCTCGCCGCGCCGCTTGGTGCAGAAATCGACGTCGATATCGGGCATCGACACGCGTTCCGGATTCAGGAAGCGCTCGAACAGCAGGCCGTAGTGCAGCGGGTCGATGTCGGTGATACCCATCGCGTAGCCCACCAGCGAGCCCGCGGCCGAACCGCGTCCCGGGCCCACCGGAATGCCGTGCGATTTGGCGTAGTGGATAAAGTCCC
>CAYZIX010000014.1:32213-47427 GCA_964478395.1 uncultured Candidatus Solibacter sp.
ACAATCAGGAAGTAGCCTGAGAACTTCATCTGCTTGATCAGGGCGATTTCACGGTCGAGCCGTTCGATGTACTCGGCCATGTCGTGACGCAGCAGGCCACGCTCCGCCATCACGTCCAGCTTCGCCCGCCGGTTTTCGAAACCCTGGCGGGCCACGTATTCGAAGTAGCTGTCGATGGACTGGCCTTCCGGCACATCGAAGCGCGGGAACGGCTCCTTGACCTTCTCCATCTTCACCTGGCAGCGTTGGGCAATCTCCCAGGTGCGGTCCAGCGCGTCTTCCACCTCGCCGAAGATGGTCATCATCTCAGCGCGCGACTTCAGGTAGAACTGCTCGGAACTGAACTTCAGCCGGCGGTCGTCGCTCACCATCTTGCCGGACTGGATGCAGGTAAGGACGTCCTGCGCCCGGTGGTCGTCGTACTCCAGATAATGCGTGTCGTTGCTGGCTACCAGCGGGATGCCGGTTTCGGCGGCCAGGCGGTAGACCTGCGGCATCACCTTGCCGTCTTCCGGCAGGCCGTGGTCCTGAATCTCCAGGAAGAAGTTCTCGCGGCCGAACAGGTCGCGGTACTCATAGGCGCTGCGGCGGGCATCGTCGTAACGATCCCGCAGGATCAGCTCATTGACGTCGCCTTTCAAGCACGCCGACAACGCGATCAGCCCCTTGGAATGCTGCGCAAGCAGGGCTTTGTCGATGCGCGGCTTGTAATAGAAGCCTTCAAGATGCGACGACGAGACCAGCTTGACCAGGTTCTTATAGCCTTCCTGCGTCTCGCACAGCAGCACCAGATGGTTGTAGCGGCGGTTGGTCTCATCCTTGACGCGGCGGTCGTTAGGCGTGATGTAGACTTCGCAGCCAATCACGGGATGGACGCCCGCGTCCTTGGCCTTGAAGAAGAACTCGGCGGCGCCGAACAGGTTGCCGTGGTCGGTTAGCGCGACGGCCGGCTGCTCCAGTTTGGCCGCCAGCTTCATCAGCTTGCCGATTTCGCACGCGCCATCCAGCAGCGAGTAATCGCTGTGGTTGTGCAGGTGAACGAAGGGTTTCTCGGGCATCGCTGGAGATGGGACCGCGGCACTGGTAGGGACGGGCAGATTCGAACTGCCGACCTTCCGCTTAGGAGGCGGACGCTCTATCCAGCTGAGCTACGTCCCCACGTCCCAACTATTGTAACCCTGGCGCCCGGCGGACCATACTCGTGCTATGGCGCAGGTGACGCGACGAACAGTGTTGACGGCGGCGGCATTCATGCGTGGCGGGGATGAATACCAGCGGCGCGTCCGGGCGGTGCGGAGCACGCCGGGCTTTGTGGCGTTGTGGGACTTCGTCAAGATGGATGCAGGCCGCTTTGCCGCACATCAGGCGCCCGGCGATGCGCACGACTTCCGCCTGGACGCGGTGAACTACGTCCGCGACTACTGGGGCGCCGGACGCCCCGCTACTTACGCCGATTTTCCGCTGCTGGGGCGCGGACCGTTCGGCCAGGCTGTCCGCTTCAAACGCGAGGCCGAGCCCGACTCCCTGCCTTGCCTGCTTGTGCCGCGCGCGCGGTTGCACGGCTCCGGCCTGGACGCAAAAGGCCCGGGCCAATCGGTTTCGATGGTGGTGTGGCTGATCCGCGAGTCCGGCAACCACGCGCTGGCCGGCATCTGGCACGAGGGCACGGACCTGGACAAATCCATTCAACGCGTGGAGCGTGGCCGGCGGCAATATGCGCTGTTCGCGGGCTTGGCGGGCAACAATGGCGGCGTAGCCGCGCACGTCTCGGAGAACGGCGGCGCCTCGTTCGGCGATCGCTACGCGCGCAACATGGCGGTGACGCGCGACGTGATGCCAGCCGTGCCGGCGGATTCCGCGCCGGAGGTGCTGGACCGTTCCTGGTCCGTCGCCGGCTTCACTTATGACAACCGTGCGCGCACCGTCACATCCTATCTGGACGGCCGGGCGGACGATTACTGGGTGGAGAATCCGGCGGCACACCCGTTCTACCAGTGGCCCGCGAAGGGCTGGGTGGATGGATCGTACAAACCGCCCGAGGGCAAGCCGCTCAAACGCGAAGTGCTGGCCGAAGGCGCGGAGCTGCATACGTTCCCGTTCACCAAGGTGCGCATCACCGCGCGCGGCCGCGAGCTGGCGGCGTTGCGCGTGAACCCCTTCTGGTTTGGGCACGATCTTTACGCGCCGCCGTCGGCCGCCGAGGGCGGGCCGTTCACCATTGGGCGCGTCATCCACAGCGGCCGGACAGTGGGCGTCACGGGCTACATTGGCGGGGTGGCGGTATTCAATCGGGCGCTCAGTCAGGCGCAGATGCGGAAGCTGGCCGCGCTGGCGCGCACACCCATCGGCCGCCCGCCGTTAGATTAGATGAAGATGATCTTGACGCTGCTCCTGGTTCCTCTTTGGCTGCACAAGCTGGCGGTGTGGCCGTTGCTGCCGGTTGGCCTGAGTGTGGTGCTCGGGCTGGCGGCCATTTGCACCCGCCGGCGCGCCCTAGGCATTGCAGCTGTGGTGGTGCTGTGCGCCGCGTCGATGCCGGTGACCGGTAATCTGCTGATCTGGCCATTGGAGCGCAGCTACCCGCAGCTCAGCCCGGAAGAGTGTGTCCCCGCCGACGCTGTAGTGGTTTTAGGCGGCGGCTCCGACCCTGGGTACGGTAAGGCGCGCATTGATTGGAGTGAGGCGGCCGACCGATTTGAGGGTGGCATGGATGTGTTTGCCACCGGGCGGGTCGGCAAACTGGTGTTCACGCGCGGCAAGATGCCGTGGTCCGATGGTCCCGATGAGGGCATGCGGCTGCGCGAAGAGGCATTGCGGCGCGGCGTGCCGGCCGGGAGCATCGTGTTGACCGACGGCGATGCTGGCAACACAGCGGACGAGGCGCGCGAGGTGAGACGCCTAGTCAGCCGCCACGGCTGGCGGAAGTTGATTCTGGTGACCAGCGCGTATCACATGCGGCGCGCCATGCGGTTGTTCAGCCCGGCCGCGCCGCAGGTGATTGCCTACCCGGTGGACTACCATTGCGGCGGCAATTTGGTTGCAGACTGGACCAGTTGGATGCCCCAGGCCAATGGGCTGAGCACCAGCGAGGATGCACTGCGCGAGTACTTTGGCCTACTCTGGTACACATTCACCCGCCATTAAGGCGCCGGGAACATCTCCGCCACCAGCGGCTTCAGATGCACGCCCACGCGGCTGCCGGAGCCCAACTCCCATAGCGACGTGTGCTGTTGCCGCATGCCCAGCACGGATGCGATCCAGGCCTGCGTCCAGCCGGTTTCGGCCGACCACGCGCCCCAACCCGCATCGGCATTGCTGGCCCAATAATCCCAGCGCCGGTAGTTGAACGCGCGGAACCACCAGCCGTCCAATTCGGGATGCACCTCGGAGCGCGTTTGAATGCGGCACAGGAATGCCGCCAGGCGGTCTTCGGCCTGCTTGTAGCGCGCGTCACCTGTCGCGGTTGCAGCCTCATGCAAACCGAGGAGCGCGAAGTTGGTGGTGTAGAGCAGATCGGCGATGGGGTCGCCGTTTCGCTGGATCAGCGTGGCCTCGCTCTTGCCATAATCCTCGTTACGCTTGGCCGGGCCGTAGTCGCCTTTACCGAGATCGCCCAACTCTTCGCGAATGGCGCCGCTCGAGTCCTGTGCGGCGAAGATGTCCTTGGCGACACGCTCCAGCCAGACGCGATGTTCGGGCGTATCCTTCACGCGGACCAGCCATGCCAGCGGCAGCAGCATGCGCGCGCGCTCCTGTTGCAGGCCGTTGGTCCAGTGCCAGTTGTCCGGATACGCGTCCATCATCATGCGAATGGCGGTCTCAGTGCGCTCCAGGAACGGAGCATAGCCGGTGCGCGCGTAGGCCCACAGGAAGCAGGCCCACAGGTACGCTTCGTAATGCGGCGCGTATTTGGTGTTGCGCGCAGTCCAGTAATAGCGCCAGCCGTTTTTGGCGAGCGGGGCCTCGTCCAGGCGCGAGTTGCGGAAGCCGAGCTCGCCCGTGGTGCGCAGGTTGGCCAGCAGCGCGCGCAGCACGGTTTCGTCCCAACGGCCAATGTTCAAAGCGCCGGCCGTACCGATAGTGCCGAGAATGGCGCGAGCGTTGTCATCGCCATAGTAGACGCCCTCGGCGTTCGGATACACCCAGCCAAGCAAGCCATAGCTGGCGCCCGCAGCGCGCCGCACTAGCGGGGAATGCAGATACAGATAGTCGTTCAGATTCGCGGCGACGCGCGCGTCACCGGCCATGGCAAACAGCAGCGAGACTTCGCCCACGCAATCGGCCCGCACGCCCCAGCGCACGGGCTGAGTGCCATCGGGCGCAACGGCGCTCGAAAGGCCTTCCAGCACACCCTCGCTGCCGTCGCCCAGCGGCCACGAAGCCGGCGGCAGGGGCGCAACGCTGTCGTTCACCGGATTACGCTTCGGGAGTTCATCTTTCCACTGCGGATGAACCAACATGCGGGTATTCCTGAATGCGGCCGCCACACGCGCAAGCGCGGCGCGCTCGGCGTCAGCCGGCAAAGCATCGGTAGCGTTGTAACTGGGCCGCACCGTGGGGGTCCAACGCAGTTCCGGCGTGCGCTGGCCTGGCATCAGCTCAGCGAGGATACGCTGCCAGATGGGCGTCCAGGCGTCGCGCGGCGCGTAGCGGCCCGTGACAAACTGGCTGAGCTTGGTGGTGGCCACCAGCACGCGTCCGCCATTCATGCGAAACAGCAGTGGAGAGACATCCTTGTCGGGCAGACCATATACGGCGGTATCGAGCCCCGCCACGCGCGCCACGACAATGTCGGCGTCGTTGGCCTCAACAGGCAAGTACGTGAAATGGTGCAGACCGAGGATGCTCAGCTTCGCCAACTGCGGCGCGAAGGCGTCCGACGCCACTACCGCGCGCTCCCAACGCACGGCGCGTGGTGCGGCAACAGTCAGGCCGGGCAGGGCAGACGGGTACTCAACATAGAGGCGAAGCTGCTTACGCCCGGCTTCGCGATAGACGGATGCGTCGATGGGCGTGGTGCGATCCGGGTAGTCGCCGGCGAGAATCAGCACCGCACTGCCGCGCGCGGCCTTGGCCACAGCCTCCGCGGCGGTGGAGTAGCGCGCCCCTGTCTGGTTGAGCGCACGGTACAAGTCGTTTTCCGCCGAACAGGCGAACGTGAGCGGTAGCGGCTTGGCTGCGGTAGCGGGCAGAACTGC
Source organism: uncultured Candidatus Solibacter sp. (assembly GCA_964478395.1). Taxonomy (GTDB): domain Bacteria; phylum Acidobacteriota; class Terriglobia; order Bryobacterales; family Bryobacteraceae; genus Paludibaculum. The sequence continues at coordinate 37,412 of CAYZIX010000014.1, forward strand.
CATGAGAACGGCAAGCGGGAGTGTCTTGGGGAAGTGCATTTGTACTGGCTGCCAGCAGCGTAGCATAGGAGACAAGAGCACGATGAGCGATACGGGTTATGTGCATGGCTACTCGCCGCGCGAGGCCACGCGACTGGCCGACCAGGCCGACACACTTAGCGATCTTTTGCATCATGACACCGCCTTCGGCGCGGGTGAATGCGTGTTGGAGTGCGGCTGCGGCACCGGCGCGCAAACCCTGCGTCTGGCGGCACACAGCCCCGGGGCGCGCATCGTCTCGGCCGACATTTCGGAAACTTCAATCGGCATCGCCCGGACGCGCCTGAGGGACGCCGGCCTGCTGAATGTCCGCCATCTGGTGGCCGACCTGTTTGCGCTGCCCTTTGCGCCGCACAGCTTCGACCACGTCTTCGTCTGCTTCGTGCTGGAGCATCTGGCCGAGCCCGTGGCCGCGTTGCGCGAGTTGAAGAGCATGTTGCGGCCCGGCGGCTCCATCACCGTGATTGAGGGCGACCACGGCTCCTGGTATTGCTACCCGGAGACGGCCGCCGCACGCGCCGTGGTGCGCTGCCTGGTGGACGTGCAAGCCAGCCTGGGCGGCGACGCGTTGATTGGCCGGCGCCTGTATCCACTGCTGCGCGAAGCCGGCTTCGAGGATGTACGCGTCGATCCACGCATGGTGTACGTCGATTCCAGCCGCCCACAGTGGGTGGAAGGCTTTTCGAAGAACACTTTCATCACCATGGTGGAAGGTGTCCGCCAGCCTGCCCTTGCGCAAGGGCTCATTAGCGAGGCGGAATGGGACAACGGCATTCGGGATCTCTATCGAGCCACCGCGCCGGACGGCACCTTCTGCTACACGTTTTTCAAGGCTGTTGCTACCAGCGCTTAAGGCCCTTCGCACCGATGTCGTGGCGGATCTGCATGCCGTCGAACTTGATTTCGGCGCAGGCGCGGTAGACGTTGCCGATGGCCGCCTGCAACGTCGGTCCGGAGTGCGTGACGCCCAGGACGCGGCCGCCCGAGGTCACCAGTTTGCCGTCCACCTTTTTCGTTCCTGCGTGAAACACAGTAGCGCCGAGGCGCTCGGCCGCCTCAATACCGGTGATTTCGTCGCCTTTGCGCACACGGCTGGGATAGCCTGCCGCAGCCAGCACGACGCACACCGACGGATCGGCCTTGCAACGCATCAATTCCGGCCGCAGGTTGCCGCGCGCGGCAGCCTCCAGCACCGCGCCGAAATCGCAGTCCAGCCGGTGCATCAACGCCTGCGTCTCCGGATCGCCCATGCGGACGTTGAATTCGAGAACCTTGGGCCCGTCGCCGGTCATCATCAGGCCGGCATAGAGAAAGCCGCGGAACGGCGCACCCTCGGCCTTCATTTGCTCAACGGTGCGCAGCATGACGTCTTTCATCACACTGGCCCGCACGTCGTCGCTCAGTAGGCGCGAATCCGAATAGGCGCCCATGCCGCCTGTGTTCGGACCGAGGTCGTTCTCAAAGATTGTCTTGTGATCCTGCGAGGGCTCGAACGGCACCACATGATTGCCGTCGCAAAGGCCGATGAAGCTGACCTCTTCACCAGTCAGGAATTCTTCAATGACGATGCGTTTGCCGGCCTCGCCCACCAGTGTGCCGCTGAACATGCCGCTCAGCGTCTGGCGTGCTTCAACGCGCTCCTTGCAGATGACGACGCCTTTCCCCGCGGCTAGACCATCGGCCTTGATCACCAACGGGTAGGAGAATCGCTCCAGCGCCCGGGCGGCCTCGGCCGCGTCGGTTGTGGCGATGAAGCGGGCCGTCGGAATGCCGGCGCGTTCCATAAACTGCTTGGAGAAGATCTTGCTGCCTTCCAGTTGCGCCGCCGCACGAGTCGGACCAAATATCAAACGTCCCTTCGACTCGAAAAGGTCGACGACGCCATCCACCAGCGGCGCCTCCGGCCCCACCACGGTGAGATCCGCTCCGGCTTGCTCGGCCACCGCCAGATATCCTTCAGGTGTAGTAGACGGTGCGGAAACACATTCCGCAACGGTCGCACACCCCGGATTCCCCGGTGTTACATAAACTGTTGATACGGAAGGACTTTTCTTGAGACTCCAAGCGATGGCGTGCTCGCGGCCGCCGGAACCAAGCACAAGAACTTTCACCGATGCAACTCCTCTCGCTAGAATCAATAGGATAGCGGGGATTGTGGGCTCCTGCCAATGCATAGATCAAGGGATCAAGTCGTAGTGATTGGCGCCGGCCATGCCGGCTGCGAGGCGGCGCACGTCTGTGCCCGCATGGGGCTGTCGACGACGTTGGTGACCATGAACCTCGACTTGGTGGCGCAGATGAGCTGTAATCCGGCCATCGGCGGCATCGCCAAGGGCCATCTGGTGCGCGAAATCGATGCCATGGGCGGCATCATGGGCCAGGTTGCCGATCAGGTCGGCATCCAGTTCCGCCTGCTGAACACCAGCCGGGGGCCAGCCGTCTGGAGCCCACGCGCACAGATGGACAAGCGCCAGTACCGCGTCTGTATGCGGGAGACGCTGGAGCGGCAGCCCAACCTGCGTCTGGTGCAGGCCGAGGTGGCGGGGCTCCACATCGAGACGCTCGATGGCGGCGCGCGCCGCATCCGTGGAGTGGAGTTGTCTGACGGCCGCACGCTGGAAGCCGACGCCGTAGTCATCACTACGGGCACTTTTTTGAATGGCTTGGCGCACATAGGAGAGCGCCGGTACGCCTGCGGGCGCAGTGGCGAGTCGCCATCCAACCTGCTAGGCCACGCGCTTCGAGGCCTGGGGCTGGAGTGGAAGCGTCTGAAAACCGGCACCCCGCCGCGCCTGGACGGGCGCACCATCGACTGGTCGAAGTTCGAGCCGCAGGCCGGCGACGCGGAGCCGACACCGTTCTCCTACCTGACGCCGCGCATCGACCGGCCGCAGGTGGCTTGTCACATCGCCTACACCACCGGCGAGACGCACCGCATTCTGCGTGAGGCCATCCCGCGCTCGCCGCTCTACAGCGGCCAGATCGAGGGCATCGGCCCGCGCTATTGCCCGTCCATCGAAGATAAGATCGTCAAATTCCCCGACAAGCCTCGCCACCAGATCTTTCTGGAGCCCGAGGGGCTGGACACGCACGAAATCTACGTGAATGGCATGTCGACATCCATGCCTGTGGACGTGCAAGAGGCAATGCTCGCTTCGATTCCCGGCCTGGAAGACGCCTCCATGATCCGGCCGGGGTATGCGATTGAATACGACGCCATCGATCCGCGCGAACTGGACCACTCGCTGGAAGTGAAGTCGATCGGCGGCCTGTTCCTGGCCGGACAGATCAACGGCACCTCCGGCTATGAGGAGGCCGGTGCGCAGGGCCTGATTGCCGGGATGAATGCCGCCGGCCACGTGTTGGGCCGGGAGAAGGTGGTTTTCAGCCGGACGGACGGCTATGTCGGCATCATGGTGGACGATCTGGTGACCAAAGGCGCCGACGAGCCCTACCGCATGTTCACTTCGCGCGCCGAATTCCGCCTGCACCTGCGCATCGACAACGCCGACGAGCGCCTGACGCCCATTGCGCGGCGCGCCGGGGCCGTGCCAGACGAGCGCTGGGCGCTACTTGAAAAGAAGCTCGCGCAAAAAGAGCGACTGCGCGCCTGGTTGGCGCCCAAACACGAGGCATGGTTGCGGCGGCCGGAGTCGAAGATCGCCGATTTGCGCGTGGAAATCGAACAAATGCTTGGAGATACACCCGTTTCCGGGCTGTTGACCACGGTGGAGACCGAGATCAAGTACGCCGGCTATATCGTCCAGCAGGACCGTCAGGTGGCGCACCTGCGCGAGGCCGAGGGCCGCCGCATTCCGTTGGGCTTCAACTACAAGGGCATCCCCGGCCTGAGCCGCGAGATTGTCACCAAACTGGAGCGGGTGCGGCCGGAGACACTGGGGCAGGCGGCACGCATTCCCGGCGTGACGCCGGCCGCCGTAGCGGTGCTCGATTGCTATCTCACCCTTTCCAAAGGTGTTGCATGAGCGCGTTTACCGAACTTTTGACGAGAAGATGTGACGTTTCACCGGCGCAAGCCCGGACCTTCGAGGCGCACTACAAACTGTTGTTGCATTGGAACCAGCGTCTGAATCTGACGCGGATCACTTCATTGGAAGACGCAGTGGAACGTCACTACGCCGAGTCGCTTTTCCTGGCCGCGCACCTGCCAGCCGGGGTGCAGACGGTCGTCGATGTGGGCAGCGGCGCCGGCTTTCCGGGCTTCCCGGTGGCGGTGGCGCATCCAGAGTTACGCGTCTCGTTGTTGGAGTCGGACCAACGCAAGGCCGCTTTCTTACGTGAAAGTAGCGATCTGGCTGCGAATATTGAGGTGCTTGCAGTGCGCGCGGAGTCGTTTCAACGCGAATTCGACATGGTGATCTCCAGAGCAGTGCAGCCCAAAGAGGTGATCCGGTTCGCAAAGAGAAACAGCCAACGGATCGCGTTGCTTCTGAGCGCGGAGGACGCGGGCAAGCTCAAATTGCCCGAGGCGCGTGTTTTTGAGTTGCCGCATCACCCCGGAGGGGTTCTACTGCTGGCAGATGTTCCACGTGGAACATAACGCGACCGTGTTCCACGTGGAACATCGGGCAGTCGTGATAGCATAGTCGTTTCCCACACAGGACGCCCATGGGCAAAGTCATAGCCATTGCCAATCAGAAGGGTGGCGTGGGCAAGACCACCACAGCCATCAACCTCGCCGCCTCACTGGCGGCCAACGATCTGCGTGTATTGCTGGTGGACATGGATCCACAGGGCAATTGCACCACCGGCGTCGGCATCCAAAAGCAGCCCGACATGCCGACCACCTACGACGCGTTGATGGGCCACAAGCCCGCCAACGAACTGGTCCGTCAGACTGATTTTGAAGGACTTCAGATCATTCCAGCGGACAAAAACCTCGTCGCAGGCAACCTCGATCTCGTCGACCTGCCCAGGCGCGAGTATCGCCTCCGCGAAGCCCTCGATTCAATCCGCAACTCCTTCGACTTCATGTTGATCGATTGCCCTCCCGCGCTCGACCTGCTCACCGTCAACGCGCTGGTGGCCGCCGATTCGGTCCTTGTTCCGATTCAATGCGAGTTCTTTGCGCTGGAGGGCATATCTCAACTGATCGATACGGTCGAACGCCTCCGCGACAGCCTTCAGCCCAACCTCAAGATTGAAGGCGTCCTGCTGACGATGTACGACGATCGCACCAATCTCACCCGACAGGTAGCCGGCGATCTGAAGGACTTCTTCCAGGGCGAGGTGTTCGAGACCATCATTCCCCGTTCCATCCGTCTGGCCGAAGCGCCTAGCTTCGGCAAACCCATCTTGAGCTACGACGTCCGCTCCAAGGGCGCCGAATGCTATATCAAGCTCGCCAAGGAGATCCTCGCCCATGAGCAACGCCACGGATCAGCCGCGTAGGGCGCTTGGCCGCGGCCTCTCTTCGCTGTTACCCAGCAAAGCCGCCGGCGCCGCCCCCGCGCAGGAGCCCGCACACACGCCCGCGTCCGGCCCTCTACATATTCCCATCGACTCGATCGAGGCCAACCCGCTCCAGCCCCGCACGGTATTCCAATCCGACCGGCTGGCAGAGTTGGCGCAGTCCATACGGGAGAACGGCATCATCCAGCCGCTGGTGGTCCGCAAGGAGGGCGATCGCTACCAGTTGATCGCCGGTGAACGCCGCCTGCGCGCCGCCAAAATGGCCGGCCTGTTGGAAGTGCCCGTCGTCGTCCAGCAGTTCGCCGACGACCGCCTGATGGAGATCACGCTGATTGAAAACATACAGCGTGAAGACCTGAACCCGATTGAAGTAGCGCACGCCTTTGAGCGCCTCTCGCGCCAGTTCTCGCTTTCGCACGAGCAGATTGCCGCGCGCACCGGCAAGGATCGCACATCCATTACCAACACACTCCGCCTTCTGCGCCTGCCGGAGCCGATCCAGTTGATGGTCTCAGAACAGCGCCTCAGCATGGGCCAGGCGCGCGCACTGCTCGGATTGCCCGACCCGAAGCAACAGATCGAGGCTGCCGAGCGCGTGGTCAAAGAGGGCATGTCCGTGCGCCAGACCGAAAAACTGGTGCAAAAGCTGCTGGAGCCACCAATGCCGACCAAAGAGGTCCGCGTTGACCCCAACACCAAGGCGGCCATCGACGAACTGGAGCGCACGCTCGGCACCCGGGTACGCATTGTGGCGCGCGGCCAGAAAAGCGGGCGGATCGAGATTGAGTATTACTCCATTGAGGAGCTGACACGGATTTACGAGCAGATCGTGGGGAGTTAGGACCAGGAGGGGGATGGTGCCGGCGGTAGGAGTTGAACCTACGACCTACGGATTATGAGACCGTCGCTCTAACCACTGAGCTACACCGGCGTTCCATTCACCAGAGTGGCATGGCCCGCTCGTGAGTGTCAATTGCCTGAACTCGAGCGCATCTCCCACCCGCACAAATAACTGTTGACTGGCCTCCCCCTCAGGCGCATATTGGAGCCAGAGAACGGGACTTGGATGCCGCTCTCCACCATGGTCCCCAGGCGGAAGACGCCATGGACCGCGGTAATTGCCCGGGTGGTTGAAAGCCCGAGCTTAACCGAGGAGGTTCCTCATCGAAATAGACCACCTCACAGGGCGGCTACCGGCTAGCTGATCCGCCTGCTCACGCGCCTCCAGCGTCCATTGGACCCCGGAATTTCGGAGTGTCCGGACGCGCGGACAATGCACCGCATCGCCGAGGCTCAACGTGCTCGCAGAAGGGATACTCGCTCGTGGGACACGAGTGGGTGCGGTGAAGGAACCGGCGGTCGCCCTGTCCCCATGTTGAACGAACAATGCCGCAACCTGCCGCGATGCCTATATTTGCGGTAAAGTCTTAGGGAGTGCGTACGCTTCAGCGTCGCGCCGAAGACAACGCCGTGAGCCTGATCGAATTCCAGGCCGTTTCAAAAAGCTATCCGATCTACCACGCTCCCAGCGATCGTCTGAAGGAGCTACTCACCTTTCAACGCGCCCGTTTTCACGAAGATTTCTGGGCATTGCGTGATGTCACCTTCCAGGTCCGCCGTGGCGAGACCTTTTGCATTGTCGGTGAAAACGGCTCCGGCAAGAGCACATTGCTACAGATTGTCGCCGGCATCCTCACGCCAACGTCCGGCAACGCGCGCATCGACGGCCGTGTTTCGGCGCTGCTGTAACTCGGCTCCGGCTTCAACCCTGAGTTCACCGGCCGTGAAAACGTCTACCTGAACGCCGCAATTCTCGGCTTCTCTACCGCACAGGTAGACCGGATCTACCACAAGATTGAGGAGTTCGCCGAAATTGGCGACTTCATCAACCAGCCCGTCAAGACGTACTCCAGCGGCATGGTGGTGCGGTTGGCCTTCGCCGTGGCCATTCACGTTGATCCGGAAATTCTGATCGTCGATGAAGCGCTTGCCGTCGGTGACATCTATTTCCGCCAACGCTGCCTTCGCAAAGTGCACGAGCTGCGTGAACGCGGCATCACCATCCTCTTCGTTTCGCACTCGGCCGGTGACGTAAAGGCCATTGGCGACCGCGCCATGTGGCTGGACCATGGGCGAGTGAAGAAGATTGGCGACGCCGGCTCCGTCGTCGGCGAGTACCTGGCGGCCATGGTGGAGAAGGACACCGCCTACCTGGAGCTCAAACAACGCGAGCCGGCGGCGCGTGTCGAATCCGTGATGGCCCCGGAGGTCATCACCGAAATACCCAACATCGATCACCGCCACGGTGACGGGCGCGCCGAAGTGCTTGGCATTGCCGTTGTGGATGAGGCCGGACGCAAGCTCGGCCTGCTGGAGCCCGATTCGCGCGTTGTCGTTCGCATCAGCGTACGCGCCAAACAGCCGCTCTCCACGCCAAACGTCGGCTTCATGCTCCGCAACCACCTGGGCATCGACTTCGCCGGCACCAACACGCTCCGCGAAGGCTTCGAGCTGGAGCCGATGACAGCCGGCGACATCTACACGGTGGACTTCCACCTCGATATTCCCGCGCTCTATCCAGCGTCGTTTTCCTTTTCACCCGCGATTGCCGACGGATCGCTGGTGAGCTATCGCATGTGCGACTGGATCGACAACGCCATTACAATGCAGATGAGCCACGGCGAGGGCCAAGTCTATGGCTATATCCACCTGCCGTGCAAAGTGGAGTTGAATGGCCGCCTGGGCCACACGCGGCAAGTGGAGGCTCAACTTGATTGAATTCACGGGCGAGCGCCTGGTGCCGGGCGAAGTCGACCAGGATCTGCTGAATGAACACCTAGCGCGTTATGCCTTCGCCGCGCGGCTGGCGCGTGGCAAGCGCGTGCTGGACGTCGCCTGCGGCGTCGGCTACGGTTCAGCCGCACTTGCCTGCGTTGCTGACAGCGTCACCGGTGTTGACGTCTCCTCTGAGGCCGTCGAAGCCGCTCGCGCCACTTACACGCAGCCCAATCTCACCTTCGAGACAGCGCCCGCCCAGGCGCTTCCGTTTGACGACGCCAGTTTCGATCTCGTGGTCGCGTATGAGGTGATTGAGCATCTCGACGATTGGGAGAAGCTCCTTGCCGAAGCCCGCCGCGTCTTGGCGCCCGGCGGGCAGTTTGTCGTCTCCACGCCAAACAAGGAGTTCTACGCCGAGGCCCGCCGCCTTGATGGGCCCAATCCTTTTCACCTGCACGAGTTCACCTACCGGGAATTCCGCGCCGCGCTCAGCACGCATTTCCCCTCCGTGACGATGTTCCTGCAGAACCACGTCTCGACTATCGGATTCCAGCCGCTTGACGCCAGCCACGCCGTCGCGGCCGAACTCGCTCCCGGCCAGCCCGCGCCGGACCCCGAGAGCAGCCACTTTTTCCTCGCCGTCTGCGCCCTCCGGGCTCAAACAGGCGCCCCGCTCTATCTCTATCTGCCAACGTCAGCCAACCTGCTGCGCGAACGCGAACACCACATCGTCAAGCTTGAAGGCGAACTCGCCAGCAAGGACGCCTGGCTTGACGAGCTGAAACAGCGCCACTCCGCACTCGAAGCCGAACACGAAAAGACCCTCGCCGACGTCGCACAGAAAGCCCAATGGGCCATGGACGTCCAGCGAGAGATCGACCAAGCCCGCGTGAACCTCGACGAACAAAACCGCGAGTACACCCAGACGGTTGCCAGCTACGAGGCCAAGATCACCGAACTCGAAGCCGAGCTCGTTGCGCGCACCGAACGCGTCGCCCAGGTGGAGCGCGAGTGGGAAACTCGCATGAAAGAGCGTAACGACGAGATTGTGAAGTGCCTCGATTTACTCCACGCCGCCGAGAAGACCATTGAGGAGCGCACCCTCTGGGCGCAGGATCTCGACCGCCGCCTGGAGGCCGCCGGGCAGAAACTCAACGCGGCGCAGTCTTCCCGCTGGCTGAAGCTCGGAAGGAAGATCGGCCTCGGGCCTGATCTCGGCGACTAGATGTTGAGTTCACTCGCCCGTCTGCTACCGCAGTTGCCGCTGGCGCTCATCTCTCCGTTCGCGTCCGCGGCCGCGTGGCTGGCGCTTGCACTCACCGACATTGCCGCCAAACTCACTGGCCCGCGCGCCACACCTCCGGACACGCGCCCGGACACCACTGCCGCCACGGTCGTCATCCCCAACTGGAACGGCCGCGACTTGCTGGAAAAGTATCTGCCCAGCGTGATCGTGGCCCTGGCCGCGAACCCACGCAATGAAGTGATTGTCGTCGACAACGGCTCCACTGACGGCAGCGCCGACTTTGTCCGCCAGCACTTTCCCACAGTGCGCCTGCTCGCGTTGCCGCAAAACCTCGGATTCGGCGGCGGCTCCAACGCCGGTTTCCACGCCGCTTCAAACGACATCGTCGTACTGCTGAACAGCGACATGCGCGTTGCCCCGGATTTTCTGCAACCGCTGCTGGACGGCTTCACCGACGAACTCGTCTTCGCGGTCTCCTGCCAGATCTTCTTTTCCGATCCCTCGCGCACACGGGAAGAAA
>CAYZIX010000015.1:0-9290 GCA_964478395.1 uncultured Candidatus Solibacter sp.
GTGGTGGTGAACAGTGCCACAGCGGGGCCGCGCAGCCGGCGACTCACGAGGATTACAGGCGCCTGGCGGGCCACGATGTTCGCAAGGAGTGAAAGTCCAAACTGGCCAGTCGGCGCAGCAAGCTCTCGGGCAGTTCCCCAATCCGCTAGGCCGAGATTTGGAAGAAGGCGGGCATCACGTGCGCGGAGCGTGGCGCCACAGACAATAATCGACAGAACGGACATCGCCGCGGTAAGCACGGCGAGTTGGGTCGGGCGGGCGCCAGCGATGAGGGCAAGAGCGGTGGCAGCACATGTTGCGAAGGTGATTACGTTGTAGAGCCACTGGTAGACCGGAAACCGGCCAATGGCTACGTGGATGGACATCAACTGGCGTCCCGGTATGTTGGCCAAGAGCGCAACTGCCAGCCAGAAGATCACGCGGCGCGCTTCACCTGGCGACAACGCCGTCAGATTCAGCCAGCGGGTTTGGAAAACGAGGGTTACCGGGACAACAAACAGGGCTAAGCCGAGCCCGGCGATGGCAAACGCGGCGGCCCATGCCGTACCCTGGATACGCCGGAAAGCGGACCAGTCGCCTCGCGCCCAAGCCATGGTCGCGGCGTTCACGGCCGCCGCAGTGACCCCGAAGTCGAGGTTGCCAAGGTAATTGACCAGGGCATACACGGCCATCCATTCGCCATACACAGCAACGGACCACACACGGAGATAGAGCGGAAGAAGAAGCAAATTGCTGGCGACCCCAAGGCCATAGGCGACAGCTCCGGCTCCAACACCGTGCAGGACGCGGTTCGTGATCCCTGTACGCTTCGCAGGTTGCTGCAGTTGATTGACGCCCGCTGACGGATTCTCAGTCATTGGGCTGATCACGAAACAGTTCCAACCCAACCTTGATGAGGAAGCGCGGCCCTGCCAGCAGGTCGCGCCGCCAGAGCTTCTTCGGTTCCCTGAAAAGCCGGTATACCCACTCAAAGCCCAACCGCCCGATCCATTCCGGACATCGTGACACGGTTCCTGCAACGAAGGAAAAAGCGGCTCCGACACCGATCGCAACGGGCACTTGGAGCCGATCCAGATGCTCGTAGATCCATAACTCCTGCTTCGGCATCCCTAAGCCGACCCATAGGACATCCGGCCGCGTGTCATTGATCCGCTCCACGATGGCTCGGTCCTCGTCGGGTGTCAGCGTGCGGAATGGCGGCGAGAACATCCCGGCAATTTTGTGCCGAGGGTACTCGCGCATCAGCGCAACGCGAAGTGCCGATAGTGTTGCGTCCGTGTCACCGTAAAAGAAGCTGCTATATCCCCTTTCGTGGGCCCGGCGGAAATACTCGCGCATAATTGCCTCGCCGGTCGCGCGTTCAACGTGACGATGGCCCCGGGCGCGGGCAGCCCAGACCGCTGCGATTCCATCAGGGGCCCAAAGCTCAGCGCCGTTCAGCACATTTCGCAACTGGGCATCTTCATGGGCCAACCACAATCCGTGAAACCCGGTTACGACCACACGTTTGCACTGCCCGTCACGCGCCCGGATCCAGCGCTCCATGTGGTCCACCGTCCGGACGGTGGAAACAAGGTGAACCCTCGAACCAAGGATGTCTACCGAGGGATCGTCCATGTCGGCCTGCCTCGCGGTGTCCTTTGCTCTCCGAGCGGTCAACCGCAAACCCTCCCGGCAAGCCTCTTGCCCAACCGAATACCCGGTGCCTCCAGCGCATGATAGAGAACGACCGATATCAGTCCTGTCAACAGGACCGCCAGCATGCTGCTCACAACCGCTGACCCGGTGTGAATTCGCACAAAACAGAGCCACAGGATCGGCACATGCCCCAGGAAGAGTGTACGGTGCAAGACGGCCGAGGCAGCGATCTGCTTTCTATGCGTGATGCAGGCCTTTCTTGGGATCCGTCAGGGGCGGCCCGCCATGCCCAGGCTGCGAAACCGCCGCGGAACATTCAACGAGACGATTGCCTCAGTGCTGCCGTACGCGGCAAGAAGCAAGAGGGACCAGTACATGGGGTAACGGTAGGGGTTGTCTAGTTGGACGAAGTAATAAACGGCCGGATAGGCGAGGAGTATTGATCCCAGGATCCAGAATGCGGGGCGCTGCCGGTGCCAGGTGAATCGGAGTCCAATGAAGGCCCAAAGCGTTAGTGTCCAGAGAACGGCGGTCTGAGCGGCCCTATACGTCTGCGGCATCCAAAAGCGAAACATGCGAGTGCCTGTTAGAGAAGCGAAGCGGCGCGGGTGGCCTGCAATCCATCCGAGGGCTTGCGCGAGTTTCTGCCGCATATACCCCGCTTCACCGAGGCGGCGGACCTTCTCAGATTCCTCTGAGTTCACAAACGGCTGATACCTGGCAAACGAGCGTGAGTTTTCAGCGTAGCTGACGCCGGCGAAGTCATTGTTCGCAATCTGTAACTCCAGGCCGAAGTTGCTTCGCAAGAAGACCGGCGAGCCGAGGACTACCTGATTGCGGATTGCCCATGGGAGCATGACCGCGCAGGCAATGGCGAACAGTGCGGCCGTGAATCGGATCATTCCTTGACGATAGAAGTACGCGCCCACCGCGAGCCAAGCGAGCGCGGTGGTCAGAAGGTTCGGAGAGATAAGCAGCGCCAATCCCAGAGCGGCACCGCACAAGGCGCCGAGGCGCGCAGACAGCCGGCGCCTGGTGTTCCAGATACACGCCGTTATCAGGCAAAGCAACTCCAGTGAAAGGCTGCCAAAAACAGCTGTCGTAGAGCGAAATTCGTTCAATAGGTAGACGGGAACGACGCCCCCGACGATCGCCGCGAGTATTCCGGCGCGCTTCGGCAGCCCAAGGAATACACAAACAAATGGCAATAGGGCATAGGTAGCACTCGCGGCGGCCAAGTCGATAACGTACGTAGCAATTTCTGCAGCGGTCCCTGTCCCGAATACTCTATACACCCCAGCAAGAATGAGGGGGCAGCCAGGAGAATAGACTGCCGTTGGTCCCGTCGGAGTTGCCCACGCGTTACTGTACCCCCCCCCCCCGCTACGATCGAATAGGCGAGATGATGGATCTCGACGCGGGATGGTTGCTCATATGGACGCGAAATGGCCATAATTGCCAATCGGCAAAGGAACGCAAGCAAGAACAGCGCCAGAACCAGCCGCAGGCTGACAGCGGGGCCACTTTGCATTCCAACTGTCTTTCTGGCAGCACCAGTCAACTCAAACCTCCATTACTCGATATTTTCGGTTAGCTGTCATTGCGCCGGCCCGTAATACCCGCCATACCGCCGGTAATACTTGTGATAGCCGTCATAGTAGCCGTAATACCCGCCCGGGCTGCGTTTCGGATTCCAGTCATTCATGACGGTTCCGATCACGCGGACACCGTCGTCCCGGAGTCTGGCGCGCGCAGCCACTGCCGCATCTCGAGTTGTCACATTGGCCCGCACGACTAGCACGACACCTTGAGTCACGCGCCCGATCACACGAGCGTCCGGTATTTGGAGCATCGGCGGCGTGTCGATCAGAATCATGCTGAACTCTTTTTGGAGCTTCGCTAGTGCGTCAGAAAAGCGCTTCGAATAGAGCAGATTCGTCGGACCGGCCACGTGCGGGCCGGCAGGGAGAACGAACAGCCCCGGCACGTCGGTTCCAAGGACCGGAACCGCCTCGGTCTCTTTCTCACTACGGAGCAGGGTGGTGAGGCCCGTCTCATTCGATAGTTCAAAGATCTCGTGAATGCGCGGCTTGCGCATGTCGGCGTCGATCAGCAGGACCTTGTGCCCCGTCTCTGCCATTGCTATCGCGAGGTTTGTCACCACGGTAGTCTTGCCTTCTGATGGGCTCGGACTGGTGACAGCCAGCACGCGAGGCCGGTTCCCGTTCTGCCCCGTGAATAGGATTGAGGTCAGCGCCGCTCGAAAACTCTCGGCCATTAGCCCCGGTTTCCGCTGGTAGGTCACCAGTTCGACGCGCTGGCTCTTCTCAGCAGCCTGCCCATCGGCGAGTAACTTTTCGGCCGCCGCGCGCTTCAGTAGCTTCCTCTTGTTGTGCGATACCGAGTCGTCCGATGGGATCATGCCCAGTTCCGGCGTCTGAAGATAGAACGCGATGTCGGTCGGATCCTGCAGCGTGCGGTTAGCCCGGTCAGTGGTGATAATGAACCCCACCCCGCAGACAAAACCGCCCAGCATGCCGAGCAGGCTATTCATCGCCAAGTCAGGCTTGTACGGCGATTTCGGAGCCTTTGCCGTATCCACCACCCGCACGTTCGCTGCCCGCAATGCAGAGGCGAGGCTCGCCTCTTTCAGTCGCTGAAGCATCGCCTCATAAAGCTCCCGGTTTGTATCAGCCTCGCGCTTCAGGATGTTGTACTGGATCGCTTTTTCGCTTTGTTCATTCACAACACCCGTCTGCCGCTTGTAGTCGGCGTCCAGCAACCGTTCGCGCCGAGCCGACTCGTCGTACTCGTTTTTGATCCGCTTCAGAATATCCGCCCGCTGGTGATCCAGGCTCTTTTCCATTGCCCGGATCTGCGCGTCTACGCGCCGCACCTTGGGGTTCCCAGCGGTGTAGGTCTCTTCCAGTTCCGCTTTCTGCCGTCTTAGGTCAGCTAGCTTCGTCTGGTACTGCTGCAGGCTGCTGTCGTTGAGCACGTCCGACAGGCTGTCCGGTGAGGCGCTCGACGCCTGCTCCCAACGGCTCTGGCGCTGCATCCGCTCGGTCTGAGCTACCGTGAGTGCGGCCTGCAACTGGCTTAAACGGTCCTCGCTGATGTTTGTTCTGCCTCCCTTTTCATCGCCACCGCCGGTGAAAACTAGTCCGTGCTGGCTGGCATAACCTTGCAGCGCGTCCTCGCTTCGCTCCAATTTGATCCGCATCTCTTCCAACTGCTTGGTGAGGAACTCGCCGGTCCGCTGCGTCATCTTCCAGCGGCTTTCCATGTTCTGATCGATATACTCCTGCAGCAGTTGGTTGGCATAGTCGGCTGCCACCTTTGGATCGGTGGAGTCCACGCTCACTTCGATGATCTTCGTCTGCCCGCTAGCACGCGTTTTCGTGGTCTTCGCCGCCATCTTCAATGCTTCGGCGTGCTGGTCCACGACCTTTTCGTCCGGCAGGTTCAGCGCCCGCCGCCATGTTGAGATTCGTCCGCCGGATTGACTACCGCTGCCGTTTGTGTTTCCATTCAAGGCCGCTACAGTGCGAGTTTTCAGTGAGTCACTTTGCAGAATCTTAATCTGTGTTTGCAGATCCACCATCAGGTTGAATCCGGCCCCTTCGTTCACCTGCTGTACATTCTGCATGTTCATGAAGTTCTGGTTCAGCTCCAGCACCTCAAGCGTCGTTTTCGCTTGGTAAATCGGGGTCTGCGGTATCGTCACCAGGATCGCAGCCAGCAACCCTATGCCCGTAATCAGTATCAGCGTTCCTCTGCGCTGCCGCAGAACTCGCCAGTATTCAATCAGACCGCTACGATCCGGCTCATCCTGCAGGTCAAGACCGTATGCATCCTGACTGCGGTCCGGTCCATAATTGGCTTGTACCGGTTCGGCCGGGACTGCAATGTCCTGCTTTTCAGGCCTTTTTATGATTTCATTGCTCTGGTCCATGACTACCGCCGATAAATCGCAAGCCCTGTGCCAACCGTAATGGCCGCCTCAGCACTCCGCCCTAACGCCCTCTTCCCCTTGCTCATTGGCACATATAGAATGTCGTCGGCCTCCATTGGTACATCCTTGGATTGGCCTTTCAATACTTTGGCCAAATTCACTGGAATCTCGAGTCGTTTGTTGGGATCTGAAGTCTTACGTAAGATTCTGGCGTCGCCTTCCTTTGAAAATGAAGCCGTCCCCTCCGCCATCGAAAGCGCCTCTAGCGCCGTCGTCTTCTCTCGTTCCCCCAGTACAAATCCGCCACTCTTCTTTACTGCCCCCATCACATACACCATCTGGCCACGGGGTACCGTAATCACGTCGTTCGGCTTTACTTGAATGTTCTTTTCGGGAGAGATGGCATCCATGATCTCCTTGACCCCTATTTCCGCAGTCCAGAATTGTCCGGTTTCATCCAAGGCGGCTCCGGGCAGAGGAATCTGCCCCCATGCTTTCTGGCGCGCAATCCTCACGGAATAGCCCGCCTCCGGGCTCAGGCCGCCGGCCATACTCAGCATCTCCAGCAACGTTTTATTGCCCTGTACCTGATAAACACCGGGGTTCTTGAGCGATCCCAACACGCTCACCGGCTGGCTCCGCATCTCGCGCAACCCAACCGTCACCTGCGGATCCTTTAAGGCCGATTTCAGCCGCTGTGCAATCGTCTCTTCCAGTTGCTCCACGGTCAGCCCTGAGGCGTGAATCCTGCCGGCCACCGGCAGGCTGATGTTGCCCCGCATGTCAATCGGATAAGGGTCTCGCCCGAGTTCCTCCATGTCCAGGACTTGCACCACGATCAAATCGCCCGGCCCTAGTGTGTAGGTGGATTTCTCCACCTCCGCCTGTTGCCCGAAGATGAACCCGGCACTTGCGGCCAACAGCCAGACGAATCTCATCGTCCCTCCGTCACCTGAATCTCAGCGAGCCGCGCCACTTCACTGCGCAAACGTGTCAGCAGGCTGTCTAGCTCGCGGATATGGGTTTCGAGTCCGTTGGTTGTGCGGGTATCGTCAGCCACCATACGATGCATGGCTTCACGAGCCAAGTCGCTCAGGCTGCGCGATCCCGTGGATTCGCATACCTGCCGCAGATGGCTGAATTCATCGTCTGACAAACGGATGCTGAGCATCCGAGACTTCTTCTTGACCATCGCTGACTACCTCAATGCTTCGACCGCCTCGGCATCGATTTCGACCGCAACGCTTCGCTGTAGCATGTGCACAGATAGAACCAGCACATACCGGCTCTTGATCTTGTCCAGCCGCCCTTCCACGCCTGCCAGTGGACCACTCCTCACCCTCACCTCCATACCTTCCTGCAGGTACGGGCAGGGTGATGCAATGAGGCTGCTGCGGATCAGTCGTTCAATGGCGGCAATCTCGCTATCCGGCACGGGTGCCGGCTGTCCCCCAAAACTGACGATTCCCGCTACACCGGGCACGCTCACGATGGGTACTTTCACGCGCACATCAAAGCGACAGAAGACATAGCCAGGGAACAGCGGGACGTCGACTACTTTTACGCGGTCACTCCACCGCCTCCGGCACGAATATAAGGGCAAGAACGGCTCATACTGCTTTGCGCGCAGATGATCCGTCACCACACGTTCGAAATTGCACTTGGTGCGCACCGCATACCAAGGCTTCAATTGGTCTTTGGCCATCGCGTAGACCGTCTTCCGGGCAGGCTTCGCCCCCGTCGGTCCCATCAATCCTATTTACAGGGATGTCGTGTGGATGACCAAGAATCGCTTCGCAGGGCGCAACAAGGCATCGCGCGGTGAAGCGAATGGGCAGGATGGCTCCAACATCCCGTGCCGTTTCACGTCCGGATCTCGCCATTTGTCGCGGTCGGACCGGATCAGAACAGCCGGTTACTTCACAAGGATGAGGCGAGGTATGTCATTTGTCAAGCAAATAGTCAATTAAAGCCAAATAATTCTGTGAAAACAAATGCACTCAATGATTTAGAATCATGGCGTGAGATTGCTTTTATCTGCTGCTATGTTGTTCGGCGCACTCGTAGCGGTCAGGTATGACTTTGTAATACCAGCGCCCAATTCGACGCCTTGTCAGCTCGGCTTCTGCCGCTTCGATCAGATGTTCGGCCATGACTCAAGGCCTGCCGCAGAGAGACCGCTGACTGATGTCAAAACAGCGTTACACCTAGACCCGGCCAATCCGTATCGCTGGCTCGACCTCGGTGAGTACGCTGCCGCGCACGGTGATGCGCGCACCGCCTCGACCGCGTTTGAGCGTGCGGTGGCCCTGGGTCCGCATCTACCGCTGGTTCTGATGCGCTCGGCCAATTACTACTTCGCCAATGGCCGTCCCGCCGAAGGCACGCCGTTGGCGAGCAGGGTGTTGCTGCTGACGTCACGGTTCGACGAGATCATCTTCACGTACCTATCCGGTACGGTTACTTCGCCCTCGGCTTTGCTTGGTGCCGCCATTCCGCCTGACCGTCGTGCCGTTAACGCCTTTCTCGCCTGGCTTGAGGCCCGAGATGATTCTGAAGAAATTCTGAAATCATGGCGGTGGATAGGAAAACATGCGCTAAATACCGACGGAATCACTAGCAATGTGGCGTGGTGCCTATGGAACCGAAAATTATATCAAGCTGTATTGGAAGTAACTGCGACTCAGGCCAATCGGGTCAATAATCCGCGCTTCAAAGGCGAGCCCCGGCGACTTCCGGTCGACTGGATGATCACGCCGCAGCCAGCCGTCGAGGTTTCTCGCGAGAGTGGACTGACGGTGCGGTTTCTGGGCTCAGAGAACGTCGCCTGGGTAGGTGTGCGGCAACTGGTAGTGGTCACGCCGGGGCCGCACACCCTCAAGGCCGACTGGGAGGGCGAGGGCCTCACTACCAACGAAGGCCCATACGTCCGGGTCTTTGATGCCGATAGCGCGACTCGTCTGGATGTCCGCAGCGAGAAACTCAGTGGTACCGCGCCGCGCAGGACCACACTCTTGCCGTTCCGGGTGCCGCCTAACACGAAGGCCATTGCGGTACAGTTTCAGCGCGACCCGTCGCAGAAGATCGACTGCAAGATCGCCGGCCGCCTCCGCGTCTACGAAGTGGCTTTAGAGTAGACCGTCTGACGAACGGTGGGCCGCTTCTTCAACATGCACGATGCCGGCCGCGTCTGAGCGCCCCACCTTGGCGGAGATGGCCACTAAGTCATTCAAAACGCGGATGGCTTCCGTGTTGTCAGGATGATCGCAGCGAAGGTGCGCGTGCCAATCCGCCAGCAGGGAATCGGCGCACTCGCGGGAGATCTGCGCCAAGCGGCCCTCACCGAGTTCGGAGAACTCATTGGCGAGGCGCTGGTGCTCCTCAATGGTTGCCTGGAGCCATTCGCAGCCGGAGCAGAGGATAGGCATGTTCGCCATATCGGTCAACACCAACAGTTTATGAGAAATAGCCTCGGTCAGGTGTGGCATCGGGGCTTCCTGCCAGAAAGTGCGTCCGGGCGGCCGAAGATCTCTGGCGATCTCCGGACACTAGGCCATTTTCTCGACGCCAAGGCGCTCGGCGCCTGTTCCTATAGACATATATATAAGTCTTAACTATGCTGCCTGCTGCCGCGTACTGAATATTGACACAATGCAAAAACTATGCATACTGTAGGTTAATGGAACCGGCAGACCCT
>CAYZIX010000015.1:9314-45448 GCA_964478395.1 uncultured Candidatus Solibacter sp.
AGCGCCGGGGGCGCGGCCCGCCACTTCGCCCCTGTTCGGCCGCACGCTGAAGAAGCGCCGGAAGGACCTGGGCATCACGCTGGAGCAACTGGCCGAGGCCACCGGCATTCACATCTCCACCCTCAGCTCAGTGGAAGTTGGCCGGCGCCTGCCGCCCGAATATGCCGATGTCCTGAAGTTGGCGGCGGCACTGCGGTGGGAGGAAGGCGGCGCGGACTTCATTCGGTTCCTGCGGCTCGCGTTGCTGGAGCGGACGCGCAGGAAAAAGATCCGAACTCGCCCGGCGGGCGCCCTTGTGTTGCGCCGCCATAGCAAGCGTGAAGACGCTCCATCTCCTGCCGCCCAGCCCGTTTTGGCGGAGCCCGCCCTCACGGAGCCCACCTCCGCGCTGTTGGCCAAGGTGCTCAAACAGATTCTCGAAATCGAGCTCGCCGAAGGCATCGTTGAGATGCGCCTGACGACGGCGGCGGGCAACGACTACACAGTTCAACTGCGTTAGGAGGACAACGGCATGTCAAACCAGATTCCAGTTGTTTTTGGCGAAGACCGCCTTCTGCGTGTCCGCGACGTCGCTCAAATCCTCGGAGTCAGCCGCGGCAAAGTTCACCGGATGCTGCACGACGGCATGCTGGCCGCGGTGCGCATCGGCAATGGCAGAGACGGCCGGACTTGCCCGCTGCGTGTGCGCGTAAGCGTGCTCGCGGCCTGGATCCGGGCGCAGGAAGTGGCCTGGCAACAGACGGCTGCACGGGTTGCGAAGGCACCAACTGATTTTCCGCTGACACGCGCGGTCTAACCTCCTCGCCAGGAGGATCAAGCTCTTGCGGCCCTATCCGATACAACGTCGCGGCAAGCGCTACCGGGCGATGGAGATCCCGCCGCAGTACCTCGAGGCCGGCACGCGCCGCACGGTGGTGATGGCCCTGACGCTTGAGGAAGTTCGCAAGCGCTGGCACACGCGTGTTGTGGCCTGTCTGCGCGGTCTCGACGGACGTGGCGGCCAGCTCACTGTCGGCAGGTTCCTGCTCAAGGAGTTCATGCCGCAGTGCGAGCATTGCGGGACGCTGGAGCCCTCGACATTGGAGGACTACCGCTACCACATCCGCCAGCACATCAACCCGCTGCTCGGCAGGAAGCGGCTCAGCGAGCTCAGCGTGCGCGATGTCGATCAGTTTGTCCAGACCTTGCGGCAGAAGAAGTCGCCGCGCACGGGCCGTCTGCTTGGCGCGCGCACGGTGCAGTACGCGCACGGCGTGCTGCGCAACGGCCTGCAACTGGCGGTGGACTATAACTACATCGCCAACAACCCGGCGGCGCAGCTGGCGCGGCGCTCGCGCGTGCGTGTGCGGCCGGCTGCGAGCAAGGCTCAGTTCTTCACCGTGAAGCAGGCGCAGGCCTTCCTGCAGGAGGTCGCCGGTGACCGCAATGAAGCGCTCTATGTACTCGGCCTGACCACTGGCCTGCGCAAAGGCGAACTGCTCGGTCTCACCTGGAGCGACATCGACTTCACACGCGCCCGTCTCACCGTCAACCACTCCGTGCAATTCACGCGCCGCCGCAAGGGCGCGCCCGGCCCGCGCTGGAAGCTGAAGGGACCCAAGACGGTGTTGAGCCGCCGCACCATCGACGTGCCGCGCATGGCGCTCGCCGCGCTGGCTTGCCAGCGTGAGCGCCAGGCCGAGATGCGCGAGTGGGCCGGCCCGGAGTGGCAGGAGCTGGGCCTCGTTTTCACTTCCCGTTGCGGCACGCCGATCGACACCGCCAACGCGCTGCACGATTTCCACGCCATCTGCCGCCACGCCGGTCTGCCTGAGATTCGTTTTTACGATCTGCGCCACACGCACGCCAGTCTGCTGATCCACGAGGGCGTGCATGCCAAGAAGATCGCGGAGCGTCTGGGCCACTCGTCCATCAAGCTGACGATGGACACCTACGGCCATTTATTTGAAGGCTGCGACGGGGAATCGGCCGAGCGCATGGACCGTCTTTTCGGCGATTCCGGCGAGGCGCCGAAGCGGCGCGGGGCGGGGAAAATCGTGGTTCTGCCGTGTCAGCAGAAATTGCTGACACACGACCGCCGGACGCGCTAAACCAGACGCTTATAAGTAATTGAAAAGGGATGGTGAGCGCGGAAGGAATCGAACCTTCAACCTACTGATTAAGAGTCAGTTGCTCTGCCAGTTGAGCTACGCGCCCACATCGACGTGCGGCACTTGTTAGTATAGCGAATCCTGGATTGCCTGGGCAACGACGGCTTCTACTTCGGCGCGATAAGCCTTCAATTGCTCAACATCAGCGGCTTCGAAACGTAGCACCAGAATCGGTTGTGTGTTCGATCCCCGCACCAGGCCCCAGCCGTGATCGAACAGCACGCGCACGCCGTCGACATCCACGGTCGGACGCAGTGCCTGGAAGTGCTTCTTGACGCGCTCCACTACCTTAAACTTGACCTCGTCCGGGCAGTCCACGCGCAACTCCGGCGTGCTCACTGTCTTCGGCAGCCCGGCCGTTTGAAGTGACAGCGGGCCGCCGGACGCGGCCACAATCTCAATCAGGCGGCACGCGGCGTACAACGCGTCGTCATAGCCGCGGTAGCGGTCGGCGAAGAACATGTGGCCGCTCATTTCGCCGGCCAGTTCGGCGTGTACTTCCTTCATCTTGGCCTTGATCAACGAATGGCCGGTCTTGTACATGATGGCGCGCGCACCCAGCCGCGCCAGTTCGTCGTACATCACCTGCGAGCATTTCACTTCGCCAATGAATGTCGCGCCGGGCTTGCGCGTTAGGATCTCGCGGCCGTAGATCAGCATCAGCATGTCGCCCCAGACGACGTTGCCGTGCTCGTCCACTGCGCCGATGCGGTCTGAATCGCCATCGAACGCGATGCCCAGATCGGCCCCAGTGCGCGCTACGGCGGCCTTGAGGTCTTCCAGATTCTTTTCGACAGTCGGATCCGGGTGGTGGTTTGGGAACTTGCCATCCATCTCGAAATAGAGTTTGGTGGCGTCGACATCCAGCCGTTCGAGCATCCGTTCGAGCGTCGGCCCGGCGACGCCGTTGCCAGCGTCGAAAACCACCTTCACGCGCCGCGCGAAGTGGAACTGTGAGGTCACTTCATCGGCGTAATCCGGCGCCACGTCGGCCGTCGAAAGTGCGCCTTGGCCTTGCAGAAAATCAGCCTCGCGAATGATCCGCGCCACTTCCTGAATCTGTGCGCCGTAGATGGTGCCCTGGCCAAGCATCGTCTTGAAGCCGTTGTACTCGGGCGGATTATGCGAGCCCGTGATCATCACGCCGGCTCCCAACTCAAGCTTCTGCACTGAGTAGTAGAGCAGCGGCGTCGGCACGCATCCAATGTCCACCACATCCAGGCCCGTTGCCAGCAGGCCGTGCACCAGTGCATCGCGCAGCCGCTGGCTGCTCAACCGTACGTCCCTGCCTACTGCGGCGCGCCGTGCTCCGTTACGCACAAGAAACGTGCCGAGGCCCTGACCGAGCGCCTCCACGTCGGGGCTCGCCAGGTCCGTGTCCGCGATGCCGCGGATGTCGTATTCACGAAAGATGGTGGGTTTCAACATGGATTCGGGGGCCGTAGCCACCCCCGTATTGTAGCGCCGCGCGGCGGGCCGCCCGGCGGGAGTATGCTGGAGAATTCGCGCGCCCGTCGCGCATATAGAACAGGACCACCGTACACCATGAGTAAAGCCTTACCTGTCTTCCTCGTCTTCCTGGCGATGGGCTTTGTCGATGCCGTCGGGCCGTTTGTCGGCTTGGCGCGCGACCAGTTCCATCTGTCGAATTTTACGGCTCAGCTCATCACGCTGGCCGGGCTGATCTCGTTTGGCTTCCTGTCGGTACCGATGGGAGTGCTGCAGGACAGAATCGGCAAGAAGATGATCCTGCTACTCGGCTTAGTCATTATGCTGGCCGGGCTGGTCATTCCTGCAATCTTCGGTTTTTCCACATTCCCGGTGTTTCTGGTGACGGTAGTGCTGATGGGCGCCGGCGCCACCACCATGCAGGTGGCTGGCAACCCGATCATGCGTGATATCTCGGCCGAAGGGAAGTATTCGCGCAACCTCTCGCTGGCGCAGTTTGTGAAGAGCATCGGAACATTTTCGGGCGCGATGGTGCCAATGGTGGCGGCGCGGTACTTTGGCGTATCGTGGCAGGTCATCTTCCCCATATACAGCGTGGCCGTGGCCATCGCGATTGTCGCCTGCCTGCCGCTGAAGGCGGGGCAGAAAGAGGCGGTGGTACACCAGCCAACCACCTTCGGCTCCTGCCTGTCGTTGCTCTTCAGCAACGGCTGGGTGGCGCTCATGGTGTTCGCCATCTTCTTCTACGTCGGGGCCGAGGTTTCGGTCAGCTCCGGCATCCCAATTTACCTGAAGGACCGCTTCGGACTCGACGTCAACCAGATTGGCGTGGCCGGCACCGGTCTGTTCATGCTAGCTCTGACCATTGGGCGTTTCTCGGGTAGTGTCATCCTCAACTGGATGAAGCCACAGCGCTTCCTGCAGCTCACCTGCCTGGTTTCGCTGCTCGGTCTGGCCGGGCTGTTCGCGCCGAGCAAAGAGCTGGTGGCCGTCAGCTTCTTTGTCATCGGCATCGGCTTTGCCAATATCTTCCCGTTGGTTTTCTCTATCACTGTGGACGCCATGCCGGAACGCGTGAATGCGCTTAGCGGCCTGATGGTGAGCGCCATTGTCGGCGGAGCCTGTTTACCGCCTATCATGGGGCTGGTTTCCGATCAGCTCGGCTCCGTGCAGTTGGGCTTCATTGTGCCCATCGCGGCCGTTGTGTATTGCACGGTGACGGCGCTGGTTAAGCCGCGCACGGCTGCCTGAGGAGTCTTACATCATGAGTCTGAACACTGCTACGGATTCGCGTGCCGTCATGACGCTCGATGCCGGCGGCACCGGCCTGAAATTCTCCGCCATTCGCTCCAACCAACTGGTGGTGCAGCCGATCTCGATCCCTTCCGAGGCGCACGACCTGTCGCGTTGTCTCGCCAATATCGTCGAGGGCTTCCGCCGCGTGCGCGAACAGTTGAACGAGCCCCCAGTGGCCATCAGCTTTGCTTTCCCCGGCCCGGCCGACTACCCGGCCGGTGTCGTCAACAACGAAAACAACCTGCCCGCGTTCAAGGGCGGGGTCGCGCTTGGGCCGATGCTGGCCGATACGTTCGGTATCCCGGCATTTATCAACAATGATGGCGATTTATTCGTCTATGGCGAAGCTATTTCCGGATTCTTGCCCTATGTGAATGGCCTGCTGGAACAGGCCGGCAGCCCTAAGCGCTACCAGAACCTGTTCGGCATCACGCTCGGCACGGGGCTTGGCGGCGGCATCGTGCGCAAGGGCGAGCTCTTCATCGGCGACAACTCCATGGCCGGTGAAGTCTGGCTCTCGCGCAACAAGCTGGATCCGGGCATCAACTCGGAAGAGGGCGCATCCATCCGCGCCGTGCGGCGCGTTTATGCCCGCGAAGCCGGCATTGAGTTCGACGACGCTCCGGAGCCAAAAGCGATCTTCGAAATCGGGATGGGGCTGCGGGAAGGGAACCGCGCTGCGGCTGTCGAGGCTTTCCGGTGCCTGGGCGAAGTGGCTGGCGATGTCGTTGCGCAGGCGGTGACGTTGCTCGACAGTCTGGTCGTCATTGGTGGGGGCATTTCGGCCGCCGCGCCGCTGTTCATGCCGCCGCTGATGGCGGCCGTCAATGGCGTTTACCAGCGCGACGGCCAACCGCTGCGCCGCGTTGTGGCGCGTGGCTTCAATATCGACGATCCGGCTGAACGAGCGATCTTCCTGAAGGGCGAGGCGCGTGAGCTGAAGGTGCCCGGCTCGGGCCGCGTCATCCATTACGATCCGCTACAGCGCTTCGCCGTCGGTCTGGCTCGTCTCGAAACCAGCCAGGCCGTTGCGCTGGGCGCTTACGCCTTCGCGCTCAGCCAGCTCTGAGCCGCCACAATAGCCAGCCGCAGGCCAGCTCCGCCATCGCCCACAGCGCCCAGGCGGCGCGCGCCAGCGCCGGGTAACGGATCTCCAACTGGCACGGCAGCAACTGAAAACGCCGCCACTCCACAGGTTGCGTCTCGAAACGCCGGTCGGTATCGGAGCGTCCTTCGATCACCGACACGGCGTTGCGCACCCGCTCGGCAACCACCCAGCGGCTTGCCAGCCCTTTCCGCGCCTGGTCGTTTTCGAGCGTTGGCACGAACAGCAGTGAGAGGATCTGTACGGCGAGGCCCGCTCCAATCGCCACGCGCCCCACGCCGCGCCAGCCCGGCTCCAGCAGATAGGGCACGGCCAGCATCGCCAGCAACTGGACGGGAGCCGTCGTGTAGCGATCGCCCCAGCTTTCCTCTCCGCTGTACGTGTAGTAGGTGCAGTAGAAGATGATGATCATCACGAGTAACGCTAGTTGCGCCACCATGAATGCATGTTGCTCGCTCCGCAGCTTGCGCCAGACGAAGAACAGACAGACCAGCCCCACTGTGAACAGCGGATCAAAAAGAAAAATTGAATTGTCGGGCGAGAAGAATGGCCCCACTAGCCCGGTGACCGGGTCGCCATTGAATGCCGGGCCATGCTTAATCGGCATGTAGACGCTCCACCAGGAGCCGAAGCGGAGCGCCTGGTAGGCGCGGTCCAGGAACGCGAACGGCGCCAGCCCGAGCGCCAGCCCGGGTAGCAGCTTAAGTGTCTGCCAGCGCCAGGCCAGCAATGCGAACAGCATTACGGCCGCGATGTCCAGAGTGAACGTTAGCCGGGTCAACAGGCCCAACCCCAGTACAGCGCCTGCTATTACAGCCCAAAACGAGCGTTGATCCCTGCGCCAGCGGAACAACGCCACCAGTGCGCCCAACTGACAGGCCAGCAACAGGTTGTTCTCTTGCGATTCTTGTGCATAGTGGAGCACCGATGTGGCGCATAACAGCGCTAGCGCCCCGGCACGGGCCTGACCGGTGGAGAAGCCGAGATCAGCCAGAAGCTGGCGTGCCGCCAGTACAATAGCCACTGCCAGCAGGCCATTCAACGCCAGCGAAAGGGGGAGCGCTTCCGACTTCCTCCGCCATTCGTCCGGCTGCGGCGGCAACACGCTGAATGCGGCATGCACACCCACATCCAGCGGCAGCATCAGCAGGCTTTGTCCGGCGCCGTACCACGCCTGTGGCGCCCCATTCCGGCCCGGGTATCCGAATTCATCTCGATCTTCCGGTGCTACTTGTGGGGCTCCCCGCCACATCCAATGAGTCACCTGTAGGCGGCGCGCCGTGTCCACTGTCACAAAACTACCTGCACTCACCAGGAACGCAATTAGCAGGGCGACCAGGGCCAGTGCGCTCCGTTCACTCAGATGGCGTGGCATTCGCAGATATTCTCGCACGCTACAGAGACAAAAAGGGCGTGGGCCGAAGCCCACGCCCTCTCCCAGACGGATACTTGTGGAAGTTAGGCGACCATCAACTCTTCGAACATTTCGGTGTCCTGGTCCCGGTTGCGGTCGGCCAGTTCCTGGCATTCGATGCAGTACGGGGTCCACGGTACGGCGTTGAGCCGCTTCGGGTTAATGTCTTCTTCGCAGTGCAGGCAGACGCCGTAGGCGCCCTCGTCAATCCGGCCCAACGCGGCACGGACATTGCGCAGCAGTTGCGACTCACGGTCGAGGTTCCGAATGGCTAGTTCGCGCTCAGCGGCGTGCTGGACCTCATCAAGAGCGTCAGGACTCTTCTCGATGGCGATCCCCTCACGATCCCGCACCGCGTGCGAGAGTTCCGCCAGCTTCGCTTCCAAAATGTGCTTGTACTTGTTCAACTCCGTCTTGGTCATGGTCTTATCTCCCAGTTTGCTTTTGCTTAGCCTGTTGTGTTTGTCTTCTTTCGCATTAGACGCTAGAGCCTGAAAAAATGTTTCAGGATATGAGTATTGGCTACTCAGAAAACCTAATGTAATCGCTCGCTAACGAGCGCAGGGCCACTCTCTGGCCTTCAGCCGGAGGTGACAACCTGCTAGGATACCATATCCTTGCAATCAAGATGCCAATGTGTAAGAACTCTGAATCCGCTATCTCTATCCGAACCGCCCTGACGGGCCCGGCATCGTAACCGGTGCGAAGCCAACCTGCTCGCACCGCCTAACGATCCGGCGGGGATCCTGGTCTTCTCTCTAAACCCCGGTTGGTCCTACTCGGCCCGGCGGCGCCTCCGGGAGTACATCCCGGCGGCATCCACCACGTGGAGTCGGCCATCCGCCTAGAGCGGAAGCATACTGCACCATATCGGCTGATGCAATCAGAATCATGAGCAGCGTAATGGATCAGACGCGCAACTCAGAGATATGTTCCAAGGAACTGCGATTCCTCTCAGTGCCTAGCGCTTTTTAATGTTTGCCCTGCGTTGAAAACCTTAGCGCAGCTGCGTTTGCCCGAAGGCCAGCCCCAATTCGCGTGAGTCGCTGGCAATCCGGTGGGTGCTGTCCACCGCCAGCTCCACGTGCAGTTCGGCTGTACCAGCCAGAAGTTTGGGCAGGGGGAA
Source organism: uncultured Candidatus Solibacter sp. (assembly GCA_964478395.1). Classification (GTDB taxonomy): domain Bacteria; phylum Acidobacteriota; class Terriglobia; order Bryobacterales; family Bryobacteraceae; genus Paludibaculum. The sequence goes on from CAYZIX010000015.1 coordinate 17,855, forward strand.
GACAAACTTGAACTCGGGCGAATCTGGTTGGACATAGCGTTCACCCAACTCCAGCCCATTGACCCGGACACTGAGCCTCAACGGCTGCTTCAGGAAACCCATCGGCGAATAGCCCGACAGCGCCAGCTCGTGTGCCGGTTGGCCTGTTCCGCCCAGCCAGAACTCCGCCCGGCGGCCCATCCAGCGGGCCCCGGCTTCAGGTGGATACCATCCCGTGCCGAGATCGTCATTCGCCGATACACTGCCGATATCGAGAGCACTCCGGCGCGCATGTTTCCAACTTTCAGGGATGCCCGCCACATAGTGGCTTGTGACGTTGCGCAGCACCGGGCCATCGGTCGCGTAAACCACCAGTTTCTTGGCGGCAGCAGAGCGGCCGATATCGGCCGCCGTGCAGATGGCTTCTCCCACGGCTGCCGGCTCGCCGTGGTCCCCAATCTGGTCGTGGCTTTCCGGTGGCAGGCAGATATCAGTGACTCCGAACAGCAGGTAGGGTTTGTCGCGCAGGCCCATCCAGAAGAGATCGGAATTGACGCCCACCAGCAGGATTTTCTTGTCCGGATGGAGTTCGTGCGCCCGTTCCACGCCCAGCACCAAGCTCCTTACCCTCGCCGCGCAGCCATGCCGCCAGTTCACGATGGACCGGTTGGCCGGTATGACGTAGAGGAAGTACAACGCCAGCGCCGCCACGGTCACCGGCGCGGCCTTCCAGCCCGCGCGGACCGACTCGGCCACGCTGCCGGCCGCTATCCACGCCAGCCCAATGCCGGGCAGCGCCAGATAGTAGTCCATCACGTGGTCGCGCAATGGCAAGATGGGTGCAAGCAGCGCCACAAACCAGATCAGTCCGAAGGCCGGCACACGGTTGCCGCGCTGCCAGCACCACCCGATCGCCGCCAGCGCCAGGCCGGCTAAAACCGCCGCCACCACCGCTTGGTTCCAGTGCGGCCACGTCCCCGGCAACCGGAAGATACCGCCGGTCAGCGCCAGCCTCACGTATTCCACCAATGTGGCGGCAATCGACGCGTCCCAATGCTGGGCATACACTCCGCTGGCCGGATTCCTGGCCACCACCATGTGCAGCACGCCGTAGGCCGCGCTGATGGGCAGCAGCCACAGCGTGCGCCGCAAATGCGGCCGGGCCGCCAGCGCGCACCAGGCGATGGCCACTACCGGGTACATAATCTGCACTTCCAGCGCGCCAAAACCCAGCACGAACACCGCCACCTGCGCCCACCACCAGCGCGCCTTGCCGGTTTCGAGGTAACGCAGCAGCAGCCAGAACGCCGCCAGCAGGAACGTTGCACACAGCACCTGGTTGTAGCTGGAGATCCATGCCATCGGCGTGGCCAGCCCGATGCCGCACAGCCACACCACCGCCGCCACCAGCGTGGCCCAGGCTGACCGCGTCATCCGGACGGTGATCATCTGCAACAGCGCCAGATTCAACAGTTGCGTCAGCGAGATCCACAGGTGGAAGGGGCGGTGGTCCAGTCCGAAGCGGTCCCACAGGATCATGAAGAACAGCCGCTCGCTCCAGGGCCGGATGGTGCCCTGCGCGCGCGGGGCGAACACCGCCGTGAACCAGTCGCTGAGCGAGTGGATACTCCGGCCTTGTCCAAGCCAGGCGAAATCGTCCTGCAAAAACCAGCTCCGCGCCGCCTGCTGGTAGAGCCAGACAAACAGCGCAATGCTGAACACCCAGATGACCGCATGTTGCCAGCGTTTCATGGGGTGGTGAGGGCAATCCGCGAGACAATCAGCCCCAGTTTGCGCGTATCGCCCTGGCGCGACGGGACGGTCTTATCGAGATCGAATCCGACGATTATGGCCTCTTCCCGCAGCAGCGCACCCGGGACGTCAAACACGGCTTTTTGTTCACCCGTCTGTTTCAATTGCACGGCGCTGAGCCGCCTGCCTCCGATATCGGGTGTGATGCCGACGCCCACCAAATCGTTAGCTACCGCATCCGGGATGGTGGCTGTCAGCTCAAGCCGCGCGCCGCGCTCGGCGGCCCCTTTGGGCACGCCCAAGCTCACCAGAAAGTGACTCTGCGTCCAACGCCAAGCTCCACTCTCCAGGGTGAAGAAGCCCGACAGCAATTGCGCCGTGTCGCGTGGATTCGACATCAATATGGTGGACGACAGCTCGCTCTCATCCTCAATCGTGGCATTCGGATTGGGCCGATGGCGATGCTGGCACCCGGCCACGGCCAGCGCCACCAGGATTAGGCTGACTCGCCGCAACGTCTCACCTCCACCAAGCAATTATAAAAGCACGGGCCACCGCCGATATCCGTCAGCCGGTCGCTCACCAGCACATTGGCGTTCCAGCCGCGGCGCACCATCGGAACCCGCACGACGCCGCGCCGTGTGTAGTCGCCCACCCGCACCGCCAGCCGCAGGCGTCCGCGCGCGTTGAAAACCTCTACCGCGTCGCCGTCCTCGATTCCGCGTTCGTGCGCATCTTCGGCGTGCATTTCGAGCACTGCCGTCTGCGCGTCCACGTCTTCGCGCAGGGCGAACGTCGAATTCATTGAGTCGTGGTTCTTTGAGCTGACCAGTTCCAGCGGGTACTCGCTGGTCCGTTCCACGCCCAGCCGGCTCTCCACCGGCGGCTCGTAGGCCAGCTTCATTGCATCCAGATTCGCTGCGCGCCCTACCATGGGCAACTCGGGCACGTTCAGCCGGATGAAGTGTTCCTTCTCCAGCCGTTCGTACGTGATGCCGTCCAGATACGGGCTTTCTGTGTCGAGCGCCTGCCGGATCATCATCTCGTCCGAATCGGCAAAACACGGCTCCGTGAAGCCCATCCGCCGGGCCAGCGCGCGGAACACGTCCGTATTCGGGCGGCACTCGCCCGGCGCGGCCAGCACCGGCTGCGTCATCTGCAAGTAGTAGTGCCCGTAAGAGTAATAAAGATCCGCGTGTTCCAGGAACGTCGTCGCCGGCAGCACATAGTCGGCGTGCTGTGCGGTGTCGCTCATCATCTGTTCCAACACCACGGTGAACAGGTCGTCGCGCTCCAGTCCGCGCCGCACCAGCGCCTGGTTCGGCGCAATTGCGGCCGGATTCGAGTTATAGACGATCAACGCTTTCACCGGCGGATCGCTCACCTCAGTCAGCGCCCGCCCAAGCGTGCTCATATTCAACGTGCGCGCCGGTGGGCCCAGATCGGGCCGCTCCAGCGCCGTATGGTTCACCTCAAATGCGCCGGACGTGGTCAGTTGCAGGCCGCCGCCGCGCCGTTTCCACGCACCCACCAGCGCCGGCAGCAGCGCAATTGCCTGTACCGCACGTCCGCCGCGTTCAGACCGTTGTACGCCGTAGTTCACCCGGATCACGGCCGGCTCCGTCGTCGCGTACTCGCGCGCCAGCCGCACAATATCGGTGGCCGCAATGCCTGTCAGTTCCGCAACGCGCGCCGGCGTGTATTCGGCCGTGCGGCCACAAAGTGAGGTTGTGTCCTGGTCGCAGCGTGTCAGCCCTTCGGCGAACATCACGTGCATTACGCCCAGCGCCAGCGCCAAGTCGGAGCCGGGGTACGGCGCCAGGTGCCAGTCGGCCAGCTTTGCCAGCTTCGTCCGCACCGGATCGATCACCACCAGCCGCGCGCCGTTCCGCCGCGCCTCCACGATGAATGGCCACAGGTGCACGTTCGTCGTCAGGATGTTGGCGCCCCACGCGATGATGTAGCGCGCCCGCGCAAAGTCCTCGGGCGCCGTACCCAGCCGCGCGCCATAGGCTTCCGCCAGCGCCGCGCCGCCAGCCGACGAGCAGATAGTGCGGTCCAGCCGCGACGCTCCCAGCCGGTGGAAGAAGCGCCGGTCCATCGATTCGCCCTGGATCAGCCCCATCGTGCCTGCGTAGCTGTAGGGCATCACGCATTCCGGACCGTATTCTTCGGTGAGTCTTGTGAGCCGCCCGGCAATTTCGTCTAGGGCTTGCTCCCAGCCGATCTGTTCGAAACCGCCATCGCGTTTGCGCCGCAGCGCGTGCCGCAACCGGTCAGGGTGATAAACGTGGTCGAGATAACGCGTTACTTTGGCGCACAGAAAGCCTTGTGTAACCGGGTGGGCCGGATTGCCGCGCAGCCGCGTGGCGCGGCCATCACTGATCTCAACCAGCAGCGCGCAGGCGTCCGGGCAATCCAGTGCGCAAGTGGAGTGTCGGGTCTCCGTCATGCACGGATTCTCAATTGGCGGACGCGGCCCATCGCAATGCGGCGCACGAGATCCAGGTCTCCATCCAGGAAGTCGTAGCTTGGTAGTTCTGACGGATCCGCCCAGAGGATCTGTTCAAAAGTGCGTGGCTCCGGCTCGCCTCTGAAGGATTCCACATGGAAAAACAGTAGCGTCAGCGATGGGCGGCCTGGTAACAAGTGCTCATAGCGCGCAACTTCGCAACCCACCACGGCCTCGACGCCCAGTTCCTCGTCCAATTCGCGCGTCAGCGCTTGTTTTGGCGACTCGCCCAGTTCAAGTTTTCCGCCCGGGAATTCCCATTTCAGCGCGTGGCGGTCGCCAGCCATACGTTGCCCGATCAGGAGCTTACCCTCCCGTTCGAGAATCCCGGCGACGACAATCATTGTGCGGGCCATTCGTGCTGAGTCAGAATAGACAGCCAGAGTAGGCTTCTATTGTACAGCGAACGGCTTCTGCAACACTTTCATGAACCGCGCCACTCGGGATTGCTTCCGCCGCCGGCCGTGCGCGTCGATTGTGAAAACCCCGCCTGTGGCGACCGTCTCACTATCAGCGCCCGCATCGAAGATGGCTGTATCGCCGAAGCCGCATTTCTCGCCATGGGCTGCACGGCCTCAATTGCTTGTGGATCCGCATTGGCCGGATGGCTGCGTGGCCGCACGCTCGCCGACCTTGCCGCCGCCGATGTGGTGCGCGCCATGGAAGACGAGCTAGGGCCACTGCCGCAGGCCTCGCGTCATGCCGCAGTGCTTGCCGCTGACGCCGTGCGCGCGCTTATTTCTTCGCAAACTCGCCGGGCTTGATGCCTGTGTTCAGCTTGCGCGTCGTAATCGTGCGCTCACCCACCTTCTGTCCGTTCTGCGATGTCGTTTCGATCGTGGGCAACGTCACACCGTCCACTGCGCTGAAGCCGCCGAACGCCGCCTCCGTCTCGGCCGGGCCGCCCATCCCGATCGAGTTATAGATGAGCTTCACCAGATGCCCGCTGGCCGCGTCGAACGTGAGCTTGGCCTCGAAGTCGCCGGCTTTCCACAGCACCGTGGTTTCGTCAATTAACTGCACCTCGGCTTTGCCCGTCGCTGCGGCCACCAACATGCCCAGTCCGCCCACGGCGGCCTGCACATCCTTGGCCATCTCCTTGGCAAATTTCTCCGGCAACGCCTGCGATTGTGCGCCCTGCGCCATCCACGCCGTGCCTCCGTCATAGGCTTGTGTAATCACGCCCATCGGCAGCTTCATCACCATCTTGTAGCGATCCGGGTATAGCACCGTCTCTTCGGCATCGGCGTCAAAGCTGCCTTGCGGCATGGTCAGCTTCAGCTTGCCCGCGGTGGTCACGTCCTTTACCGCCTGCAACTTCTCCAACCCGCCCATTGCCGTTACGGCCTTATTCACCAGCGCGCGCGCTTTGACCGCACCCGCTGGAGACGCGCTCAGCTTCGGCTTGGCCTTCAGTAGGTCCGGCGCGACAAAGTCGATCTCGGTGGATTTGATGACGCGCGTCGGCCCGAAAGCCTCCAGTTGTTTGGCGAACTCCTTGGCGTTGCCGACGGCGATGATCGACAGCTTGTCCGGCTGGAAGAACCGCGTCGCCGCGTCGGCCACCTGCTGGCGTGTCAACGTCTGCAACCGTTCGCGATACTTCGGATAGTAGTCGTCGCCCAGCCCGAAAATCGCGGCGTTCAGCACGCGCCCGGCTACAGCTCCGGCGGTTTCGGTCGACAGCCCGAAGTTGCCCATCAAATAGGCTTTCGCTTCATTGAACTCGGCGTCAGTGACCGGGTTCTGACGATACTCTTTCAGTAGTTCCACCAGCATCCGGATGGCGTCGGCCGTCTTCTCTGTGCGTGTGAACGTGCTTGCCTGAAACATGCCGGAAAAACGCTTCGAGCTGAAACCGGAGCTCGCCCCATAGGTCAGCCCTTCGTTGGCGCGCAGCTTCATGTTCAGCCTGGAGTTGAAGCTGCCGCCGAAGATCTGGTTCGCAATCGACAGCGCCATGTAGTCGGCATGGTTGCGCGCCACGCCCAGCTGCCCGACAACAATCTGCGTCTGCACCGCCTCGGGCATGTCGATGACGAGCACCTGCTTCTGCGGAGCCGGCGGCGCGGCCGGCTGGATATCGCTTCCCGCTACGCCGCTCCATGCGCCAAAGTACTTCTCCGCAATCGCGAACGCCTCGTCCGGCGTCACATCGCCTGCAATCGCTATCCAACTTCTCGCCGGCGTGTAGTACTTCCTGTAAAACGCAAGCACGTCATCACGTTTCAGCGCGCGCAGCGTTTCCGGCGTGCCGTCATCCGGATACGCGTAAGGATGTGTGCCCAGAATCGCGCGCGCCGCAGTGAGCGGCGCCAGCGTTTCGGCGTCGGCGTAGCTTACCGCCAGTCCGGAAAGTGAGTTCTTCACCAGCCGGTCCATCTCTGTCTGCGCGAACGCCGGGTTCCGGGTGATGTCGGACATCAGCTCGAAGCCCAGCGCCGATTTCGACTTTGTGAACGACATCGAGATTGTCGCCACGTCGTCGCCTGCGCTTGCGTCCAGCGATCCGCCCGCACCATCCACCAGCCGTGCAATCGTCTGTGCGTCGCGCGTCGTTGTGCCCTGCCGCAGCAGGCTCGCTGTTACGCCGGCCAAACCGGTCTTAGCCGGCGCGACGTTCACACCGCCCGCCAGTATCTCCAGCGAGGCCGAAACCAGCGGCAGGCGGTGGTCCTCCACCACGTAAACCCGCAAGCCGTTAGCCAGCGTCTTCTGCGCCGCCTGCGGGAATGCATACGCGCGCGGCGCGGTCGGCGCCGGCGGTTGCACCTTCTGCGCCCAGATTGCTGCGCATAACAGGCCGGTGGCCAATAGACGTCGTAGGGAAATTACGTTGCTCATTTACTTGGCCTCCCCCTGATCCGGGCGGATAAAGACGCGCGTCTCGTGTTCCGGCGCCAGGTATTGCTTCACTACGCGCTGTATGTCGGCCGCCGTTACCTTCCGGTAGGCCTCAATCTCCGTGTTGTAGCGGTTGGCGTCGTGCAGCAGCACGGCGCACTGGCCCAGGAAGCTTGCCTTGGCCTGTACGCCTTCGCGGCCTAGAATGAAGCTGGCAATAATCTGGTTCTTAGCCTTTTCCAACTCCTCGGTGGTCACACCCTTAGTGGCCATCTCGTTGTAGGTGAACTCCAGGCTGTTTACAATTTCCTGGATGTTCTTGCCTTGGTTCGCCACGGCGTAGCCAAAGAAGATGGACGGCCCTTCCAGAAACACGCCCTGACCCGCTGCGGCCATGGCCGACTGTTCGTCGTACACCAGCCGCTTATACAGCCGCGAGCTTTGTCCCGACGAAAGTATCGCCGAGGCCATTTCCAGCGCATAGCTGTCCGGGTGGCCCATCGGTGGCAGATGGTAGGCCGTCACCACCGCGTCGAGCGGGGCTTTCTTGTCTTTGACCACCGCCTCGCGCCGCGCCGTCTGCGCCGGCTCCGTGGCCGTCACTCTCGGCACCGGCTTGGCCCTAGGGATCTTGCTGAAGTACTTCTCCACCGATTCGAGCGCCGTGCGTGTGTCGAAGTCGCCCACCATCACCAGCGTCGCGTTGTTCGGCACATAGTATATGTCGTGGAATTCGCGCACATCCGCGATGGTGGCCTTGTTCAGATCTTCCATCGACCCGATCGGCGAGTGCTTGTACGGGTAGGAGACGTACGTGTTCTTCAGCACTTCGTCGAGCATCGTTCCATACGGCGGATTCTCGAACCGCATGCGCCGCTCTTCCTTCACCACCTCGCGTTCCTTGGTGAAGTTCGCCTCCGACACATCCAGCGAGCTCAGCCGGTCCGCTTCCAGCCACAGCATCCGTTCCAGATAGTTCGACGGGAATGTCTCCCAATAAACCGTCTGGTCGAAGCTGGTGTAGGCGTTCACCTCGCCGCCCGCCTCGCGCACCAGCCGCATGTGTTCTTCCGGCGCGATGTTCTTCGAGCCGCGGAACATCAGGTGTTCAAACAGGTGCGCAAAGCCCGTCCGTCCGGCCTTTTCGTCCTTCGAGCCAACGTGATACCAGACCTGCAAGTTGATCAACGGCCGCGAGCGGTCCTCCGCCGCGACAATCTTCAACCCGTTCGGGAGTTCCTTTTGTACGATCTTCAGCGGCGGTGGCGTGTCGGCGGCCCAGGCCGCGAAAACCAGGCTCGACGCGCACAACCAATGGGTGAGCGAACGTTTCAGCAAGCGTTGCATGGGATTTGCTTTGAGCGTAGCAAATCAGCCGCGCGCCATCGCATTTTTGACCCAAAGCCAGGACGATACAAAGATCACAACTATGGCCAACGCAGCAACGGCGCCCACTGGCGCCAGCGCGGTCTGGCCCAAGGTGTGGAACAGTTGCGGCCCGTAGCAGGCGCCCAGCGCGCGCACGCTCATCCGAGCCGAATCGCACCCCCCATACAGCGGCGCCAGTTTCACCACGTACGTCGCCGCGAGTACGTAGCTGAAGCCCGCAATCAACCCGATCCGGGCTACCCGCCGCCACCCCGCCGCGCCATCCAGACCCGCCGCCGCCAGCGCAGCCAACGGCAGATGCACAGCCGGCGTGTACCAGGGCGAAGTGGAAATCGCGTCGCTTCTGTAGGCATACGACGCGCAGCACGCATAGATGAGCAATGCAGTGAAGACAATCGCAGCGCCGCCCAGCGTGCGCTCCTCCAGCGTCTTCTTTTTCGCGATCCACGCTCCCCATGCCACGATGAGCAGCGCCAGCAGCCCGTTCAGTGTCGTGGCCGAAAACGTTGTGAAACTGCCGTTGCCGGTCCACAGCGCCGCGCGCGCCAGCGCGGGCAGCACCTGTTGCCATGGCATCGTGAACGCCGTCTTCAGAACATCAATCGGTCCAATGCCGGCCGACGCCTGCATGGTTCCACTCAGGCTGCCCAGCACCACGATGTTGCGCAGATACGCCGGAGCGGCCGGCAGCAACGCCAATACCAGAAAAGCCAGTGTCTGCCGCCACGCCTTCCAGACGACCGCAGCCAACCCCACCACTAGCCAGGCGATGAAATAGGCCTTGGTCAGTAATCCTGCCGCGACAATCGCACCCAGTATCAATGCGTTTTTCAAGCACGGCCGCTTTACGTAGCGGGCCAGCAGCACCACGAACCATGACGACAGGCCGATGGCCAGCCAGTCGTTCGCCACGTGTGCCGCCGACGCGTAAAGCATCTGCGACATGGTCACCAGCGTCAACAGAACTGTTGTCGATGCGCGTGTGAACGCCATCTCACGCGCCAGCACTAGCGCCGCCGCTGTCTGCGCCAACGCCGCCGCAATTCCGCACAACAGCCGTAGCCACAGGACGCGCTCGGCCAGCGGCCGGTCGCGCCCCAGCACGTCGAACGGCGCCAGCAGCGCATAGGCCAGTGGTGTTTGTTGCGCCTCGTAGTTCGGCGGGCTGGACGGCAATACCTCATTGCGCCACGCGGGCGGCATCGTCCACAGCTCGGCATGGCGCGCCGCGCGCGCCTGCTCGCTCAGCGCGAAATACTCGGCGTATGTGATCGCATAAGGCAGATTCTGCCGCACCGCCGCGCTCACCGGCGCTAGTTTCAGCGATGCTTCGACGTCGCGCGCCACCCAGCCGCCGCCGGGGCGGGGGAGTGCTGCACGTGTTGCGATGGTTTCGACGTAGGCGTAATGGAACGGCTCGTCAAAGCCTTCCCACAACGGCAATAGGCAGGCGTACAACGCCGCATTCGCCGCCGCAAACAAAAGCCACAGCCTAGCCGATGACATAGCGGTATACGGCCCAGAAGTGAAAGACGCTGCCGGCCAGCACGAACACGTGCCACAGCGAATGGGCGTACCGCCAACTCGCGGAGAAAAACACCACGCCGAGCGTGTAAGCGATGCCGCCCGCTAGCAGCCAGCCGAAGCCCTGCCAGCCCAGCGCGCGCACCAGCGGCACAATGGCAATCACTGCCACCCAGCCCATGGCAACGTAGAGTCCGGTCGACAGCGCCGGACGGCGTCCGATGAAAACCGCCTTCAGTACGACGCCCGTCACCGCCAACCCCCACACCACTCCAAACAGCGACCAGCCCCAACCGCCCCGCAGCGTCACCAGTGCGAACGGCGTGTACGTGCCCGCAATCAGCAGGTAGATGGATGCGTGGTCCAGCACCTGGAATACGCGCTTGGCGCGTGGCGCCGTGATGGCGTGATACAGCGTGGAATTTGTGTAGAGCAGGATCAGAGTCGCGCCAAATATGGCCGTGCTCACGACGTGCCACGCCGTGGCGTGCATAGCTGAGCGCACCACCAATACCACCAGCGCGGCAATGCTCAACGCCGCGCCTATGCCGTGCGTGATCGAGTTGGCAATCTCCTCGCCGATCTGCTGTTTCACGTTTAGGGCACCAGCAATAGCTTGCCGGTAGTCTTGCGCTCGGCCAGCGCCGTATGGGCCTCGGCGGCCTCGCTCAGCCGGTACACTTTGTCGATCCGTGGCTTGTAGTGGCCTTTTTCGATCCAGCTGAACACATCGCCCGCGCGCCAGGCCAGTTCTTCGGCGTTCGTCGTGTAGTGACCCAGGCTTGGCCGCGTCAGGAAGATGGATCCCTTCTGATTCAGCAGCAATGGCGCAAACGGTGGCACCGGCCCGCTGGCGTTGCCAAACGTCACCATCATGCCGCGTGGCCGCAGCGAGTTCAGGCTCTTTTCCCACGTCGCCGCGCCCACTGAGTCGTACACCACGTCCACGCCGCGCCCGTTAGTCAGCTTCTTCACCTCGTACTCGAAGTCTTCTTCGGTATAGAGGATCACGTCGTCGCAGCCTGCCACGCGCGCCACTTCAGCCTTTGCCGCCGTGGACGTCGTGCCAATCACGCGCGCGCCGCGCAGCTTGGCCGCCGCCACAATCCACTGTCCCGCGCCGCCCGCCGCGGCATGCACCAGGCAGGTTTCGCCCGGCTTTAGCGGATAGGTGGAATGCGTCAGGTAATGAGCCGTCATGCCCTGCAACATGCTGGCCGCTGCGGTCTGCGGATCCATCCAATCCGGTATCTTCACCAGTTGCCAGGCCGGCACCGCGGCGTATTCGGCGTAGGAGCCGCGCGCCATTGCATACGCCACCCGGTCGCCCGGCGCCACGTGCGTCACTCCGGCCGAAACGGCCTCCACCACGCCCGACGCCTCCATGCCCAGCACCACCGGCGTCATGGCCGGATACAGTCCCGTGCGGAAGTAGATATCGATGAAATTGACGCCTGCGGCGTGGATCCGGACCAGCGCCTGCCCATCGCCAATCGCGGGCTTCGGCAGGTCATCGTAGCGCAGCTTATCAACGCCGCCAAACTCAGTGACAAAAACCGCTTTCATGCTCGCAATGCCCTCCTTGCGTGGACGTAGGCCGCAAAAGCGGCCAGGTAGAGCAACGTAAACGGAAACAGCACGACGCGAGCCACCGTGGTCGCTCCTTCAGCGCCGGCCAGCCCCGCACGGAACATCGCGAAATGCACGATGGTGCGCCAGTTCGACCGGTCGAACCAGAAGTAGTCCCCGTTTTCGTTGAGGATGAACAATTTGGCCGGTACCTGAGTAGCTACCGCCCACTTCCATTTGGTCATCAACGGCTCGCCCGAGCAGATGATGCCCACGATGTTGTACTGGCGTCCGCACAGCAGTTTGTACAACCGCCGCCGCGCTTCACGCCCCTGATAACCGGCAATCCGGTAGATCTCGCCACGCGACTCGTCGAACGTCGACGGTTGCCCCGGGAAACAGGTCACTATGTCCAGCCGCTCGTTCTTCGAGTGGCCATTGTAGATCCCTGGCAGCAGCTTTTCCACCAGATGCCGCGAACCGCTTTCTACCAGCAGCACGCGGTCGAAATCCGGAATCCGGGTTGAAAAAAAGAGCCTCAAACCACGATTCTATCGCTTCAGCATGTCGCCCTTGCGCTCTACGCCGCGCGGTCCCCAGGCGCCCGGTGCCCAGAAGTCGCTCCACTTCAGCCCGCACTCTTCAATCATGCGGATACCGTAGTTGGAGCGCCGCAGATCGTCCGGCCCCGCATTGTTGGTCCCGAACGTGAACTTCACGCCCTCTTCCTTCGCCATTTTGACGAATGCCGGGCCCGGTAGTGAGTAGCGGTCGTTCAGCTCCATCGCCACGCCGGAGTGCTTTAGTGCATTCACTACACGCCGCATTCGTTTCTCGGTCCATAGCGTGTCGTAGTTCTTCGCAATCTGGTCGGGCAGGAACGTCGGATTGACGTAGATATCAATCGGCTCGTTCTCCAGAATCCCCACCGCGCGGTCCACCAGCGTGTCCATGAACTCCTGTGGATCCGCGATGGTTCCGACCTCGTTCGCCATCCACGTCCGCATCCGCCGCCCGTGGTTGTCGGTCCATGTCATCGAGTCGGTAAAGACGTAATCGAACTTTGCCACCGCCGAGCGAGAAAACATCTGCGTCCACTCGCGACCCTCGGCTTGCATTGCTACAAAACAAGGCTGGCCGCGCATCGTCGCCACGTACTTCTCCAGCGATGCGTCGTCCTGCACCCCAAAGCCTTTGCCACAGTTCACCGCGATGCCGTACATCAGCCCGTCGCGCCGGCTGCGCGCCAGGGCCTGTTCCAGCGTCAACCCATTCTTGAGGTGCACGTGATAGTCCACCATCGGGTAGTTGTCCGCGCCCAGTGTCAGAATCTTCTTGTAGAGGTCGTCCACCACCGGCTGCACCGCATCGGACGGTGTCGGCGTATCGTCCGGCAGCCGGCGCACGCGCAGCGTCCGGAAGCTCACCTTCGAGTCCTTGTCGTGACCCTGCAAGGCAAACGTGCCGCGGTCCAGCCGCCGGTCGCGCTCCACGCCCGTGGCGAATACCACCGGCGTCGGCTCCGTGTAGTCCACCATCAGCACGCCGTTCAGCCGGATCTGCACGTTCTTGCCGCGCACCAGCACGTTCAGCTTGAACCACTCGTCGTCGCCTACGAACTGGCGGTAGACGTTTCGCACGCCGTACAGTGACGCGGTCTTTTTCCGCTCCCGGTAGGTGCCCTCGCCCTGCTCGCCATTCTCCACCTGTACCTCGAAGCCCTTCTTCGGCCAGCCCGTCGGCTGGTAGGCGGTGTGGAAGTAGATGCCCGAGTTTGAGTGCGCGGCGGCCTTCACTTCGGCTTCCAGCTCGAAATTCTTGAAGTTGGCCGGCCCGGTGTAAAAGAGATGCGATCGCGGACCCGCACAAGTCAGCGTCCCGTCCACCACCTTCCAGGTGGAGAGATTCTCGCCCGCCTTCCAGTTCTTCAGGCTGTGGCCGTCGAACAGGTTCGTCCATTCATCGGCGGCGCTGGCGATCAGCGGCGCGGCGAGTGTCGCGGCGAAGCTGCGGCGGGTGAGTCGAGCATCAAACATACTAGGGCCTCCGACGTCAGTATATGTTCGCGCGCCACGCGTTTGCCCGCGAACTTGACGCCCTCGGCCTCCAGCCGCATTCTCTGTTCCAACGCCGCCTCGCCGCGCAGCTTGATTTCGCCACCCACGCCGAGCACCCGTTGCCAGTTCACCAGTGGGCCCGTGTTCCGCAGCAGCCGTGCCACCGCGCGATGGTACAGCGGATAGCCCGCTGCCGCCGCAATGGCCGAATACGCCGCCACGCGCCCGCGTGGGATGGCCCGGACGACACGCATGAACATCGCATCCCGCGCCTGATCCGGCTTCACGTGTAGCATCTGTTTTTCGATCACGGCTCTTCGTCCTCCCCCAGCGCGTCGGTCAGGTGCCGCTTTGCGCGTCGCCCACACTCCACTCCCGCTGCTGCCGCTACATACGTTGCCCCGGCCGTCGCCGCTATCCACCAGCCCGCGCCGAACGCCAGCCGGATGGCCATCCAGAACCAGCCGATGGCGTTCACCAGCGTTGCCTTCCTCCAGGCATCGCCTGGCCGAGTGCTAATCACCAGCCCCGCTACAAACCATACGAGTGGCGCCACGGCGAAGCCTGCACTGAATGCGTGCGCGCCTTCCTGAGCGCGCAACGGCCCGGCTGCCACCACTGTTGCCAGCAGCCCTACTGCCACGTCCAACGCCACCCGTTCCAGTGAGTAGCGCGACTCTTTCACCGGCGTCCACTGCCAGATGGGCGGTGCTTTTTCATTCACTGGTGGCGGCGCAGGCGCTGGCGGAGCGGCCTCCACCGCGATACTCCATTCCGCCTCGTCGTATTCGCGGCGCTTGCGTTCGTCGATCAACACCGCGTAGGCGGTCTGCACGTCTTTAAAACGTTCTTCGGCCGTTTTGTCGCCACCGTTCAGGTCCGGGTGGTAGCGTTTTGCCAGCTTCTTGTACGCCGCGCGGATCTGTCGCGGAGTCGCGGTCCGCGCCACTTCGAGCGTGTCGTAATGCGTGAGGCCCGTACGTGCCATCCCTCAGCCCAGAATATCGAACACTTGTCTCGACAGCTTCTTCTGCTCGATTGCGCTGCTAACCGGCCCGTTGCTTGCGGGGCGGTGAACCAATTCGCGCCCCAATGTGCGGTTCCGGAGACGGCGCGGAAGATCTCGCGGTAAACACCGAGGGCGCGCACGGCTGACGTCCCAAGCTCAACCTGGCTCGAAACAGGGCGACATCAACGGCATATCCAAGGAAAGCCAGTGACCTTTCTTGCAGAGCGGAGGAAAGACGTTTTCCGTGGGCCGCTAAACAATTCCGAATTTTTTCTGTGACAACCGCACCTGCTCAAAGGCTGCTGCTAGCAGGAGGTGCGAAACATGATCGAATTGCTCCTGCTCGCCGCGAGCATTGTGCAAGAGATTGTTATCATCGTCGGGTAACGTCTTCATCTGGAGAGGGCGCATGCCCTCCCCAGATCGATATAATGCGGGTTTCCGGCGGACCGGTCTTTGGAAATGCGTTTTGTCAGAAGCTGTCTAGTATCGACGCTTTGTTGGGTGGTTGGAATTGCGGCCGAATGTCCGAGTCTCCAACGCGGGACGGACTGGACAGCGCAGATAGGGGCTCCGCAAAGCAGCTGCTTTACGGTTGAAGTGACGACCGCGGGCGCGCAACTAACTGTTTCGCAACCTGTGGATTTGTCCGTCAAGGTAGAGTGGCTTGGCGGGACGACGACGGTGGACGCATTCGAGCACGGCCCCGAAAGCGCCACGCTGGCAAGCCCTGGCCAATATCGCATTACAATCCAGCCTTCGGATCCACACTCGACCGCGTCTGTCACTGCTCATCTAGGTCTACATGATCTGCCGTGGGCCATGGCGCGGAGCCGCAGCGAGGCGGAGCAACGTTCTTCGGCCGCCCGGCGCTCTCGCAAGGAAGAAGATTTTCGTGCGGCCAGCCAACTCTGGAAGGCTGTCGGCGATGCGTCGGCCACCGGAAGAGCGTACCTAGAGTTAGGTGACACGGCCTACGCCCGGGCAGACTGGCAGGAAGCGCTGACAGTTTACCAGGCGGCTCTGGCAAGTTGCCATGCGGCACGAGACCGGCGTTGTATCGCCGAAGCGGCCAATAACGCCGGATCAGCAGCTCTACAAGCTGGTGAGATCGGTATAGCGCGCGACAGGCTGGACGAAGCCGCCACGGCATGGCGCGCGTTAGGCGAACGGCACTTTGAACGTGTCACGCTGTCGAACCTCGGCGGGCTATTCTGGCAGACAGGCGATTATCAAGGCGCGATTGAGCGCTTCGACCGCGCACGTGTGCTTGGCGGCCCTAACGACAACGGCACAGTCTTCAACAATCTTGGGGCCTGCTACGAGGCGCTGGAAGAACACAGCACAGCCCAACGCTATTTTGAGCTGGCTATCCACCAGTTTTCCCGCAGCGGCAAAACGGCCTCGGTGACTCACGCGCGCTTGAACGTGGGCCGTGTCTTGCTCCGGACCGGACGCATCAGCCAAGCCCGGTCCCTGCTGGAGAAGGCGCTCGGCGAAGCTGACGCGGGGAAGGACGAGCAAGCGCGAGCCAGCGCGCTGAATCTGCTGGGCCAGGCGGATCTGAAACAACACAAGTTGGCGGAGGCCGAACAGAAGCTCATTGAGGCGTTGCGGCTGCACCGCCAGCAAGGCGACCGGCGTATGGAAGCAACGGCGCTACACCACTTGGGAGAGGTCGCGGCGGCGCGTGGCGACACGGCCACGGCGCGCGAGCGTCTTCACCAGGCTCTGGACCTTCGCCTGCGCTGCAGACTCAATGATGTCGCCACCGACACGCTATTCGCTCTGGCGGTGCTGGAAATGAACGTCGGCCAGGCGCAAGCGGCCAGGAACGCCGCCGCCAGCGCGTTGGAGCTAATGGAAAGTGTGCGAAAACGC
Organism: uncultured Candidatus Solibacter sp.; assembly: GCA_964478395.1. Classification (GTDB taxonomy): domain Bacteria; phylum Acidobacteriota; class Terriglobia; order Bryobacterales; family Bryobacteraceae; genus Paludibaculum. The sequence continues at coordinate 34,371 of CAYZIX010000015.1, forward strand.
GTACCCAGCGCGACGTTGCGCGCCGCCTATTATGCACGTCAGAGACATTTTTTCGACTTACTGGTGGAGTTGGCGGCAGACTCGGGGCAGGCTGATGCCCCCGAGGCCGGGTTGCTGGCCAGCGAACAAGGACGTGGACGAGCGCTACTGGACATGCTTGTGGAGGTCCCCGCCACGTCGCCAGCATCCGCGCGCCTGCTGACCCGCCGAACAGAATTGCGGCGCCGCATTACTTGGTTAACGGCGCGCCTGTCTCGCGCGCCGGCTGCGAAAGAGGGGGAACTCCGTCGGCAGGTGGATCTGCTGGTGGCCGAGGACCATGAGATTGAAGCGGGGCTGCGTGAACAGGTAGTGGCCGCCAATTGGGGGCGTCCGCTCAGCTCCATCGCAGAGTTGCAGAAACGGCTATTACCGCCTGATTCAGCGTTGGTTGAGTACTATCTGGGTGAACGCCGCAGCTATCTGTGGCTGGTGAACAGTGGGCGAACACGGGTGTTTACACTGCCCGGGCGCGCAGCGGTAGAGGCGCAGTGCGAGGCCGTGGCCCGGTTGCTTCCAGATGTGCTGGGCCGGAAGCGCGACCCTTCACTCCAGTCTGCCTTTGATCTGGCGCTTGGCCGATTGTCGTCGACTCTTCTGGGGCAACTGTCGCGAGAACGCCTGCCACGGCAAGTGGTCATCGTTCCGGACAGGGCGCTGCATCGGGTGCCATTTGCCGCGTTGTGGATAGTGAAGGGCCGGCGCTTGGGAATCGAACACGATCTCGTTCAGGTGCCGTCGGCTGTTTATCTGGCTGACGGCCGTACAGCGCGGCGGATGTCGGACTTCTCCAAAACGATGTTAGCTGTGACGGATCCCGTCTTTTCCGCCGACGACCCGCGTGTCGGCAGCCCAGCGCCGTCAGCGAGCCCCGTTTGGTCGCGATTGCCCTTCAGCCAGGACATTGAGGAGGCAGTCCGCTATGTGGGAGCGCGGCGAACAAAAGTGCTGCGTGGATTCGACGCGGTTCCGGCGGCACTGCGCCAGATGAAAAGCGGTGATTACGCGATCCTGCATTTGTCGACGCACGTCGTGATCGACAACCGTATTCCGGAGTTATCGCGCATCGTGTTGACGCAGGTGGACCGCCACGGCCGGCCCGTTGTGGGCATATTGCGGCCGGACGATCTGACGGCGTGGCGGCTGAACGGCGCCACGGTGGTGCTGTCGGCGTGTGACAGCGCGCTGGGGCGGCAGTTGACGGGCGAGGGGCTGCTCGGCTTCACCTCCGCGTTGTTCCAGGCCGGTGCGGCTCAATTGGTGATGTCGCTATCGCCAGTAGACGCGGAGGCCTCAGCGGAGTTCTTCCGTGTCGTATATCGTAATATGCTTGGTCCGCGGCAGATGCCGCTCAGCCGTGCGCTACTGGAGGCCCGGCGAGCTTTGGCCGGTTCTCAGCGATGGTCCGATCCATATTATTGGGCATCGTTTATTCTCTGCGGGCGCCCGGCAAGATCCGTATAATTAAAAATCCAGCCGATGCCGACGAGTCGCAGCATCCCTTCTGAAGCCTGGGTACAAGCACGACAAGCACTTGTCTTCTACTTTTCCAGGCGCCATGGCCTTGAAAGTGCCGAGGATTTGGCCCAGGAAACCCTGGCAGCACTGTGGAGCCGCGACGACTTCGAATTTGCCCATGAGAAGGACTTCCTCCGCGTTTGTTACGCTTTTGCGCAACGGGTCTCGAAAGTTGGCTGGAGGCGCCAAAGCCGGGACACAACGGTTGAGCTGAACGAAGAAGTCGGCGCAAAGACGGCGCGTTCAAACCAGGCTGAAATGGCGGTCTATTTGCGTGAAGTGCTCGATGCCCTACGATCGGAGATGTCGAGCCGGGATCGCCAACTAATTGTCGATGGCGCGGCCGGTACTATCGGTCACAGCGGACCGGAAGAGGCAAATCGGATGCGCGTGGGACTGTGCCGCGCCAGAAAACGGCTGGCAAAACTGACTGGCTGGCCCATACGGATGTAACAGGTGATGTTCGCAAGACATAAGTCAAAGAAGGCGATGAGGGCATACCTGTTGGGAAGCCTCGACGACCGCGCAGCCGCCGCGGTGGAACTACGCTATTTCACTGAACCGGCGTGGCTCACCCTGATTCAGATGGTCGAGACAGACCTGATTCGCGATTACCTTGACGGGCGCCTTCAGGGGGAACAGCGGGAGAAGTTTGAGGAACGCTACCTTAAGACTCCCGCACTGCTGGCACGGATAGAAGAGGTCCGCAATGAGTTGGCGGTGACCCCGGCGCCAAAATGGTTTGTTGTGCGTTGGCAGGTGATTCCGCTCGTGATAGTGGTAGCGCTTTTAGCCGGCGTCGGTTATAAACTGTTCCAGCGCGCAGGTGGGCCGGGCGCGGCTCCCCGGCCGGTTGTGGCCCAGCTGAAGCCGCTCATTTCCGTTGACCTCACACCGGGCGCAACCAAAGGCTCTACCAGTGAGATGATTTCGTTTGTGGTGGCGCCGGGCAAACGGGTAAGGCTGCGTTTTGAGTTGCCCGGCCGCTCGACTCCGCTCCCGTGCCGTGTCGTGTTAAGCGCAATTGGCGCAGACGGCCGCCAGTTGGTGATCTGGCGCAGTGCGTCGCTTGCGTCGGCACCGGATAAGACCGGATCGTGGATCACCGTGGAGTTAGGTTCCAGTCAGCTTCGGCCGGGCGATTACGTGGCTGAGGCGTTGGACGACGCGGGCGATCACTTGGAGAGCTATCTGTTCCGTGTCCGCGCGGCGCAGGATAGTTCAGACAAGGTGCATCCGTGAGACCGGATCCGGTTAACGAGACCGATACCGCCTGGGCGCGGGATCATTTCCACCCGTATCTTCTATTGCGTCTGAACGAGGATGACGACGAGCGGATGCACGATGCTCTGGCGCGCGCGCCATCGCTGGCCGACGAACTCGAGGACGCCGAAGAAGCGCTGATGGACGAGTGGATCGATTGCCGCATGAATGATGCCGACCGGGCCGATTTCGAGCGGATTTATGTGTCGGGCGCCGAGTTCAATCGCGCCAAGCTGGTTACGCGCAAAATGCTGCGTCTGCCCGCGGCTGCCGTGCAGCCGGCGCCCCGGTCTGAGTGGCGCGTCCGCCCGCTGGTTTGGGTGGCGGCCTGCGCGCTGGTAATGGCGGGTGTGTTTTCACTGCTTTGGTACCGGCATACGCAGAACCGCGCGCAGGTGGTCCAGGCGCCGCCTTCCGTCCACCGGGTTGAAGAGCGTCCTGCCGGCGAAACCGCAGGTGACACATTCCGCCTGCCTGCTGGCACTTCGGACCAGACGTTGACTGTCGCGGCGGCGCCCCGCGGCCTGGTCTGGGGCCCGGTGCCCGACTACCGGATCCGTTACCGGCTGCACATACAGTCCAAGGATGGCGAGCGCCTGAGTCCATGGCTCGACAGTCATGCCAACGACATTAGTTTTGAGATCCCGGAGACGCAGCGGCTGACACTGCCCTGGCGTGTTTCAGTGTTAAGCGAACGCGGTGGCCAGCCGCTGGTAAGTTTTACGCTGACTCGGCCATGAACCAGTAGAAGGAGTCAGCCGCAACCATCATGGAAGAGTCGCTAGTTCCGGTAGTGTATTGGTTCACGCGAGGCATCGAGGCAGACTACGAAACGTGCCTGATGGAGCACGTGATCAAGCCTTTGCGGCCGGCGGCCCGGCATTACATCAGCCGCTATCTGGGGTGCGAAGGTGAAGCGCACTCTCCCGACGGGATGATTTTCGACGCTCTGGCCAGCCACCAACGTACGCTGCTAAAACCCTACGTTCCGCGGCTGCGGCCGAAACTGCTCACGAATTCGGACAAGGAGCGGCAACGTACACAAGCGGTGGTGTGTGCCTGGCCCGAATGGACGGAAACGGGCATGGTGGTTGAGTTGGCCGGTGGCCAGGTGCATCGTCTCAAGCCGCCCCTGCCGGAAGACGGGCAGACGGTGCAGTGCGAGCTGGCGGGTCAGACCTACGAGTTCAAGTTTTATCGGACGGATGAGATGGAGCAGCGCCTGCGCTGGTTCCGATACGTGCTGCGCGACCGGATGGCGGGTCTGAGAGCGTCTGCCCACGTGGGGCGCGAGGTGCCTACCGATCCGTCGGATATCGAAATGACACAGGCTGGATTTCAGCAGGATTACCTCTTCACCATATTCCGCAAAAGCGTTGACGCACTACTCGATAAAGAGGATTTGGATGTCCTGGCCTCGCCGCGCTCCAACGCCCCGGGCAAGGAGCGGACCAGGCTCTACCGGGCACGCCACTTGATGGCGGTCGCCGCGATGGTGTTGCGCGAAGCCCGATGGAGCCCTGCGGCCCAAAGCTGCCTGTCCAAGCTGCGCGCCGTTGGCGATGGCCGGCGTGGAACAATCCTAAGCCGATATGCTCAAACACATGATCTGTGGGAGCAGATTCCGGAAGTCGATTAGCGTTCTTATTCTGGCGGTGGCGTTCGACACCGCGACGCAGGCGGCTCAACAAAAAGTCTGCGGGGTGGAGGAGAGTGCGCTCACGCAGAGCGGAGAACCGGCGCCAAACTCGGCTCCTGTTGCCGCGGCGCTTCAGTCGGCTGCTGTCTGTTACCAGGAACATGGACAGCCGGCGCGCGCGCTGGCGCTGTTCCAGCGGGCGCTGGCGGTGCGAATGCAGTTGAACGGGCCGCGTCACCTGGAGACCGGCCGGCTGCACTGGCATATCGGCAACATATTGGCAGAATTGCGCAGGGACGACGATGCTCGGAAGGCGCTGTCCACCGCGCTTGACATTGCCAACGCCGCGGAGCCGGAAGGCTTGCTAACGGCCAAGATCCTGAACAGCCTGGGCGAAGTCGACCACACGGAGCAGAAATTCAAGCCGGCCGAGCAGTACTATTGGCGCGCCATCGAACTGTTTAAACGACTGGAGGGACCGCGATCAGTCAACGTTGGCGTCACTTTGGACAACATCGCCGGCATCTATAGCGAATCCGGCGATCTGGAAAAGGCCTCCGACTATCGCCGTCAGGCCTTGGAAACACTCAAGCAGGCGGCTGGGCCCGAGTCGGAGGAGGTGGCGTCCTGCCTGCACAATTTAGGCGCGCTCTACTCGCGCATGGGCCGTTACACCGATTCCGAATCGACATTCCGCGAGGCTCTGCGGATCCGTGAAATGCGGCTTTCGGCCGGCGATTTGCGAATCGCCCAGACACGTTACGCCCTAGCCATCGCTCTTAGTTGGCAGGGCGATTACGACGAGTCTGAACAACTGTTTCGAGCTGTACTCGCACAGCGGCAGGCCGCTCTTGGGCCGGAGCATCCGGATGTGGCTAATTGCCTCACTCAATTGGGACAACTCTATCTGGAGCACGGCCAGATGGCGCATGCCGCGCCGTTGCTGGAACGTGCGCTCGCCATCCAGCGTAAGTCGGCGGGAGAGGTCAGCCAGGAGGCCGGACTGGGTTGGGCTGCGTTGGCGCGCCTTTACATGATGCAGGGCGCCTATGAAAAAGCAGCCCGGTGCTATGCCAAAGCGTTGGAGATTCAACGGCGCCTTTACGGTGACGAGCATATGTCCACCGCCATAACAGAGGCGAACCTGGCCGAGGTGAGGCGCCTTCAGCGGCGCTACGCCGAAGCGGTCGCACTGTATCGGCAAGTGGAGCCGGTATTTGTGAAGAAACTCAAGCCCGGACACGCGCAATTAGCTGTTTTACGGCAGAATATGGCGTTGGTGGCGGCGGAACAGGGCGATTTGAAGACGGCCCGGGACTGGATGAGCGAAACGTTCGCCGAGTTGAGCAAATCGCTTGGCGCAGATGATCCGGAGACGGCCGTGGCCGAGCACAATCTGGCGAACGTGCTCGACCGGAGCGGCCAACTGACGAAGGCCAAATTTCTCCATGCTGAAGCGCTGCAAAAGCTGGAAGCCGCGCTGGGTGAGGATCATCCCCGCACAATTGCGGCGCGCCGTGGCGTTGCTCTGAACGCCTGGCGGATGGGCGGGAGTGCAGAGGCGCGCGTCCAGTTGCTGGCCGCGCATCGCGCCGTTGCCGGACTGTGGAGCGCGAATCTGCTGTCGGTGGAGGACGAACGCCGCCGCACGCTGGTGCAGTCCTACAGCGAACTGGTGTCGATCTCGCTTTCGTTGGCGTCGGAGCTGCGACCGAAAGATCCACGCAGCGCCGCCGAGTTGGCAGCGTCAGCTCTGGCGACGCGCAAGGGCGCCAGTTCCGCTGCTGAGGCGGAGATTGTCGCGCGCGTGCGTCGTGAAGGTGACTCCGCCGCGATTCGCCTGCTCAACCAGTTACGGCGGAACTACACGCAACAAAGCTGGTCGCTCGGTGCGCGTTCGCGAGAAGGAGTGGCGGAGTTGAAACGTCTGCGCCAGCGGGCGGCCGAGATTGAAAAGCAGTTGGCCGAACGAAGTGCGACGTATCGCGCTTGGCACCAGTCGCCCGCGCCAGCTGAAATTGCTGCGGCGCTACCGGCCGGAGCAGCGTTGATCGACATCCTGCGCTATCAACGCTATGACCTTGCGAAAAGCCACCTGGTCGAAGCCCGCTACGCCGCCGTCGTCTATCGCCGGCAGGCTGCGCCGGGCTACGTCGACCTGGGCTCTGCCGCTGCGATCGATACCGCGGTGCGCAATCTGCGCCTCGATATGGACAATGTCTGGCGCAACGGCGCGAATGGCCCTGCGCTGATTTCAGGCATAGAGTTCGAGAGTAATTTGACCAACACGCGCGCCGACTGCGCGCGGTTGCACGAGTTGACACTCGCGCAACTTGCGCCGGCGCTGGGCATGGCGCGGCGATTGATAATTTCGCCGGACGCGCATTTGGCCGAGATTCCGTGGGAAGCGATGATCGACCGCGCCGGGCGCTATGCCATTGAGCGTGGTTACCGCATCAGCTACGTGGATTCGGCTCGCGCGCTGGTGGCGCGGCCTGCCACTACGCCGCCGCAAGGTCCGATTGTGGTGGCCGCACGGCTTGGCGGCGGCGCCCAACTCACGCGCCTGTTCGATGAATTACGGCGTGCGAACCGCGTTGGGCCATGGCGCCGGTTGCCGCAAGGCTCGAAGGAAGAGGTGCTAGCGCTGCATCATCCACTGGCGCTGATCATTCACGTTCACGGCTTTTTTCACAACTCCGCGGAGACCGGCATTGTGCTGCGCGACGGCTGGTTGACGGCGGATGAGATGATGCTGATGGATCTGGATGGGACCCGTTTGACGGCTCTGCTCGGTTGCAGTACCGGGCGTGGGGCCGAGGCGGGAGAAGGGGTGCAGGGCTTGCGGCATGCGCTGGCGGTGGCAGGTTCGCGAGCCACGCTGCTCACGTTGTGGGATGTCGGCGACCTGAGTGTTGCACAGCTGCTGCGCGAAACGGTTGTGCGCGCGGTAAAGCCCGGGGCCACGCTGGCCGGCGCACTGGCCGATGCGCGCCTGGCGCTCCTGCGCGGTGAGGCGCGTGAGGCTGGATCGAGCGCGGCCACCAGCCGCTGGCGGCACCCGTACTTCTGGGCCGGGCTGACGTTGGCGGGTGATGCCGGGCCGGCGGATCTGCGCGGCCCGGCAAGATAAGTTAGTGGTGGCTATTTTGTCTTTGGTGCCGGAACGCGGCGTGCGTCGGTTACCGCGAAGCCGCTTCCGGTCCAGTGCAGATGAATGACGTCGAGGTGTTCGGCGCAGCAGTGTGCTGAGTTGTCGTTACTTCTCGCCTTGATGGTCAACGCCTTGGTGGCGGGGGTGAAGACCACCCCCACGCCCGGCGCCTGCGCATCTACGGTCATCTGCTGAACCAGCACCAACCGGTGATTTCGCACGGTGTAGAGCAAGACATCGAGATCTTCGTTCGAGCTGCCTCCTCCGTAAGTGTTGTAGATGGTGACAAGCGCATAGCCGGGTTGTCCATTCTGCTGGCCAAAAAGCCATACGTCGCCGACGTTGATGTCGTCAAAACTGAGTTCTGCGCGCGACTCGTACTTCCCATTCCGGACACGACGGCCGTCGTCACCGCGATCGCTCAGTTTGTAGGTGAAATTCTTGAAGTCAATGTCCTTCAAACTGTTCGCCGTGCCCGGATATTCAACCGGCTTGTTATCCAGCCGGATGGCAGGTTTGAATGGCGCCGCCACGCGGCGCGCAGGCTGCGCGGCAGTCAGCAGGGCGCCGCCGCAGACAGCAATGCTCAAGAGTATGTAGTTCAATCGCATCAGATTGCTCCTTGATTTGCGGTGTCCATGCGGCGTCTATTGCAGCGTGTAGGTGATCTGATCGACGGGTGTGGCGTAGTCCTTGCCGTTGTAAGTGAAGCTGAAAATCGTCAGAGTATTTCCTACCTGACTGAAACCCATCAAAATATTGTTCCCCCAGTAAGTGATATTGGGGCCGTTGCCGATTCCGTAGCTCAACGCGGTGGAGCTGACACCGGCAGCCTTGATGCGCGTGACCCACGGGTGATTGTCGATTGAGCCGACGTAAACTGTGGCGGTCAGTGGGTAGGTTAGCCAGTTCGCGCCTGGTGCGGCCGCCAGAGCCCATTGCGTAATTCCGCCACCGGACCCTCCAGGGCCGGAGAGAGTGATCAGCCCATTGGAGTCGAAGATCGCGCTGGGAGAGTGGTAGGTGCCGGTCTGGAACGCGGTAGTGGTGGTGGTGTTTTCCGCCGTGGCGGTGCTCAGCGAATAGGTGATCTGATCAACCGGAGTCGATTGATCGGTTCCATTGTCGGTGAACGACGCGACGGTGAGCGTGTTGCCGATCTGACTGAATCCCAGAAGCACGTTGTTGCCCCAGTGAGTGACGCCAGGCCCCTTCCCCACACCGTAGGACCAAGCGGAAGAAGTGATTCCGGCCTTGGATAGCCGGCTAGCCCACGGGCTGTTGGCCGCGGGGCCGGTGTACCAGGTGGCCGAAGTCGGATAGGTCAAATAGTTCCCTTTGCTGGCAACGGCGAGCGTGTAGAGTTGCGAGCCATCGCTGGAGACGCCGGGGCCAACAATATCGACGATCGCTTTGCCGCTATAGAGCGTGGAGGGGCCTGTATACTGGCCGGTCTTGAACACCGCAGTGGACGTGAGCGATGCGGTAGCGGGCGTCGTTTGCGGAATCGAAGTGAACGCCGAGCCATTGAAGCGTAGCCCGAGTACGGCCAGTGTCCCAGTGGACGCCGTGAACTGCACGGTGCCGCGTTGACCCGAGACGCCGCCGAGCCCGGAGAATGCACTCAGCACGGCCGCTGTGTGGTTCAGCGCTGGCAGCGTGATGGTGGACGATCCAATGCTGGAGCCCGTCAGGTCCCGCGCGGTAGCTGTAATGGTGGTCTGCGACGTGCCCGGGTTAGCGATGGCCACGCCCGTGCTCAAGCCGTTCTCATCGAAAATCAACGTTGCTGTAGTGCCGCTGGAACTGGCGAATGGCACCACTGCCTCTTGAGCCCCGCTCGATCCGGCGGCGCGGAAAACACCGTAGCCGCCCACGCCGGTGGGTAGCGTAAATGTGGCGAAGCCCTGTTGCAGGCTGCCGGTATTGGGGGCCTCAATCACAGCCGTGCCGTAGGAAGCGATGGTGACTGTGGTGGACGAAGCTCCAAGGGAAGGCACGGTGAGCGCCGCGCCCGAGTCCGAGTAGAAGTACACGGGAAACGAGACCTCGCCGCCAGTCATATTCGTGAAGTAAATGGCTGTGTACCAGCCGCCGCCGAAGACAAACTGGGGCAGTGTGTAGGTGCCCGTCGCCGAAGCAGCCATCGTAGTGAAACACAGTCCAAGACAAAGCACAATTTGGCCAATTAACCGGGCCATACGAGTGCGTAGCATAGATCCTCCCTGCCGGTCAGTGTGAGATGGATCGGCCACGGAGCCGTGGCCGATGTGACGGCGTTTCCGCCGCTATGATTTTCTATGACGCCCGGGGGGGACCCATTACAAAGCAATATGGACGCGGGCTTCACTCAAATCAAACTGCACCTGTAATGCAACCGGCCCGCCCGGTCATAAAGATGCGAAGACGCCAGTTCCGGGGGGAACGGCGGTTGCCTCGAAGGAAGGAAAAGGTATGAATCGGTCGTCATCATACAGGTGCGGTGTTTTGCTGTTGACCTCACTTGGGTTGTTCGGACAAGGGATACCGGCGCTGCACCGGAGGAATGCGTCCATGCAGTGGATCATTCCGCCCACGGTGATCCTGCAGAAAAAGACCATCCGGATCGAATCGAAGATTGTGACTCGCGTAGCAGAGGCCGATACCCTGCCGGAACTGCTCAAGACCAAGCTGGTTACGATGATCCAGCAGGACAACCGGTACATTGTCGACGATGCCAATCCGGGCACCATCTTGAGCTTCAGCATCACGAATGCCTACACCGAAACGTTCGAAGGCCACGACGAGCGCGGCAATCTGTATCGCAGCTATCGCGGCAAGATGGAGGTCGCATACCAGGCGATCGACGTAGCGTCAAAGCGTGCGTTGGACTCGCTTAATCTAAGGGCCGACATCGGTTACGGGCAGCAGGATACAACGGCTTCTACTTCCTGGAGGGACGTATTCGGCAAGCGTGAGCGGGACCCGGATCCACGCTCGGTGAACGAGACCTGGGACCGTTTGGTGGACATGATTGTTGTGCAGATGGCGATGCGTGTGGCGCCGGTGCCAACGGCACTGGAAGTACCGTTGCCCGGCGGCAAGCTGGACCCCATTTCATCCAAGGCTCTGAGTGGGCTGTGGCCGGAAGTGCTGCAGGATGCCGAGGCATTTTCGCCGTTCCCCAAGCCGACTGACGACGTATGGCGCAGTTATATGATGGCGCTGGCCAAAGAGGCGATGGCTTACAAGCTGGCCATCGAGTCGGCCAATGCCCGAATGGGAAAGCGCGAGGAAATCCCATTAGAGCAGGCGTTGAAAGAGGCCGAGGACTCTCAACGCTATTTGTATGAAGCGAGCCAGATTTACCGGCAGATTCTGCTGGTGAAGGCCAACGAAAAGGTCTTTGTCAACGGCCAGATCCGTGTCACCAAGGCGCTGAACACCTACGGGATTCTGATCCGCAATCTGAAGGAAACGCCAAGG
>CAYZIX010000016.1:0-41661 GCA_964478395.1 uncultured Candidatus Solibacter sp.
CGCAGGCGCCCGCGTTTCCGGGCGGCGCGCGGCGTCCGCCGATGCAGATGGAGAACGACGGCTTCGGCGGCTTCGGCCCGCCGCCCACGGCGCGCACGGGGCAGGGCGGTGCACCGGCCGGTCCGCCGCCGGGCATGATGCGGATGATGATGGGCTCGAACGACGAATACGCCGGCCTGACGCTGGGCTTCATCAAGCCGTCACAGGTGGCGTGGTACGCCTCACACCATCACACGGCCGAGGGCGCGAACAAGCCGTACGAATACTCGTACCTGTACGCGTACCCCATCGCGCTGCCGGCGGGCGCGACCACGCTGACGCTGCCCGACAACGACAAGGTGCGCGTGCTGGCGGTGACGGTCTCGTCCGAAGCGCCGCTCATGACGGCATCAAAAAACTAGCTCCTCAATCATGCGGCCGTGCAGCGCCTCGGCCGCATCTTTCTTCTGTTTGAGCTCGGTGAGTTCCTTGTCGAGCTGCTCCAGGCGCGTCTCCTGGTCGTTCAACTGTTTCGTGTAGCGCTGCAACAGGGCGCGCTCCTCGGCGCTGCCTTTCAGCGCCTTGATGTTTTCGCGCAGCCGCTGCTGGTCGTCGTAGATGCTCTTCTTCTCTTCGTCCTTGGACTCGATGGTGGTGTCGAGTTCATCGACCACGGCCTTCTGCGCGAGCACCTTGCCGAGCGCTTCCTCGAGCGCCTTGTCGATGAGCCGCTGGCGCACGAACACGGCAATCTGCTGGGAGCTCAACTGCGCCACCTGGTATCTGGTCTCGATGGGCCGGGCCTCCTCCACCAGCAGCGTGGCGGTCTTGCCGGGATCGACGGACAGGCGGAAACGCATCCAGTTCGCGGTGGTTTCCACCGGCTTCACGGCGCTGCGTAGTTCATATCCGGAGCGAACGGGGTGTTCCACCAGGACGACGCGCGCGGTGGAGTCAGTATTCCGGAACGTGTAAGTCTTCGACTCGCGCTGCTCGGCAGTCTGCACCATCACGCCGCGCGACACCTTGACGTGCGCGACGCGCTGCGGCTCGACGGTCTGGCGCGCGCTGGCGGTCACGGCAAGGTCTGTTGCGTAGCTGATTAGCCGCTTCTCGTTCGGGCGCATGGATTCAAGCAGGCCTTCACCGGCGAAGGTGTCGTCCTCCAGCACGCTGAGGCTGCCGCTGTCGAGGGTCAAGCCGCTGGAGTTCGTCAGCCAGAGCGCCCGCGTGGGGCGCACCGACGGGCCGTGCTCACGCCAGACAGAGACCTTCTCAGCCTCGACTGAGGCCTGCGCGATGGGCACCAGCACGGATTGGTTCTTCAGCACCGTGACCGGCGTCTTCATCTTGTACTCGAACAAATCGCCGAGGTCCTGGCCATCGGCCGCCGCCGCCAGACGATCGCGGGCGTCTCCAATCACGCCGCCGAATGAGCCACCCGCGACACCACCAGGAACACCTCCAACAATCCCGCCGTTCCCCCGTCCCAATCCAGCGCCCCGACCGAGCGCGGAGCCGCTGCCGGCGTTACGCACGCCCGAGGAGATGCTGGCTGTCTCGGAGTTCAACACGGGTGTATTCGCGACCACCGATACGGTCTCAGACACGCTGCCTAAATTCAGGCGGATGTCATTTTGAGCCACGCTGTTGCGGGTTGCCACGACGTTGTTCAGCTCAGACTTGTTGAAGCCGCCTGCCTCCACCATCAGGCGGACCGGCCCCTCGGCCAAGCCGGCGATCTCGTACTTTCCATTCACATCGCTGGTGGTCCGCGCCACAGCGTTGTTATTGGCATCGAACACTGTGACTACAGCCCCGGGGATGGCTGCCCCCACCGGATCAGTGACCGTGCCGCGCACGCGGGCGCCGCCCAGCACGACGGGCGCCTCAAAGGTTTGCGGCGTGCTCGACGCCGACTCCGGCAGCGGGACCACGGGGCGGCGTGCGTAATAGGGTTGCGACAGCTTCTGAATAAAAGACTGCGGCGCGCCCGCCACCAACGACAGCTCCACGTTCTCCCAGCTCTGTCCGGTGGTGTTATCAACAATTGCCCAACCTTGCAGCAGCGGCTTTTTCTGAGCGTTCAAGACAACCCGATAGGTGGTTTTCCACACCGGAACTTCACTGATATAGCTGATGTAAAGGGACCGCTCGCCCTGGCCGGTTGTCGAAATGACCATCCGGCGGTCGTCAGGCTCCCGTGCCGATGAAACCACATCGAGATACTTGCCCACGCGCCCAGCTAATTGCGCGTCCAGCAGGCGCACGGAAAAAGCGGATGAAAGCTCTGTCGTTTTTACTTCGCCCGCATCCGTGAGCAGCGCGACATAATCCACTTCGAGGGTGGTGCCGCCGTTGATGCGTGTTTTACGCTCGATGCTCAACAGTCGGCCGGTGATGACGTTCGTGCCGCTGCGGATCTCGATTTTGGCGCCGCGCAGCGCGCCGAGCAGTTCGGCGAGCGTGGTCTTTTCGCCGGTGCCGAGCTGCAACGCGGAAAGCTGGCGGTCGAGCGGCGCGGCCGAGCCATAGTGCACGCCCGTCACCGCGCCGCCGTTCAGGTCGAGCACGGTGAGCGATTTCAGCACATCATCCAGTTGCCCGGAGGTGAAGGAAATTGAGACGTCCTGGTTGTCGCGCACGCGGCCGATGTGCTCGAAATAGCCAACGCCGTTTTTGTAGAGCACGGCGCGGCGCACCGGCACGGGCTGGGCCGGCGGCTCCGCCGCGCTCAGCAATAAAGCAGAAATGGGGAGCAATAAAACGCCAATGCGGACGCAGTGGGCTTGCATGCCCAGCAGTATAACGCTGAATTATTCGGCGGGCGGCTCTTCGTCGAAGACTTCGGCGGGGTTTTCAAATTTGGTGTATTGGTGCAAGAAAATCAGCGATACCTTGCCGGTGGGGCCGTTGCGCTGCTTGGCCAGCAACAGTTCGGCCTGGCCGCGCAGGTCTTCACGATCGCGCTGATAGACTTCCGGCCGGAAGATGAACGCCACCATGTCGGCGTCCTGCTCGATGGATCCAGATTCACGCAGGTCGGCCAACTGCGGGCGATGGTCGCCGATGCGCTGCTCCGGCGCGCGGCTCAACTGCGACAGCACCAGGAAGGGCACTTCGAGGTCCTTCGACATCAGCTTCAGGCCGCGCGACAGGGCGCCCACTTCCTGTACGCGGTTGGAGTTGCGGCCCAACGAAGGGGCGGGCATCAGTTGCAGGTAATCGACAATCACGAGCCCCAGCGGTTGCGGGATGGTGGCCTTCAGCTTGCGCAGCTTGGCGTTGATATCCATCAGCGTGGTGCTGGAAGTGTCATCGATGTAAAGCGGGGCCTCGAACAAATCAGTTGCGGCGTCGGCCAACCGGCCGTGCTCGTCACGATCGAGGTGGCCGGAGCGGAAACGTTGCTGGTCGACGCGCGCCATGGAGCAAATGAGTCGTGTCAGCAGCGACTGGCGCGACATTTCCAGCGAGAAGACGGCCACCGCTTTCGGATTCTTACGGTTGGTGGCGATATGCACGGCCATGTTCAGCGCCAATGCCGTCTTGCCCATGGCCGGGCGGGCGGCCAGGATCACGAGCTCACCGGCGCGGAAGCCGCCGGTCATCTCGTCCAGTTTGAGAAATCCCGTGGAGGTGCCGGCCACGCGGCGCGAAGGGTCGAGAAAGACGTTGACGCCGCCCTCTTCCTGCTCGAACACCTGACGGGCGCTGAGCAGCGAGGCCTTGGCACGGGCTTCCCCGAGCTGGAGCAGCGAGTTCTCCGCGGTTGAGAGGATCTGAACGGGCTCGTCCTCGGCCAGCATGCAACGGTCGATGGTTTCGCGCGCCTGGAAGATCAACTGCCGCAGCAGGCTCTTGTCGCGCACGATCTGGATGTAGCTTTCGAGGTGGAAGACCTCGGGCAGCCCCTCATCGAGTGAAGCAAGATAGGTGAGGCCGTCGACCGACTCGAGTTCGCCGCGCTTCATCAGCTCGTTGGCGACGGTGACGCGGTCGATGTGTTCGTCGCGGTTTTGCAGGTCCAGCATGCGCTGGAAGATGCGGCGGTGTTTGTCGAGCGAAAAGTCGTCAGGGGCAAGCGACGACGCAGCGGTGACGAAGGCGTTGCCGTTGACGATAATCGAGCCGAGCACCATGCGCTCGGCGTAGAGGTTCGACGGCAGGCCGCGGTCCTGGGAATCGTTTTTGCCCGGTTGAGACATCGGGAGGAACGTCCCCTATTTTACGCACATGCGAAGCGGCGCGCGTCAGCGCCAGGCATGGCCTTCGAAGAAGCGGCAGTGGGAGTGAAAGCCGAGGCGGGCGTAGACGCTGGTGGCGCCGACATTTTCCTCGCGCACGCTGAGCGCGACGGTGTCCACGCCGGCATTGAACAGCGCGCGCGCCAGGGCGGAGGTGAGGCGCGCGGCATGGCCGCGGCGGCGCTGATCGGCGCGCGTATAAACGCAACCGATGGCGCCGGCGCGCTGCTCCACCGAATAGACGTGCGTGCCGGCGGCGGCGACGAGTTCACCGCCGGCCCAGGCGCCGTAGAAGATGCCGTGCTCGAGCATGGACGGCTGGAAGAACTCGGGCCCGTCGCCGGGCGTGGCGTCGTAGAACGCCTGGAGCACGGGTAGTTCGCTGAGTTCGATGCGGCGATCGGACGGCTGCGGGGCGGCGGGCGCGAAATCGGCCGGGCGGAGGGCCATGCGCCACATGCGATGGAGGCCGACGCGGTGGTAGTGGCGGCGGATGAGCGGCTCGTATTCGGGCTTGATCTGGAGGATCAGCTCAGCGGCGGCGAAGAGGTCACGTTCGTGGTGGGCGAAGGCGGCCGGATCGCCAGCGGCCCAGAAGATGGGCGTTGAGAATTCACCGTAGAGCAGCGCGACGGCACTGGGGGGCGCGGTGAACCAGCGGCAGTGCGGCGCGTGAGCCGGGGCGAGGTCGCCGAGGGCGTAAACGGCCCAAGCGGGATCGGCCTGCAAGCGTGAGCGAACATCGTCCGGATTCACGGTGACCAGGATAGCTCAGAAATATTCAGCCTGTTGTCAACTGTTTGCGATAGTCCGGGCGGGCGTGTGCGGGGCGGGCGTTGAAATTGTCATGCGGAGGGCTACATCTTTGCCGGAACAGATCTTCAAGCTGCAGCCGAACCGCACGGTGCACCTGCGGGGCTTCGATTCATTGGGCGCATCGGCGGCGGTACACTCGGCCAGCGCGGATGGTTTCACCGTCAGCGGCAGCTTTCAGGACGCGGCCGATTTTGCCGTGGTGGTGCTGTACGACGGCGACAACTTTTTCGAACATCCGCGGCTGAAATACCTGCCGGACTACAACTTCGACGGGCTGAAGCTGGAGTTCGACGCCACGCTCACGGGCGTGATGCCGTGGACCTGCGGCAAATACCCGAGCATCGACTGGCCCTACCTGGACGCCATCACACCAGACGGCGCCACCGCGCGCGTGCGCCTTTCCGACCACGCCACTATCACCGGCGGCGGCGCGGCGCCCGCCAGTACCCAGTTCGAGATCTCCGGCGACGGGCTGTCCGGATACGACCGCCTCATCCTCTGGTATCAGAACATGGCGTTCGACTATGTTGTCCCGGGCGCCATCGCCTGCGATTTTACCTTCTACTACGGGGCGCCCTTCAGCGAGCACTCACTGACCATCGGCGCGGATACATACACCTACACGGCGGGTTGGCCTTCCGGCTCGTCGGGCGCCGAAATTGCCGCGGCGCTGGCGGCGCAGGCCGCCGGGCGCAGTGACGTGACCGTGGCGGTGAACAGCAACGTCATCACGATTACGCGGGCGCTGGACGACGCCACAACGCTGGCGTGCACGGCCAGCGACGGTAACGGCAGCGTGACGCTGGCGCAGGTGAAGGCCAACACGGTGGCCGCGGCGCTGGCCAAGATGATCAACAACGCCAACTACACCGCCGCGCCGTTTGCCCTTGAGGCCACCTCCAGCGGCACCACGCTGACGGTGAGCACGAAAACAGGCGGCTACGACGCGAATTTCCTGTCGATGTACGCCGAGTCGAAAAACGTGCGTCTGACGGCCTCGCCGGAGGCGGCCCAGTTCAGCGGCGGCAGCTCCGCGCCCACGGTGCATGTCTCGCTGGACTTCAGCGCGCTGGGTCTTGGGCAGATCCGCAAGATGTGGCTGACGCTGGCGCCGCGTCTGGCCAATGGCGCGGCCTATGCGGGCGAAGAATGGTCCGCCGTATTCAGCAACTGGAGCGTTTCGGGGCCGGACGGCGTGAAATACCTGAAGGTGGCCGGGCCGCTGTCGGCGCGCCTGTCCGCCGTCGACGCGCGCGTCGAATACAGCGGCGCCTGGACACCGGAAAACGGCAACGCGCTGGACAACATGCTGCTGGGAACTACGGAGACCGGCGCGTCGGCCAGCGTGCACTACTACTGCTCAGAGGTCCACGACCTGTGGGTGTGGACGTCGCTCTACACCGACCGCGGCGCGTTTGCGGTCGAGGTGGACGGCGCTGCCGCCACGGAGCTGAACTGTGCGCTGAGCGTGGACGAGGCGCTGGTCACGCGCCGGCGCGTGGCCACCGGGCTTGGCGCAGGCGACCACGTGCTGAAACTGACATCGTCCAGCAATCTGCCCGTCTACTTTGCCGGTCTGGATGCGGCCGTGGCCAGCGACGTGCCCGACCCGCTGCCCGAGCAAACGTTCATGACCCCGGCGCTCGACTATTCGACCGATCATACGTACAAGCTGCCGCCGGCGCGGATTCTATGGATGCTCGACCGGCTGGGCTGCAAGGGTCCGCTGAATGAGTACATCGGCATCTTCTGGTGGAACCAGCGCAAACGCATAGGCGGATCGACGCCCACGCTCAGCGTGCCGTTCAGCGGCACTTATGCGGCAGGCAGCTCCGTCTTCCTCACCATCGGCGACCAGACCATGGGCAAGAGTGTGCTGGTGGCCACGCCGGCAGCCAATGTGGCCCGGCACTTCGCCATGATCGTCAACGCGACAATGGTGGGTGTCTGGGCCGAAGTGAACGGAGACGCGCTGGTGCTGCACGCGCGCTCGGCGGCGGCTTCATACAGCTACAACGTCACCGCGACATGCGATGGCGCCACCATTCTCGCCCAGACCACGCTCGGCAACGGTTCCATGGGCGTCTGGCAGGTGGATCCGGACGCGGCGGCGGTGCTGAATGCCGGAGCGCGCGCCTGGCACACGGATCTCTACCAGTTGTGCGCCGCAGCCGGGCGGTCCGTCACCACTTCGTTTTCCATGGAGCTGGTGAACCCACCCGAAGCGATGGCGGCCCGCTTCCCGGATGGGACCGCCGTCACCACGGATATGAGCTTCGGCAATCTGGCGTCGACCCACTGCGCGCCCTGCCAGGCCACGCTGGCCTACCAGAAACGCGCGCTGCTGGAGGCGGCCACGCTGATGAACGCCGCCGGCTTGCCCGTGGATCTGCAATTTGGCGAGTTCCTCTGGTGGTATTTCACAAACTACTCTGCGACTCATCCGAACGGAGGCATGGCGTATTACGACGACGAGACGGCCGCCGCTGCGCAGGCGGCGCTGGGCCGCGCGCTGCATGTCTTCCGCTCGCCCGACGATGATCCGTCGGTGAATGCCAGTGCGGACGCGACGTTTTTACGCAACCGCTTGCGGGACCATGCCGCCGCGCTCATGGCTCACGTGCGCGCCAGCTATGCGGAGGCAAGGGTCGAGCTGCTCTACCCCTACGACGTGAACCAGCCAACGCCGAGCGGAATACACAACCTGGGCGGTAAACTGAACTGGTTTGTCAATTTTCCAGTAGAATGGGGGGCTAAAGTTTCAAGCGGGTTCACCCGATTCAAAGTTGAAGCATTAGATTATAGCGTGTGGTCCCGGGATCTGGATCTGGCGAAAACGTGCATGGGACTGCCGCTCAGCCTGGGCTGGGAGGGTGATTCGGTCCGGGCAATGATTGGAGTGTTCCGAGGAGGGTATCCGTGGCTCAGGGAAGTGGATTATGCCGCCGACCTGGGGTTGAATGGCGTCAGTCTGTGGGCGTTCGATCACGTCTGTCTGTACGGCTGGGATCTGAGCGACAACGGAACTGGGTCGGCCTTCCGGCCCCGGAGAGGATGAACCGGCAAATGCCTGAAGCACACGGACTATCCCTTACCTCAAACGCAGAGATAATTGTACCTAGTCGGTTAGATTAGGGACCACCACAGGTACTACACCGAAGGTAGGCTACCCGGAAGGTGTCGAAAGGGCAGGAAATGCGTTGCCAGCGATGCGGGAAGGAGATCTCCCCGCTGCGGCAGTTAAGCGACCGTCAGTTCTGCGGCGAATACTGCCGGCGGCGTGGAGCCCGTGCGTCCGCGTCGATCATGCGCGACATGGAGTACGACGCCGATCCGCTGTGGCAGTCGCCGCAAACGCCATTGCAGAAGCCCCCGGCTCGTGCTTCAGCGGCTATGTTGGCGGTGGCGGTAACGATGATGGTGGTAGCGCTGGTCGCCATCCGGATTTGGTACCCGGATACAGGCCCGGCGGCCGGTCAGACGAGTCCGCTGGCCCGGACGGCTCCAACGACGCGTCCGGAAGGCGCCGGAGATGGAACGCGCGCCGACGCCCGTGAGGCGCCAAGCCGTTTGATGGAGTGGGTGGAGAAGCATCTGCCGGGCGACAAGCCGTTGCGCGCCGATGTGGACTTTGGCCGTGGATGGAGCAGCCAGAAAGAGTGGACCGCTACGTCCGATGGCTGGGCGCGGCCGAACAATGTGGTGCTGCCGGGTGTGCTTCGTCTCTGGAAACCAACACTCCAGGCAAAAGACTACGAATTCGATTTCAGCGCCTCCATTGAGAAACGCGCGGTCGGCTGGGTGTACCGGGCGCGTGACGCCAGTGCGTGCTACAGAACCAAGATCCTGCTGCCAAAGCCTGGCAGCGCGTCGACCGCGACCATCGAACGCTGGAGCGTGATGGGCGGCATGGTGTTCCGGCGTGTCGAATTGCCACTGCCGGTGACGTTGCAGGCAGGCAAGCCGTACCGCTTCACGGCGCTGGTCGACGGTGACCGGTTCTCCACGTTAATCGACGGCCGCGTGGTGGACGAGTGGCGCGACAGCCGCCTGGCTTCGGGCGGTGTGGGCTTCTTTTCGGACAGCGGTGAGTCCGCGGCGCTGGCTTGGGCCAGCTTCCGTGAACACAAGGGCGTGTTGGAGCGTTTCCTGGCCGCGCAGTTGATCATCCCTCCGGGCGTGCTGGATTAGCGGCTGGTGTTACGCTAATAGTTTCGCCCTTCGATGTCACTTGTCGGATCCTTGTACGCCCGCTGGATGAACCGGTGGGAGGAACGTCTCTGCTTCGCCGCCACCAACCGTGTCTGGCGCCCCTTTGAGTGGGGCCTCGACTGGGCGGAGAACTGGCCGTTGCCTGCCCCCACGGCCGAAACGCCGCTCGAACGGATGCTTGAGTTGAGCCGCGCCGCCGTTGAGCACAACGACGACTTTTTCCGTCACAAGCCCCCCTCGGATGCCCGTCTCACCGGCGGGTTGCTGCGCTTCACCTCCACGGTGAAAACACCTTATCCCGAGAACAACGTCGTGCACGGGCAATGGTTTCCCGCGCCGGACCGCCGCCGCGCCGTGCTGGTTCTGCCGCACTGGAACGCCCCGCGCGATGCGCACAACGCCCTGGCGCGCGCCTTCCAGAAGTTCGGCGTCAGTGCGCTGCGCCTCAGCCTGCCCTATCACGATTTCCGCATGCCGGCCGAGTTGCAGCGCGCCGACTACGCCGTCAGCTCCAACGTCGGCCGCACCATCGACGCCACGCGTCAGGCTGTCGTGGATATCCGCGCCGCCGCTGACTGGCTACAACAGCAGGGCGCCGAGCGGATTGCGCTGATCGGTACCAGCCTGGGCTCCTGCCACGCGTTTCTAGCCGCCGCGCACGACGAGCGTTTCCGTATCAACGCCTTCAATCACTGCTCGACATTCTTTGCCGATGTGGTGTGGACGGGCCTGTCTACCGTGCATGTCAAGCAGGGCTTGGAGGACGGTGTAGATCTGGATACGCTGCGTCAGCTCTGGATGTGCATCAGCCCAATGGCGTATTTCGAGAAGTTCGCCGCGCAGCGCAACCGTTCGTTGTTTCTGTACGCCAAGTACGACACCACATTCATGCCGGACCTGTCGCTCGAAACCATCCGGCGCTGCTACGACCACAAGCTCGACTTCAAGCCGGTGGCCCTGCCGTGCGGCCACTACACGCTGGGCGAGTCGCCGTTCAAGTACATCGACGGCTATCACTTGGTGAGCTTCGTGCTGCGCAACCTCTAGCGGGTTTCTTCCAGCTCGGTGGAGACCTGTTCCCACTCTTCAAGCGCCGTGTTGAGCTGCGTCCGCGCGGCATCCAGCGTTTCCATCTGGCGGCGCGTCTCCTCGGCCGAAACAAAGGACTGTAATTCCGTTTCAAGCCGCGCGATGATCTCTTCGAGCTCCGCCGCGCGCATTTCCAATGCCGAGGCGCGCTGCTCAAGCTGTTTCGTCTTCAGCGGATTCAAGCGTTTGGCCGGCTTCGGCGCCTCCACTATCGGCGCGGCCTCCACCACTTCGGTCTCCTCGGCTTTCACGATGGGCGAGCCGCCGGCTTTGCGGTACTGATAATCCTCGTAGTTGCCCGGGTAAACTTCGGCGTGGCCGTGCTCGATTTCGATGACCTTGGTGGCCAGGTTGTCGATGAAATAGCGGTCGTGCGAGACGAAGACGGCGGTGCCTGTGAAATCGCGCAGCGCTTCAAGCAGCACGTCCTTGGCGCGCAGGTCCAGGTGGTTGGTGGGCTCGTCCAGCAGCAGGAAATTGGACGGGTTCAGCAACATGCGGGCCAGCGCGTAGCGGTTGCGCTCGCCGCCGCTGAGCACGCCAATCGGCTTGAAAACATCATCGTCGCTGAACAGGAAGCAGCCCAGCAGGCTGCGCAGCTCGGTCACCGTCTTGCCGTTGGCGACGCTTTCCAGGTCGTCCAACATGCGCGCGTCGGGGTCGAGCTCCTTGTATTGGTCCTGCGCGAAGTAGTCGGGCTGGACGTTGTGGCCGATGGTGTATTCGCCGCGCGTCAATGGCTCAGTGCCGGCCAGCAGCTTGATCATGG
Source organism: uncultured Candidatus Solibacter sp. (assembly GCA_964478395.1). Lineage (GTDB taxonomy): Bacteria > Acidobacteriota > Terriglobia > Bryobacterales > Bryobacteraceae > Paludibaculum. Next base: position 11,113 of record CAYZIX010000016.1, read on the forward strand.
TCGACTTGCCGGCGCCGTTGATTCCGACCAGCGCCACGCGCTCACCGCGTTCGATCTGGAAGTTGACGTCGTCGAGCACCACCTTCGTGCCGTAGGCCTTCTGCACGCCCTTGAACTCTGCCACGACGCGGCCGGACGGCTTCGGCTGCGGAAAGCTGAAGTGAATGGCCTTCTCTTCGGGCGGGATCTCGATGCGCTCGATCTTGTCCAGTTCCTTGATGCGCGATTGCACCTGCTTGGCCTTGGTGGCCTGATAGCGGAAGCGATTGATGAAGGCTTCCAACTGCTCGATGCGTTCGCGCTGATTGCGGTAGGCCGCCTCCAGTTGCTCGCGCCGCTCGGTCTTCTGTTGCAGGTAGCGCTCGTAGTCGCCGGTGTAGAAGTGGACGTTCTTATTCCACAGCTCGACAATGCGCGACACCGTGACGTCGAGGAAGTAGCGGTCGTGCGAGATCAGCACGAAGGCATTCGGGTAGTTCTTGAGGTAGTCCTCCAGCCAGTTACGCGCTTCCAGGTCGAGGTGGTTGGTAGGCTCATCCAGCAACAGCAGGCTAGGTTGCTCCAGCAGGAGCTTAGCCAGCGCAATGCGCATCTGCCAGCCGCCGGAGAAGTGCTCGGTGCGCTTGGTCCACTCTTCCTTGGGGAAGCCCAGGCCGGTGAGCACGGTGCCGACCTTCGCTTCCAGCGCGTAGCCGTCGCGGTTGCGGAACTCGGTTTCGAGCAGCGCGTAGCGGTCGCTGGCAGTGTGGTATTCCTCGCTGGTGGGGTCGAGCTCAGACAATGCGTGTGCCAGAGTCTCCAGCTCACGCTCAATATCCTTCAGCTTGTCGAAGACGGCCAGGCACTCGGCGAAGACGGTGCGGCCGGACAGCGCCAACCCGTCCTGCGGCAGATAGCCGGCCGTGATGCCGCGCTGCGTGGTGCACTCGCCGGAGTCCACCGTATCGAGCCCGGCCAGGATCTTCATGACGGTGGACTTGCCTGTGCCGTTGGCGCCCACCAGACCGACGCGGTCCTGCGGCGTGATCAGCCAGTTCACGCCTTCAAACAGGATTCTCGGGCCGAATCGTTTACTTGCGTTGACCAGCGAAATCATTGTGCCGCGCTGGCCACCGGTCCGCAGAAGAAGTCGAGTGCGCGGGCGATGAAGGCGCGCATCTCAGAGCGCTTCACCACCGCGTCCAAAAAGCCATGCTCCAGCACAAACTCAGCCCGCTGGAAGCCCTCGGGCAGCTTCTGGCGGATGGTCTGTTCAATCACGCGCGGGCCGGCGAAGCCGATCTGCGCGCCGGGCTCGGCGATATTCAGGTCGCCAAGCATGGCAAAGCTGGCGGTGACGCCGCCGGTGGTGGGGTCGGTCAAAATACTGATATACGGGATGCGCGCCTGATCCAGGCGCATCAGCGCGGCGCTCACTTTACCCATCTGCATCAAGCTGACCGCGCCTTCCTGCATACGTGCGCCGCCGGAGGCGGACACAATCAGCAGCGGCGCGCGCCGCGCCAGGCTGCGCTCCACGGCGCGGGTGAGCTTCTCGCCCATGGCGGCGCCCATTGAGCCGCCGATGAACTTCAATTCCAACACGCACAGCTCCACATCGCGGCCTTGCAGCTTACCGCTGGCTGCGATGATGGCGTCGCGCAGGTTGAGCGATTTCTGCATGCCGGCCAGACGGTCGCGATAGGGCTTGGCGTCGACAAACTCCAGCGGATCAGTAGAGGTGAGCGTTGTGTCGTGCTCCACGGCCGTACCGGCGTCCAGCAGGTAGTTCAGCCGGGTGCGGGCGTCGATGCGGAAGTGGTGGCCGCACTTCGGACAGCAGTGCAGCGTCTCTTCAATTTCCTTGCGCCAGATGATCTGGCGGCAGCCGTCGCACTTGATCCACAAGCCTTCGGTGCGGACATGGCGGGCCGTGTCCGTAACACGGGTTACCTTCTTGGATGATTTAAACCAGTCCATGGTGGGGTGCGTCGAACCTATTACCACCGTAACAGGGCGCGCGCGTCGGGCTCAAGGGCGGGGCGGGCTGTCAATCTGTCGAGCGAGCATTTGGATCCCGGCCGGGGTCACCATGCTGATATGGCCGGTCCAACTCCGTTCGGCGCGCAAAAACGCCTCTACTAGCGGCGCCAGATTCTCCGGTGTGGCTGGATGCACCCGGAAGAGAATCACGCCGGAGCGCTTCAGCGGCGCACGCCGCTGAGCTGCGATTTGCCAGAAGTCCCGGTCCAGTGTGAGCAGGAGCAGCCCTTCGGCCTCAGCGGCTTCCAGTAGATCCATGTCTTTCCACCCATGGAAGTGCGTCAGCGCCCACACGACGTCGTGGCCTGCGGACCGTAACCGCTCAACGGCCGCCAGGGGGATGTTTTCATCTGCGAGAACGCGCATCTATGCCGGAATCGGGTACGCCTTGTACTCGTGAGCCAGGTAGCTGGCATAGGCCAGGCACGCCAGAATATCATCGCGCGTGAGGACTGGATAGTTGGTCAGAATCTCGCTCTCGCTCTGCCCGGAGGCGAGGAGATCGAGAATCAACTCCACGGCCAGACGCGTACCTCGCACTACCGGCTTACCGGCGAGCACGTCTGCATCCATGACAATGCGCTCCAGCAACGGCATGACTCCATTCTAGCCCGGGGCGCGTCTACATTTGACGGATAATGAAAATTGGAGGGACGATGAAGCGACTCTGGGCGGCGCTGGCCGTCGTGTTGGCCGCGTGGGCGCAGACCCCGGGCCGCAGCCCCTATGGCGAAGCCCCGGCGCTCAGCGCGCAGGCAGGCGCGCCCCCGCGTGCCGGCAAAGTGGAAATCATGCCCGCGCGCGAGGTGAAGCCCGGCATGCGCGGCGTAGCCTGGACCGTTTTCGAAGGCACCACGCCGGAGCCTGTTCCCGTCGAAATTATCGGCCCGTGGAAAAATTCCTGGGGACCGGGTCAGGATGTGATCCTCGCTAAACTGGGCGGCAAAGCGGCTAAAACCAACGTCGCCGGCGGCATGAGCGGCAGCCCGGTCTACATCAACGGCCGTCTGGTGGGCGCCATTGCATTGCGCATCAGCGTTTTTTCGCCCGACGCCATCTGCGGCATCACGCCGATTGAGCAGATGCTCGAAATCGAGGCCCTCGACAAGAGTTTTCCGCCCGGCCCGAAGGCGCCGGTGCCGGCCTCGGGCACCAGCGCGCCCGCGCCGCGCGCCGGCGAGTTGACCCCGATTGAAACGCCATTGATGATGTCCGGCTTCCACGAATCCACGCTGCGCGAGTTCCGGCCGTTCTTCGACCAGATGGGCGTTACGGCGGTGATGGGTGGTGCGGCCGGCTCGCTGAACTCGTCGACGCCTGCTCCGGGCTGGCAGAAGGCGTTGCAGCCGGGTGAGCCGATCGCGGGCGTGCTCGTCTCCGGCGACATGAGCATCACCGGCCTTGGCACCGTCACATACAACGACGGTAAGCGGGTGCTGGGCTTCGGGCACAGCTTCTTCAACCTCGGCCCGCTCAGCATGCCCATGGCCGGCGGTGAAATCCTGATGGTGCTCAGCTCCCAGTTCCAGCCCAACAAGTTTGCCAACGCCACGGCGGTGGTGGGCGCGCTACGGCAGGACCGCCACTCCGGCATCATGGGCGAACTGGGCGCCACGGCGGCCACCATTCCCGTCACCCTGGAGGTGCGGGCGCCGGGCCAGACGAAAGCCTACCATCTGAACGTTTTTGAGCATCAGAAGTGGACACCGTTCCTGATGATGCTTACCACCTACAACATACTGCAGGACCTGAACTCCACTGCCGCCGACGAGGCCACGTACCGTCTGACCGGGCACGTGTTATTCAAGGACCTTCCGGAGATGAATGTGTCGACGCTGGTCACCACCGGCGAAGGGCCCGTGGCCGCTCCCATGCAGATGTCCGCCTACTGGGCGGAGAAGTTCAACCGGCTTTTCCAGAACACGCGCGAACTGCCGAAAATCACGGCCGTGCAACTCGCCGTTGAAGTGCGGCCGGAACGGCGCGCCATTACGGTGGAATCGGCGTGGCTCGATCAGACCGACGTCACCGCCGGCGGCGAACTCACCGGCAAGGTCACGCTGCGGCCGTGGCGCGGTGAACGCGCGACGCGCGCCTTCCGTGTGAAGGTGCCGGCGCAGTTTCCCAAGGGTGAGCACCGTCTGGTGATCGGCGATGCCGACATGCTCAATCGCGGCCGCCAGATGGTGGCCGCCATGAACCGCACGCTCGATCTGCGGCAGACGCTCGGGCTGATCAATCAGGAAAAAGCGAACGACACGCTGTACTTCTCGTTTGTCGAGACGCGCCCGACGGTGTTTGACGACGATCAGGCGCTGGCGTCGGTGCCACCGTCGGTGCTCAACGTAATGCAGTCGGGCCGCACCGGGCGCGCGGCAATCGGCGCCACGGAGAGCGCGCAGCTTGCGGATCAGATGCGTCTGGACGGCGTTGTCGCCGGCAGTGTCATCCTGCGATTTTCGGTCAGGTAAAAGGGCCTTCCCCACATGAACAAGTGCATTTTAGGGATCACGTCCGCCGTGCTTGCGGCTTCGGCCGCGCTGGCCGTGGAGACCAAGACCTGGACTCAAAGCGAGGCCGCCGATTTTGAAAAGGCGCACCTCACGGGCGTCGCCCTCTCCTCGGACGGCGTGCTATCGCTGGCGCCGCGCTGGAAGCGGCTGCACGATGCGGCCGTGCCGCACCTGTGGGCCGTGGCGCGCGACTCGAAAGGTGTTACTTATGCCGCTGGTTCCGACGGCAAGGTGGTCGCGCTCGATGCCTCGGGCAAGGCGCGCACCGTGGCCACGCTCGAAGGCGGCGCCGTCTACGCACTCACTTGCGGTAAGGGCGGGGAAGTCTACGCGGCCGTTTCGCCGGGCGCGAAGGTCTATCGCATTGAACAAGGCGCGCCGAAACTGTTTGTAACGTTGAAGGCCAATTATGTTTGGGCGCTGGTGTGGGGCGCCGACGGCGCTCTCTATGCCGCTACGGGCGACCCGGGCCAGATCCAGCGCATCGATGCCACCGGTAAAGCGAGTGTTGTTTTCGATTCCGGAGAGACGCATGTGCGGGCGTTGGCCGTGGCCAAGGACGGCGCGTTCATCGCCGGTACGGAGCCCGGTGGCGTGGTGCTGCGCGTATCGCCAAAGGGCGAAGGATTTGTGCTGCACCAGACCGCGCGCCGGGAGGTCACCGCGCTGGTGGTGGCGGCCGACGGCACGGTCTACGCCGCGGCTTCGGGCACGCGCACGCCCTCTTCCGCGCCCTCCATTTCCATAACGCCGCCCGTGATCCCGCCGCAGGTGCAGATGGCAGCCCAGACCGCGCCCACACAGCCTGGGCAGGGCACACAAGTGGCCGTGCGGCCTAGCATTGTCGCGGTGCCGCCGGCTCTGGCCGCTGCGCCGGGCGGCGGTGGCGCCGAGATTTACCAGATTGCGCCCGACGGCGAGCCGCGCCGGCTGTGGTCCAGCACCTCGGCTACGGTTTACGCGCTGGCTATCGGCGCCGATGGTAAGTTGTTGGCCGGCACCGGCAACGATGGACGCATTTTGCGCATCGACTCGGCGCAGACCTTCACGCGCCTGATTGACGCCGAGCCGCAACAGGTCACCGCCTTTGCCCCTGCCGCGGGCGGAGGCTTCATCGCTGTCACCGCCAATCCGGGCCAGGTGTTCGAGCTCGGACCGGGCATTGCGCCCAGCGGTGTTATTGAGAGCGATGTCTTCGACGCGGGCAGCTTCACCTATTGGGGCCGCTTGCGGCATGACGCTGAGCTGAACGGCGGCACGGTGAAATTGGAGGCGCGCAGCGGCAACACCGAGGCCGCGCGCCAGCACTGGAGCCCGTGGTCGGAAGCCGCCGGCCGCATCTCCGCTCCGCCCGCGCGCTACCTGGCTTGGCGCGCCACGCTGACGGCCTCGCCCGCAGGCGCTTCGCCGCTGCTCAAACTGGTGGAAGCCGCCTATCAGGCCAAGAACGTCGCACCGGTGATCGAGAAGATTGAATTGACGCCGGCCAACCACAAGTTCGGCACTTCATCCGGGATCACGCTGACGGCATCGACGACCCTCAACGTGCCCGGCGTGGGCCAGCCGCGCCGTCAGGCCGCCGGGCCCAACGCGCCGCAGGCCACCGAGACCGGCCAGGTGAGTATGAACTACGACAAGGGCTGGCTGGGCGCGCGCTGGCGTGTGCTGGACGCCAACGGCGACGGTGTCACCTCCACTGTCGAGATCCGCGGCGCGGAGGAGCGCGAATGGAAACCGCTAAAGAAGGACCTGAAAGACACGCGCGCCAGTTGGGACGGCGCCGCGTTTGCCGATGGGCGCTACCGTTTGCGTATTACGGTGAGTGACCAGGATGACAATTTCCCCGGCCAGGGCCTTGCCGCTACGGCCGAAAGCGAAGAGTTCACCGTCGACAACACGCCGCCGGAGGTGACCGGCCTCAGCGCGAAGGTGGAGGGCGCGAAGCTGGTTATCGGCTTCCATGCCGCCGACGCGCTCAGCGCTTTGCAGTCGGCCGAGTATTCCGTCAATGGCGGCGATTGGGTGGAAGCCATGCCCACCACGCGCATGACCGATTCTCTGGCGCACGATTACGCCGTCGAGCTGCCCAAGCCCGCCGTCACGGAGATCACCGTCGCCGTCAAGGTGGTGGATGAGCGCGACAACGTCGGAGTGAAGAAGGTAGTGGTCCGTTAAAAAGGAAAACGGCGAGGTCCGAAAACCTCGCCGTTCGCCACGTGGATCATAGTTGACCCTGTGTCTGGCTCTAAATGGTCCCCTACTCGCCGGGGCTGGACAACAGTATAGCGCGCTAGCGCAAAGAATTGTGAATGTTGGTGCGGGTATGCTAGGCTCCAGTCGCGGGGCGCATCCAAAATGGAGTCATGGGCGCCCCATCCGCCGATACCCCGATGCCCTACTCGATTCTTCTGATCGACGACGATGTGGAGCTGGGCGAGCTCATTTCAGAGTACCTGCGCGCCGAAGGCCATGCCGTAACAGTGGCCCACAACGGCGAGGCCGGGCTTGAAGCGGCGCTCTCGGGCCAGTTCGATATCGTGCTGCTGGACGTGATGCTGCCTCGCATGGACGGGTTCAGTGTGCTGGCGCGTCTGCGCGCTCAGTCGGCGCTGCCTGTGGTGATGCTCACGGCCAAGGGCGACCCGGCTAGCCGCATCACCGGCTTGCAGGCTGGCGCGGACGATTATCTGCCCAAGCCGTTTGAGCCGCTTGAGCTATTGCTGCGAATCAATTCCGTGATGCGTAGGGCGCAGCCCGCGGCCGGGCCGGCGCCGGCCGTGATTGAGGTCTGCGGCATTACGTTGGATGCCGGCTCACGCCGTGTCGCGCGGGCTGGCCGTCACGTTGATCTGACCAGCATCGAGTACGACATTCTGGAGATCCTCATCCGCGCGGCCGGGCGCGTCGTTTCGCGCGATGAACTGATGCAGCGGCTCAACCAGCGTTCCGCCACGCCTTTCGACCGTTCCATTGACGTCCATATCAGTCACCTGCGGCGGAAGCTCGACGATGACGGTACTCTGATCATTACCGTGCGCGGCGTTGGCTATCAGTTCGCGCTCACCGGGCGGCCATGAAATCCCTTTTCGTCCGCGTCCTTGGCTGGTTTGCCGGCATGCTGGTCTTCTCGCTGCTGGCGTTTTGGCTGACCACGTCACTGGTGCACGACGCCCGGCGTCCCATCTCGCCGATGTTCCGCGGCGCCATGGCGTTGCAGTTGGACGATGCGCGCGAGGCCTGGGAAACCGGCGGCGCTCCGGCGCTGCGCGCCATGCTGGCCAAGATCGACCGCTACTACCCCGGCACGCATCGTTTGCTGGATGGCGGCGGACACGATCTGCTCACCGGTGAGCAACACAAGGTTCTTCCGCCCCGTCCGCCGCGCTTCCGCACGCCATTCTTCTTTTACGGCCTGCTTGGCGGAGGCCCGCCGCCGGAGCCGATGTTCACCATCAGCGAGGATCAGCGTTACGCGCTGATGACGCTGCGTTGGGGAGGCCTGCAGGAGCCTAACCTGCTGCCCTATTTCAGTTGGATTGTTATTGTGTTGGTGGGCCTGAGTTGGGCGCTTGCGTTCACGTTGGTGCGTCCGCTGCGTGAGTTGCGTGAAAAGATGCAGCGCTTCGCCGGCGGCGACCTGTCGGTGCGCATTCGCCCGGCGCGGCGGGATGAGTTTGGCGACGTGGCGCGCTCGTTCGACGCCATGGCGGACCGTATTGAAACGCTGCTCACCGCCGAACGCCGCCTGTTGCAGGATGTCTCGCACGAGTTGCGCTCGCCGCTGGCGCGCATGAACTTTGCCATCGAGCTGGCCAAGACCAGCGACGACCGTACGGCCAATCTGGCGCGGATCAAGAAGGAGAGCGCCCGGCTGGCCGAACTGGTCCACTATCTGATTGAAATGACTCGCGCCGAGGGCGATCCGGCCGTGCGTACGTACGACCTGCTGCCGTTGTCGGACGTGGTCACCCAGGTGGCCGGCGACTGCGCCATCGAGGCGGACGCCCGGCCGTGCTTCATCGATGTTTCCTGTGAAGAGTTGCCCATGATCCACGCCGACCGCGAACTGCTGCGCCGCGCCGTGGAAAACGTGCTGCGCAACGCCATCCGGCACGCGCCGGCCGGCTCGCGGATCTCCGTCCTGCTGCGCCGCGACGGTTCGTCGGCGGTGATCTCCATCCGCGACCAGGGTGAAGGCGTTCCGGAAGGGGAGATCGAGAAGATATTCCGCCCGTTTGTGCGCGTTGAGGACGACCGCTCGCGGGAAAGCGGCGGCGTCGGCCTCGGTCTGGCCATTGCGCAGCGCGCCGTTCACCTGCACGGCGGCTCCATCAGCGCCGTCAACGCCCACCCGGGCCTGGATGTTTCCATCCGGCTGCCGCTTGGCGCTTAGGCTGCTATAATGGTCGATGCTGCCCTAGCGGCGGAGTGTATCGGTATGTGTGTGCCCACGGATGGGAACATGGCCGCCACACCCCGACGCCGCCTAAACGGTTTCAGCCGAAGAAGATGTTCGACTCTCTGAGCGACAAGCTGCAGCGGGTTTTCAAGAGCCTGCGCGGCGAAGGCAAGCTGACGGCCGAGAACATGGAGGCCGCCTTGAAGGAGATCCGTGTGGCTCTCCTCGAGGCCGACGTGCATTTCAAGGTCGTCAAGGCTTTTATTGACGCCGTGCGCGTAAAAGCCCTTGGCCAGGAAGTACTTACAGCCTTCTCTCCGGCGCAGCAGGTAATCAAAATCGTTCGCGATGAGCTGGTCAGCGTGCTCGGCACGCATGCCTCGCGGGTGCGCACCTCCAATCAGCCGCCCACCATCGTGATGATCGTCGGGCTGCAGGGCTCGGGCAAAACCACGTCCACGGCCAAGCTGGCGCGCTATCTGTCGAAGAACGGCCAGCGCCCGGAGATGGTCTCTGTGGACGTTTACCGTCCGGCGGCGCGTGAACAGTTGGCCGTGTTGGCGCGCGACCTGCAATTGCCGCTCTATGCCGGTACGCCGGAAGAGACCAAACCGCTGGAGTTGGCCCGCGCGGCTAAGCGCGATGCCGAGCAGACCGGGCGCGACATGGTCCTGATCGATACCGCCGGCCGCCTGCACATCGACGAGCAGTTGATGGCGGAGCTGAGCGAGATCAAGGCCGCGCTGAATCCCACCGAAATCCTGTTCGTGGCCGACGCCATGACCGGCCAGGATGCGGTGAAGAGCGCCGACGAGTTTCATAAGCGCCTGGGCATTACCGGCGTCATCCTCACGAAGATGGATGGCGACGCGCGCGGTGGCGCCGCGCTCTCCATCCGGCATATTACGGGGCAGCCGCTCAAGTTTGTCGGCACTGGTGAAAAGCCGGACGCGCTGGAGCCGTTCCATCCGGACCGTGTCGCTTCGCGCATTCTCGGCATGGGCGACGTGCTCAGCTTCATCGAAAAGATGGAGGAGCAGGTCGATCAGCATCAGGCCGAGAAGATGCAGCGCAAGCTGCTGGAAGACGATTTCACGCTTGAGGATTTTCGCGATCAGTTGAAGCAGTTGCGTAAGCTGGGGCCGCTGGAATCGTTGCTTGGCATGATGCCGCAGCTGGGGCCGCTGAAGGAATTGAAGAACGTAAAGGTCGATGAGAAAGAGATCACCCGTGTGGTGGCCATCATCGACTCGATGACGCCGCGCGAGCGCGCCAATCACATGCTGATCAACGGTACCCGCCGCCGCCGGATTGCGCGTGGCTCGGGCACCACGGTGCAGGACGTCAACAGTCTTTTGAAGCAGTATGGGCAGGCCCGCAAAATGATGAAGTCGATGTCTGGCGGCCTGCTGGGCAAGAAGATGGGCAAGTTTAAGCTGCCGTTTCCCAACCCGTTTGGCGGGTGACCGTGGGGAGCCGGCGGTGCGGAGTATTGAGAAATTAAGCTCCTGAAGGAGAGCAGATCGAGATGCTGATGATTCGCCTGGCGCGTTTTGGCGCCAAGAAAAAGCCGACCTACCGCGTGGTGGTCATTGAGAAAGACCGTGCGCGCGACTCGGAAGCCATCGAAGTGATTGGTCACTATAATCCGGTGGCCGATCCGGCGGTGATTGAGTTGAACCACACCCGGATTGAACATTGGGTTAAGTCCGGCGCCCAGATGTCGGATACGGTGGCGCGGTTGGTTAAGGCCAACCCGGCTCCGGTCGAGCAGCCTGCTGCCTAGTGCGCGCCCGCGCTTGCGGGTGGCGTGTTAGCATCTGAGCGTAGACGGGAGGTACCCGCTGTGGCTGGCATGAAAGAACTGGTCGAGGAAATCACGAAGGCGCTGGTGGACACTCCGGAAGAGGTGCAGGTCCGCGAGGTGCAGGGCGAGCAGGCCACTGTGCTGGAACTGCGCGTCGCACCCAGCGACCTGGGCAAGGTGATCGGCAAGCAGGGCCGTACGGCCCGCTCGATGCGCACCCTGCTGGCTGCGGCCGGGATGAAGCTGAACCGGCGCTTCACGCTGGAAATTCTCGAGTGATGAGTGCGCCGCCGGCCCCGGTTCTCGTGGCCCGTCTGGGCCGGCCGCGCGGGCTGCGCGGTGAGATCTACGCTGACAGCGAGGCCGGCGCCGGACTGGTGGAGGCGGCCAAACGGGTCTGGTTGCGCGATGCGCGCGGCGCCTGGCTCAACCAGGAGCAGCCGCTTGATGTGGACGCGGCGCGTCCTTATAAAGGCCGCTGGGTGTTCCACTTCGCCGGTTACGATTCGATCGAGAGCATCGAGCCGTTTGCCGGGGCCGACGTGGTGATTCCGGCTGCGGAACGGCCGCTGCTGGGTGACGGCGAGTATTATCTGGCCGACCTGGTCGGCTGTGAGGTGCTGGAGCGCACAAGCCTCCGGCGGTTGGGTGTAGTAACCGGCTGGCAGGAGTACGGCGGGCCGGATTTGCTGGAAGTTCTGCCCGAAGGGGCGAGTCCGGGCAAGGTTGTCTGGATCCCGTTTGCCAAGGCCATCTGCGTGGAGATCGATCCCGCGGGCCGGCGCATTGTGGTCGATCCGCCCCCCGGATTGTTGGAGTTGAATGAGCCGTCGAAGGATGAGTCGTGACGTTTCACGTAGTGACCATCTTTCCGGAGTTTTTTCACGGGCCATTTGAGCATGGCGTCGTGGCGCGGGCCGAAAAGTCCGGTGTGTTGCAGATCAAGATTCATAATCTGCGCGACTGGACCTACGATTTCCACAAGACTGTGGACGACCGGCCGTTCGGCGGCGGCGAGGGCATGGTCTTGAAGCCCGGACCGGTTTTTGAGGCTGTCGAGGCGATTCTGCCGCAGCGCGACAAGGCGCGCCATCGCGTGGCGTTGCTTTCGGCTCAAGGGCCGCTGTTTACGCAGCGCTCGGCGCGGCGGCTGTTGGAGTTTGAGGAGCTGGTGCTGATCTGCGGACGCTATGAAGGCGTCGACGAGCGGGTTAGCCAGTTCCTGGCCGACGAGGAGATCTCGATCGGTGAGTACGTACTAAGCGGTGGCGAACTGGCCGCCGCGGTGGTGGTGGACGCAGTCGCGCGGCTCATTCCAGGAGTGCTCGGGAATGAGGACTCGGCGGCGATTGAATCGTTTGAAGACTCGGGCTATTCCGGCCCGGTCTTCGATTGTCCGCACTACACGCGGCCGGCCGTGTTTCGCGGCCACGCGGTGCCGGACGTGCTTCTGGGTGGCAATCATGCTGCCATCCGGGAGTGGCGCCAGCAGGCGGCCATCGAGAAGACCGGGCGTTCGCGTCCGGAACTGCTCGGCGGACGCACCGCCAATGGGTTTAAAGTAGAAGAAAGGCAAGAAGAAGGTAGCAGACCATGATCAGCCCCTATCTCAGCAAGATTCTGAATAAGAACAAGAGGACCGATCTACCCGAGTTCCGTATCGGCGATACGCTCCGTGTGCACGTCAAAATCAAGGAAGGCGACAAGGAGCGTCTGCAGGCCTTCGAGGGCACCCTCATCGCGCGCAAAAATAGCGGCCTGGGCGAGACCATCACGGTGCGCAAGATCAGCTTCAGCCAGGGCGTAGAGCGCATTTTCCCGCTCAACGCGCCTGTCATCGACCACATCGACGTGGTCCGCACCGGTCGTGTCCGCCGCTCCAAGCTGTACTATCTGCGCAATCTGCGCGGCAAGGCTGCCCGCCTCCGCGAGCGCGAATAGACACGAACAGAGGCAAACTTCCAGCCGTGGCCTGCACCAGCGAATTCGAGCGTGCGGTGCGGAGCCAGGGCTATAGCTACCCGGCCGGCGTCGATGAAGCCGGCCGCGGTTGCCTCTTTGGACCTGTCTACGCAGCGGCGGTCATCTTGGACGACGCCCGTCCCGTAGACGGCTTGGCCGATAGTAAGACCCTGCCAGAAGCGCGCCGCGACGAACTGTCGGCGCTTATCCGCTGCCGGTCACGGGCCTGGGCCGTAGCCTCGGCCAGCCCGGCTGAGATCGATCTCATCAACATCCGTGAAGCCTCCCGTCTGGCCATGCGCCGCGCCGTTGCCGCACTCAGCCCGGCCTGCGACTATCTCCTCATCGACGCCATGAACATTGATTGGCCGGTGCCGCAGCAGGCGCTCATTCACGGCGACGCGCGTGTGGCCTCCATCGCCGCCGCTTCCATCCTCGCCAAGGTTGCGCGCGATGCCTGTGTCTGCGAACTGGACCGCGCCTATCCCGGCTATGGTCTGGCTCGCCACAAGGGCTATCCTACGAAAGAGCACCGCGACGCGCTCAGCCGTCTCGGTCCCACGCCGCTGCATCGCCGGAGCTATGCTCCCGTTCGCCTCGCTCTTCAAGGCTTGCTATGAATCCAGAGACGCTCCCATCTCCCACGCCCGAACCAAGCTCTGCCGGCTGGATAGTCAAACTGGCCGCGGTGCTCTACTGCGTCTTTGTGCTGGAGATGGGCATCTTTTTGCTGGTCTATCCGTGGCTTGATGATCTCTGGATGCGCAACTGGCTGCTGCGCGCCGTGCCCGCCTGGCGGCCATTTTTTCTGAGTGAGCATTTCCGCGGAGCCGTTAGTGGGCTCGGCATTTTGAACATTTTCATCGGATTCCACGAGGCCATCCGGCTGCGCCGCTTCGCGCGCCGGACGCCGGTCGAAAGAGGTCCGGATGTCTAGACTCTGCTTGCTGACTCTCGTGCTGGCCGGCGCTGCGCTGGCCGCTGCGCCCGATGCGCAACGCCGTATCGAAGAACGTTTCATCGCTCCCTGCTGCTGGAGTGAGAACGTTGCCGTACACCGCTCTGAAGTGGCGGCCGGGATGCGGACAGAAATTGCGAAGATGCTCGCTGAAGGCAAAACGGAGGATCAGATTGTGGCGCGCTTCGTCGCCCAGTATGGCGAGCGCGTTCTGATTGTCCCGCGCGGCCCCAGCGCCGTCTGGCTGGCTATAATTCCGTGGGTGGCGCTGGCTTTGGGCCTGCTGATTCTCGCCTGGTTCATCCGCCGGCGCCGTGCGGCCGAGCCCGCTCAGGCCGCCAGAAGCCTGCCGCCTTTACCCTGAAACGTCAGCGTGCCGCCATCGGCCGCGACATCGACCATCAACGTCGCGCCCGGATCGGCGCAATGCTCCAGCACCACGCGCGCCAGCGGTTGAATCACATGCCGGTGCATGGCACGCTTTAATTCGCGGGCTCCGTACTCGGCGCTGGTGCCGCGCGTCAGCAGAAACTCGCGCGCCGGCGCGGCCAGTTGCAGTTGAAACGCCGCCGGCCCCAACCGCAGGTGGATGTGGCGGTTCAGCGCTTCCATCTGCAAATCCAGAATCGATTCCAGCGCTTCGCCCGCCAGCGGCCGGTACGTGATCATGCGGTCCACGCGGTTGATGAACTCGGGTGAGAAGCGCCGCTTCACCGCGCCCATGCCGATGCGCCCCAGTTTGTCCGCGTCGGCGCCACTCGACGTGGCCGAGGCCAGCCCGAAGCGCCGCGTCAGCTCGCTCTCCATCTCGCGCGCGCCCAGGTTGGATGTCATGAAGATCAGGCTGCGCTCGAAGTTCACCGTCGTGTTGTCGCCCAGCTTCAACGTGGCCTTGTCGAGCACGCCCAGCAGCAGCCGCCCCATCGACGGCGCGGCCTTTTCAATTTCGTCGAACAGCACAATGGAAAGGCTTGAACGGTCGCTCGTTGTGGCGTTCAGCCGGTGCTGGCTGACCATCGGCTGCGTCTCGCGGTGGCCCAGGTATCCGGGCGGCGCTCCAATCAGCTTGGCCACTTCGTGCTCCAACTGGAATTCGCCGCAGTCGACGCGCAGCAGGTTACGCTCGCTGCCATGCACTGCGTCGGCCAGCGCCTCTACGGTGCGAGTCTTGCCCGTGCCGGTCGGCCCCAGCAGCAGAAACACGCCCACTGGCCGTCCTTCCGGCGCCAGGCCAGCCTCGTAAAGATGGACGTAGGGGACAATCGCGTCAATCGCCTCGTCCTGACCCACCACACGCTCACGCAGGCGCGCGCCCAGGTCACCGTTCTGCGTCTTCTCCGTACGGGTGCGGGCTGGCATCACCGTGGTCTTCATTGGCTGCGTTTCCACCTCCGCGCACATTCTATTGCGGAGGAGCGTGCCTCCCGCCTCATGGGACGTGTCACCACACTCCAATGCGAGCCTCTCGCCTAAAGGTCAAGTGATTTTGTTTTTATGGATTTAAGCGCTGGCCAGACTGCCGTCCGGTGCGCCGCCAAAGATTTTTGAACTGCTGTGACCGGACTCTTGGCGAGCCCTGCTGCGGGGCGCCGCCAGCCGTCGTTTTCGTACCGTTTTTCGGGGGGACTATTTGTGGCGGTAGGTGATGCGGCCCTTGGTCAGATCGTAGGGCGACATCTCGATCGTCACGCGGTCGCCAGCCAGAACACGGATGCGGTTGCGCCGCAGCTTGCCTGCCAGATGGGCCAGCACCAGGCGGTCCTGTTCCAATTGCACGCTAAACAGCCCGCTCGGGAACTTCTCCACCACCGTGCCTAATACTTCAATGCAATCTTCCTTGCTCATCGTCCTCCCGGATTCGCGGCGCCGGTCCGGTTCATTGCCCGTCCAGCGCCTTCCACAGTATAGCCTAGCTGCGTGCAATTAAACGGTCAAAGCCGCTCCTCCCGCGCCGATACAGGAATTGATCGGAGCTGTATCCCCCAATGGGAATGGATCTTGTCAGCCTGCGTGTGAACATCGACAAGCTGGATCGCGAACACACGCTGTTCCGGAAGACGCTCACCTGCTACCTGGACGCCATCGGCGGCATTGAAAAGCACATTATCGTCGAATGCGCAGGCGGCAGCGTGCCGCCGTTAACGCTTCAGCCTCTGGAAAAACGGCTCCGCCGGGAAGCCTCTGAGGACACGCTTGAGGCCAGCCGCGACGAGGTGCGCCGCGCGCTTGAAGAGTCCTCCTCGCACATCCGCCAGCAAATGGCGGGCACTGTCGACCTCGCCGAGGTGCTGCAAATGTTGGCGCAGACTTCCAGTTCTCTCCAGCAGCGCCACAGCAAACACGAAAGCCGCTTTCTTGGCGTTGCTTCCGATCTGCGCTGCGCGGCTGACAACGAAGATGCGCAGGAACTGCGTCAACGCATCTACCGGCAGGTGGCCCAGATCACGCGTCTGGTCGAAGACCTCAAGTCGGAGAACCGGCTCATCATCGAAGAGCTGGAACGTGAAATGCTGATCTATCGCCACAAGCTGGACGAGGCTGAGGAAGTGGCCAACCGCGATTCACTCACCGGCCTGGCAAACCGCCGGGTGGTGCAGATACGAATCGCCCAGCACATCGAATCCGGCCTGCCCTTCTGTCTGTTGCTGATCGACCTGAACCGGTTCAAACAGGTCAACGACCAGTACGGTCATCTTGCGGGCGACGAGTTGCTCAAGCTCTTTGCCGCGCGCTTGAAGAACCAGCTTCGCGCTGACGATACGGCCGCGCGCTGGGGCGGTGACGAATTCGTCGTTCTGATGGGCTGCCATCTCCAGGACGCCATGGTCCGGTCACGCCTGCTGGAGCAGACGTTGCGTGGCGAATACGTTCTTCGCAAGCCGCCCAACGCCCTCCGTGTCCAGGCCAGTCTCTCAATTGGCGTCGCTGAACACCGCGCTACGGAAACCGCCGACCAGTTGCTCGCCCGCGCCGACCAGATTCTTTACACCCACAAGGTCGCCCGCTAGACTGCTTCTGTCCCTGCTAGGATCTTGGTGGGTGACATGAGCATCGTGTGGTCATTCAAGGACAAGTCCATTCTCATTTCCGGAGCCGGACGCGGCATTGGCAAGCGCCTGGCCATCGGTTTCGCCGCGGCCGGGGCGCGCATCGGCTTGCTGGCCCGCTCCAAGGCTGAGCTCGATCTGGCTTTCCTGGAGATTGAACACGCCGGCGGCGTTTCGGTGAGGTTGCAAGCCGATGTTCGCGATGCCGGCGGTGTCGATGCTGCCGTCGAGCTGATGCGGAGCACGGTCGGCGCGCCGGATGTGTGCATCGCCGCGCATGGCGTCATTGGCCCCATCGGCCCG
Organism: uncultured Candidatus Solibacter sp.; assembly: GCA_964478395.1. Classification (GTDB taxonomy): domain Bacteria; phylum Acidobacteriota; class Terriglobia; order Bryobacterales; family Bryobacteraceae; genus Paludibaculum. Next base: position 28,124 of record CAYZIX010000016.1, read on the forward strand.
GCTGAACAAACCGATGCGGCCGCGTTCGCGGAGGCCGTCATGACGCAATTGGCCGGGACGATGAACCTTTGCCGCGCCGTCATTCCGCACATGCGCGCCGCGCGGTCGGGGAAGATCATTCTGCTGGTGGGCGCTGGCGCCGAATCGCCGCGCCCGCGGTTCAGCGCTTATGCCGCCTGCCAGGCCGGTCTGGTGCGGTTGGCTGAGACGATGGCCGCGGAACTGGCCGAGTCCAACGTCCAGGTCAATTGCATGGACCCTGGCGTCACTTACACCAGCCTCACAGACGAAATTCTGCGCGCCGGAGATCTGGCCGGATGGACGGAACTCCAGAACGCCGCCCAGATCCGCACCACTGGCGGCACGCCGCCTGATAAGCAGATCCACCTTGCGCAGTTTCTTGCGTCCGAGCGCGCCAACCATATCAACGGCAAGCTGATCTCGGTTTCTGACAATCTGCGCAAACTCGAGCACGCCAACGCTCAGCCCGACGTCTACACTTTGCGTCGCGTTCACAGGACCTAACAGAGGGGTTCGCCCGGCGGCCAGCGAGTGTATACTCCCTGATGGATTCAAGTGGGGCCGCGTCTGAGCGGCCCTGCCGGGAGGATTGCATGTCGAAGTGGGTAGCGCTAGCCCTTTTCTGTGTGGTCTCTGTGCAAACGCTCAGTGCCCAGTATATTCATCCAAAATTCAAATCCGGCGAAAAGGTTATTCGCAATTTTGCCGTGCTGGCGCCGGAAATTGATGTTGCCGGCAAACCGGCTGATGCGTCGAGCGCCAAGCCTGTCGCCACGATGCTTGAAGAGATCATCACCGCCGCGCTGAAAAACGCGGGCCGAGAAGCTCTGCCGGCGCCCGGCGATGAGACCATTCTCGCCGCGGTGCGCAAGCGTTTCGGCTACATCAACAAGTTGATGGAGACCAGCCCTAAGGAGATCGCCAAGGTCGCCTATACGCTCGGCTCCGGTGTCGGCGACATGATTCCGCCGGCCAAGATCAATGCCCTGGTCTTCATCCGCGCCGACGCTGAGCCCGATCGCCTGCACGCGCACTTCACCTTGGTGGATACCGACACCGGCGATGTGTTCTACTACATCGCCGCCGACGCCAAGGGCGACGCCGCCGCTCAGCGCGCCGCCATCGAGCGCGGCGTCGCCGCCGGCATGAAGAACTTTCCTAAGTAGAAACAGAAAAGGCCCGCCTTGCGGCGGGCCCTTTTGAATCGCGTGTTGCGCGCTTAGGCGTAGGAGTACTTGTCCGCCTTGTGATCCCACAGCACCTTCTTGCCGTTCTTATAGCTGAGCACCGACATGAAGCCCGGGATGGCGGCTTCATAGCCGGCTGACGGCGGCGCAATCACCTTCTCCACGCCCAGAATCGAGTTGAAGAAGTTGCGCAGGTGCGCCTCCACGGCCAGATGGTCGTTGTTCGGGATGGTGATGGAGAGCTCTTTGCGCGCCGCCACTTTGTCCGATACGCCCTTGTAGCTTTCCGGGTAGAAGTTCAACGTCTGGCGGCTGATCACTTCAATGGTGCCGTCGTTGCCCATGAACTGTTCGCCGTAGCCGAACTTCTGGTTGCCCAGGTAGCAGGAGTAGTTGATGTGGAACTTGCTGTCGTAATCCATCAGCACGCTCCAGGTATCCGGCACTTCGCGGTCGTCGTTTTCCGTCCAACGGTACACGCCGCCGCTGGCCATCACGGAGTTCGGAATGCTCTTGCCCATCACATAGGCGGTGATGTCGGTCTGGTGCACCATCAGGTCCGTGGCGATGCCGCTCGAATAATCCCAGTACAGGCGCCACTGGAAGTAGCGCGGCTTGTAGAACGGCTTCATCGGCGCCGGGCCAATGAAGCGCTTCCAGTCGGTGTTGCCTTCGGTGGCGTCTTCGGGGAATGAGTAGCGCCATGCCGCCGCACCGTTCGGCAGCGCGTTGCGGTACCAGAAGGCGCGCACATAGTGGCAGTCGCCAATCAGGCCTTGCGAGATCATCGTCTTGGCCATCTGATACAGGCTGTTGGAGCGGTTCTGCGTGCCCACCTGGACCACGCTCTTGCTCTTCGCCACGGCGCGCATAATCTCCTGGCACTCTTCGATCGTGTGCGCCAGCGGCTTTTCCACGTAGACGTTCTTGCCCGCGGCCAGCGCGTCCAGCAACATGCGATGGTGCAGGTGCTCCGGCGTGGCGATAATCACGGCGTCAATCGACTTGTCGGCGAGAACTTCCTTGTAGTCGATAACGGTTTTGGGCGTGTTCTTGCCGAACGTGGCCACCACGTCCTTACCCTTGGCCAAGTTGCCCGAGTAGGTGTCGCACAACGCCGCCACCGTGAAACGGTTCGGGTTGCCGACAAACGCGCGCTCGGTCAGGTAGCGGCCGCGGCCGCCGGTGCCGATCACGCCCAGCGTGATCTTGTCGTTGGCGCCCAAAGCCGGCAGTATCGCCGGTGCGGCGGCTAACGCGGCCTTTTTCAGCATGCCGCGCCGCGAGAGTTCCTGGCTCATGTCAAATACTCCTTCCTGCTCGGACCCACAATCTTCCCAACCCATAAGCATATCCGATGCGCGCAACGCGGCGGCACGCTTTCACATCTGAGAAAATAGAACTTAAGGTTGCTATGAACTCCGTAAAAACCGTCCTTCTGCTGGGCGTCATGAGCGGCTTGCTGCTGGTTGCCGGCCAAGCCGTCGGCGGCCGCGGCGGCATGACGATGGGCCTTGGCTTGGCCATCGTTATGAACTTCGCCAGCTACTTCTTCTCGGAAAAGATCGCGCTCATGTCTTCGGGCGCCATCCGCATCTCTGAAACCGAACACAGCGACGTCTACTTCCGGCTCCAGCCGATGGTCAAGCGTCTGTGCGACCGTATGGGCCTGCCCATGCCCAAGCTCTGGGTGATCCCGGAGGATTCGCCCAACGCCTTCGCCACCGGCCGCGACCCTGCGCATTCTTCAGTGGCCGTTACGGCGGGCCTGCTGGAACTGATGGACGAGCGGGAACTGGAAGGCGTCATCGCTCACGAATTGGGCCACGTCCGCAACCGCGACATCCTGGTCAGCTCCGTCGCGGCCACCATCGGCGCGGCTATCACGTTCATCGCGCGCATGGCGTTCTTCTTTGGCGGCTCGCGCTCGGACGACGACGACGCGCCCAACCCGTTTGCCGGCATCCTGATGATGATCCTGGCGCCCATCGCTTCGCTGATCATCCAGATGGCCATCTCGCGCACTCGCGAATACGGCGCCGACGCCGCTTCGGCGCGCTTCACCGGCTCGCCCGACGGCCTGATTTCAGCCCTGCGTAAGCTGGAAGGCTATTCGCGCCGCATCCCCATGGAGGCGTCGCCGGCCATGTCGCACATGTACATCATCAAGCCGTTTTCCGGCCAGGCGTTGGCGAACCTCTTCTCCACGCACCCGGCCACTGAGCAGCGCATTGCCCGGCTGCAGGGACAGCGCGCCCAGTGAATACCGTCCGCGTCAACCGCCGCGCCCAGACGCGCATCGAATCCGGTCACCCCTGGATTTACACCAGCGACGTCGCCGACCGTGGCTCCGCCCAGCCCGGTGAGGTGGTGCGCGTTGCCAACGACCGCAACCGCCCGCTTGGCGTGGCGCACTTCAGCTCCACGTCGCAGATTACGCTGCGTCTGTTGAGCCGCCAGGACGAGTCCATCAACCGGCTCTTCTTCCTGCGCCGCCTCAGCGCCGCGCTGGAGCACCGCCGCCGCGTCGCGCCAGATTGCGAAGCCTACCGCCTGGTGCATGCCGAGGGCGACCTGCTGCCCGGCCTGGTCATCGACCGGTATGGCGATTATCTTGTCCTTCAGCTTCTCGATCAGGGCATGGACGCCGTGCGCACCACGCTGGTCGATTGCCTCAACGAGCTCGTCAGCCCGCGCGGCATTCTGGCGCGCAACGACGTGGCCGTGCGCCGCTTGGAGCAGCTCTCGCTGGAGCCGGAAACACTGCATGGGGAAATTCCGGAGCGTGTCCAGGTTCGCGTAAATCACTTAACGCTGGAGGCCGATCTATTGCACGGCCAGAAGACCGGCGTCTATCTCGATCAGCGCGAAAACTATCTGGCTGCGGCGCGCTTTGCCCGTGGCCGCGCGCTCGATTGTTTCACCTCCACCGGCGGTTTCGCGCTGCACATGGCGCCGCGCTGTGAAAGCGTGGAAGGCGTCGATTCATCGGCCGCCGCGCTGGAAACGGCCCGCCGCAACGCGGAAGCGAACTCGGTTTCGAACGTCACTTTCCGCGAAGCGAATGCGTTCGACTATCTCTCCGGCCTCGCCTCGGCGCGCCGCCGCTTCGATACCGTGGTGCTCGATCCGCCGGCGTTCTCCAAGTCGCGCTCCACGCTCGACGCCGCCTTGCGCGGTTACAAGGAACTGAACACCAAGGCGCTCTCGCTGCTTTCGCCCGGCGGCACACTGGTGACCTGTTCCTGCTCACATCACGTCAGTGAAGCGGCGCTGCTTGGGGTAGTGGCTGAAGCCGCACTCGACGCCGGCCGCACATTGCGTATCCTCGATCGCCGGACGCAAGCGCAAGACCATCCCATCCTGCTCACCGTCCCGGAAACGCTCTATTTGAAGTGCCTTATTTTTGAGGTGCTATAGCTCTGGGAATAGCCACGCTCCCATCGCCGGATCTGAGTTCAATCCGAGTCTTGAATCCATTTAGGTGAGAGGGCAGAATCAACTTTTCACGCTGCATGCGCCCTACCAGAACACTGGCTGAGACCCTGTAATGTTCGGCGAACTGCTGTATCTCAAACGTGCTTCTAGGCTTCATCTGACGCAGCAATGACCACATGCCCGGCGGAATCAACAGATCTGCCGCAAATCGATTAGCTTCTTCCTCGCGGCTATCGATAGTATCGTCAAGCTCGATGAAAATATCCTTTTTCGGATGCAGCAAGACATGTCCTGCCTCGTGAAAGAAGGTAAACCAAAGTTGATCGTCGGTCTTGCCTCTTGCGCTGAGCTGCATCAGCGCCTTGTCCGGCGTCAACCAGCGTGTTGCTCCCCACGTGCGGGTTCCTGGTAATTCCGGGACGAAGACAAGGGCCACGCCAGCTTCGGCGCAAAGCCGAACAGCCTCCTGTATTCCATCGTCAAAAGCCCGCAGCGTTAGCAGGCGAAGTTCAGAAAGTGTGGTCTGGAACTTATTTCTTTGGAACGGCTTGCAGGTAATCGCACGAGCATCAAGTTCTCCCTTCCTAAGCCAGGAAAGGATTGCCCCCCGTTCGACGCGATGAATGGCCGATTGCCTGAAAGCTGCGCATGTCTGCAGGTCAATCTGATCGAGTGCTTCGAAGCTAGCCACCCCAAAAAAGCCGAGTAAGTCCAATAGACAATCGATCTTGTCAGCGCGGTCTGGCAGCCATCCCAAACGACGCATGAAGCTAACGGGGAAGTTCTTAAGCCTCTCAAGTTGGTCTGCAAGACGTTTCCGCTCAGATTGCCGGACAAGGTGATCCCGGTATTGCCGTTCGGCATTGTTCCAAAACCTGGCGGGAATGCCAAGCACGCGTTCCAGTTGCAGAGCCGTCTCAGGTTCAATCGGGGCCTTGCCGGAAACTATTTCATTCACCGTCTTCTTGGTGCGGCCGATCCTATCGCCCAACTCCGTTTGTGTCATGCCGATTTCGGCAAGCTTTTCCTGGACGTAGAAGCCGGGCGGAGTCACAGTGTCAGGCCGGTACTCGTTGAGATTCTGGCTACTCATGGGTATCTTCGATTCCAAGGATTTTGACAACGGTAACTTGCCCCCAGGCTAGGCCACCATCTTCAATAGCGGGAATGGGCTCATGATCGGGGACAAAAATCAGCCTGTATGGATGGTCGAGATCAAATGAGAGCTGGCCTTTACGGTCTCCCTTGAGTTCGTGCAGCCGTCCCGGAACGTTCCGCAGATCCTCCAGGCATGTGGCAAAACGCAACGCGTCAAGCCGGGCGCCTATTAATTCGGCTCGCCGTGCTCCATGCGCGCGAATAAGTGCAGCACGCTGGTTGCACTGCTTGCCGAACTTTCTCTCTTTGAACAGGATAACCACAAACTGCGCTCCTGTCAACGTTTAGTTAACGTATTACGTTAACACAATTATTTGGCTAGAGACGGCTCAATGAAGGCCACCTTGGGATTTAGTCTATTTGCATGGAGACTATTCTCGCCGCTCCTGGGAGATTCCAAGACCAACTGGGTTTGTGGCGCTAACACAAGCCACTGTTTGTCATGCCGCATACAGCGCCGGAGCCTCGGCTAGCTCGCCTAGCGGACCAGCTTGGCTAGCCCGTGTTTCAGAAAAGAAGCTCACCAGGAAGACTACACCGCTGTTGGGCCAAGTCTCATCGCATCCACGCAATCCCCATTCTGCCCCCTCCGTACCATACGTACCTCCGTCGCCGCCTATTGCACCAGCCGATTCCTGCCGACAGACTATAGACGTAGACGTATCTATGCAGCGCGCCGACCATGAGCAGTGGAAATCAGCAGACGTGGCTCGTCTGCTCGCGCTCGTGGAGTCGGAGCGCCGCTATTACGAGGAACTCTTCACCGCGCTGCCGTTGCCCGTCGCCATTGTCGACGGCGAATGGCGTTTGGCCGCTGTCAACCGCAATTTTAAGCGCCGTTTTGGTCCGTTTCCGGGTGATCTGACGGCTCTGCGGCTGCCCGATCTGATCCCCGATCCGGCGTTGGAAGGTTTGCTCGGCCAAGTGCTCGCCACCGGCCAGGTGGCCTCGAACGTCCGCATTGCGTTGGGCCAGTCCAGTCTTTCGGTTTCGCTCACCCGCATCCCGGGATGGCAGGCCGAAGGCGAAGACGAGCTACTGTTGATCTTCTCTGACGAGCAGCCCGCCGCCGCGCCCGCTCCGCCCAGCCGCGCCGGAATTGAAGAAGCCAAGCGCGGTGCTGTCGAGCGCCTCTCGGGCCGCGTCTCTCACGTCGCCAACAATCTGCTGATGATCATCGGCGGCTACGCCGACGAGCTGCTGGCAAGCCTGCCCGAAGGCGACCCGCGCCGCTCGGATGTCCAGGAGATCATCACCGCCTCCGGCCGTATGGCCCGGCTCACTCAAGAGATGACGGCGCTGGTCCGGCCGCCGGTGTTCACCGCCGCCAGCCTGGACCTCTCCGCCTGGGCTCCGTCTGCCGCCGCAAAGCTGGGCGTTGCCCTCGGTTCTGTCGAGCCGCGCTTGGCCGCGCACACTGCTGTGACGTTGCTCGATCAGATGCTGGCCGAGGCTGTGCGCTACCTGCATCCGCACTTGGGCCCGGCGAGGCTGGTGCTTGAAGCCCGCGCCGATGGCGGCCGCGCCGTCATCCGCCTCCGCGCCGATGGCGCCGAACTGCCTCCTGAAGTCGGTGAACGCATCTTCGAGCCCTTCACTGGAGAAAAGGTGGGTACCGATCCGCCGCTCGGCCTGGCCGGGCTGGTGCGGCCTTGGCTGGCTCTCAATGGCGAGCTGGATTTTGCCAACCAGACGCTGACGCTCATCTGCCCACAGGCAGTGGCGTCGGCAACGCGGATTCTGCTGGTGGAGGACGAGCCGGGCATTCGCGCCCTGATCGCCAAGACCCTGGAACGCCAGGGCTATGCCGTCACCGAGTGTTCGGCGGCCGAGCAGGCGCTGGGAATCAGCACTGAGCCCGGCGCGCTGGTCACGGACCTCTCGCTACCCGGCATGTCGGGCCGTGAACTGGCCGCCACGTTGCGCCAGCGTTGGCCGGGGTTGCGCACGCTCTTTATCTCCGGCTATACGAACGATGCCGAGCTGGACCGTCAGATTGGCTCCGATGCGCTCCCCGCCGGCACCGCGTTTCTCGCCAAGCCGTTCACCACCGGCCAGCTTGCCGAAAGTCTGCGCCTGCTGCTGGACGCGGCTACTTCTCCAACAGTGGCTTAACCAGGCCCTGCACGCCGTTCCAGGCAATCTGCACGCCGATGCAGAAGAGGATGAAGCTCGACAGGCGCATCAATACGCTGGTGCCGGTCGGCCCCAACGCGCGGCTCATCCGTTCGGCCATCGCGAAACACACCCAGATCAGCAGGCTGATCACCAGCGCGCCGGCAATGGAGGCAATCATTGCGCCCGGGGCAAACATGCTATGCGTGTCCAGCCGCTTGGGCAGGTGTGCGCCCAGCGTGATGGCCACTGAAATGGAGCCCGGCCCCACGGTGAGCGGCAGCGTGTAGGGGTAGAACGCGTGGCTGAGGATGTCCACCTCGGTGGGCGTCTCACGGTCGCGGTTCTTGCGGTCCGGCTGATTCAGCAGCGCCCAACCGGTTGCGGCCACAACTATGCCGCCGGCCAACTGCACGGCGGGCAGCGACAGCCCGAAAAAGTCCAGCACATTGGCGCCGATGAACAGCGATGCAATCAGCAGCAGAAAGCTGTTTATGGCAATGCGCCGCGCCAGGGCGCGCTGCACCGAAACTGGATAGGCTTCCGTCAGGCTGAGGAAGATAGGTGCGCCGCCCAGCGGGTTCACAATCGGGAACAGCGTCGCGACAATCAGAAACGTGGCCCGCGCCACTTCTACGGGGTCGAAAGTCACACACACAGTGTAACCACGAAATACTGGCATGTAAGGCCTAACATTGGTACGATCTTCGTTTCGTCATGACCCAAGCGGCATCCAGTCTCATCACCCTCGGCGGCGTCGACATCGCGATTATCGCCGTGTACTTCGTCGCTGTCCTGCTGATCGGCCTTTATCTCAAACAGAAATCCGGCACCGGCGAAGACTTCTTCATGGCCGGCCGCGAAATGACGGCCTGGATCGCCGGTCTCAGTTTTCTGTCGGCCAACCTCGGCTCGTTGGAGCTGATGGGCTGGGCGGGCTCGGCCTATCAATACGGCATCCTGGCCACGCACTGGTATTGGGTGGGCGCCATCCCGGCCATGCTTTTCCTGGCCATTGTGATGATGCCGTTCTATTACATCTCGAAGACCCACTCGGTGCCGGGCTACCTGCAACTGCGCTTCGGCGAAAGCTCGCGGGCGCTGTCGGCCATCACGTTCGGCTTCATGACGGTGCTGATGAGCGGCATCAACATGTACGCCATGGCGGTGGTGATGAAGGTGGTGCTCGGCTGGGATTTGAGCTTCTCCATCTGGATCAGCTCGCTCACCGTGGCCGCCTATGTGACGCTGGGCGGGCTGCGGTCCGCCATCTTCAACGAGGTGTTGCAGTTCATCCTGATCTGGGGCGGCGCGCTGGTGATCCCCATTCTCGGCCTGTGGGAGACGGGCGGCTGGGCCGGTATGGTGGCGCGCATCCATAAGAACTGGCCCGGCGGCGACTACACGCACCTGTGGTCCACCATGGGCTCGTTCACATCGAATCCCATGGGCATCCATTGGACCGGCATCGTGTTCGGCCTGGGCTGGGTGATCTCGTTCGGCTACTGGACCACGGATTTCCTGGTGGTGCAGCGCGTGATGGCGGCCAAGGATCTGCGCGCGGCCAAGATGGCGCCCATCATCGGCTCGGCATTCAAGATGATGGTGCCGTTCATCGTCATCCTGCCCGGTCTGCTGGGCCTGGCGGTGTTGCCGTTTCATCTGGGGCCGGACGCGCCGGGCGGGCATCGCTACGACGAAGTGCTGCCGCTGATGATGGCGCGCTACTGCGGTCCCGGCCTGCTGGGGCTGGGCATCACGGCGCTGATTGCCGGCTTCATGAGCGGCATGGCGGGCAACGTCAGCGCGTTCTCCACCGTTTGGACCTACGACATCTACCGCGCCTTCTTCAGGAAGAACGCGTCCGATTCGCACTACGTCACCATGGGCCGCTGGTGCACCATCCTGGGCGTGATGGTCAGCATCGGCACGGCCTACCTGGTGATGCAGTTCAAGAGCATTATGGACTACGTCCAGGCGCTGTTCAGCTTCTTCATTGCGCCGCTGTTCGGCACCGTGATTCTGGGCATGCTCTGGAAACGGGCCACGCCCCAGGGCGGCTTCTGGGGCCTGCTCAGCGGCACTCTCAGCTCGGTGGCCATGTGGGCTTGGGTGAAGGCGGACCCGTCCGCGCTGCGCTACATCGCGCTGTCGCCCAACGCCAAGGACATGGCGGAGAACATGTACCGCGCGCTGTGGAGCTGGATCATTTGCGTCGTCGTCACCGTCGCCGTCAGCCTCTGCACCAAGCCCAAGCCGGAGTCTGAACTGGTGGGCTTGGTGTACGGCTGCACCGACGTGCCCAGCGAAGGCCACCTGAAGCTGTGGCAACGGCCGGCCTTCTGGGCCGTGATCGTGGCAGTTGTCTTTGTCGTGCTCCAAGTGGTGTTCTGGTAAAGGTGACTGAACAATCAATGAGCCGCATCGGAGTCTTCGACTCCGGTGTCGGCGGCCTCACCGTGCTCGCCTCGCTCCGCCGCGAGTTGCCCGAGTGCGACTACCTTTACGTTGGCGATACCGCGCGCGTGCCCTACGGCCGCAAGCCGCGCGAGATGGTGGAAGGCTTCGCGCGTGAGATTGCCGCCTTCCTGGTGCGGCATCATGTCGACGCCATCGTCATTGCCTGCAACACGGCCTCGGCCGCGGCGCTGCCGCAACTGGCGCAGGAGATGGACGTGCCCGTTTGGGGCGTCATCGAGCCCGGCGTGCGCGCGGCCGTGCGCGCCTCGCGCGGCGGGCACGTGGGCGTCATCGGCACCATGCGGACCATTGAGAGCCGCTCGTATCAGAAGGGCCTGGAAGCCGCCGGTATGAGCGTGTGGGCGCGCGCGTGCCCCATGCTGGTCCACATCGCCGAAGAGGGCTTGGCCGAGTCCGATGAGTGCGAGCTGCTGGTGCGCTACTACCTGCGTGACATGCCGAAGGTGGATTCGCTCATTCTCGGCTGCACGCACTATCCGCTGCTGGCTGGTGTGCTACAGCGCGTGGCGGGACCGGACGTGCGCCTGGTGTCGAGCGCCGACGCCGTGGCCGAGGCCGTGCGTGAGTACGCCGGGCCGCTGCGCATTGCGACGCGTGTGGGCACCGTCGAGCATCTGGTCACCGGCGATGCCCAGGCCTTCCGCCACACGGCGGAGCGGATTGCGGGCGTCGATGGGCCCGTACACGAGCTGACCTTGGCTGAACTGGCGGGCCGGACGGCCTAGCGCGGCGCGGCGGAGCCCGGCAGCCGATAGAATCGGCAATGTGATTTCGCGACGAACGTTTCTGGCGTCGGGCCTGGCGGCGGCGGAGCCGCGCGCGGTGCGGCGGTATCATCTCTCCATTTCGGAAGACGCGCTGGACGCCGGTCCGGAGTTGCTCAACATCGTGCGCCAAGCGGGTGTGACCGATGTCTGGGTAACCGGCTTCCTGTACGGCCACTGGCACTACACGCCGGAACGGATCGAAGAAAACCTGAAAAGGGTCGCGAAGGCCGGGATGGCGGCGCACGTCTGCAACGTGCCGTTGGGGCATCCGGGCGACTCGCTCGGCGCCGTGGCCGGGCAGCCGCCGCTGACGCCGCCGCCGCATTGGAAGCAGGGTGTGCGGCTGGACGGCAAGCGCCACTGGGGCAACTCGCTGCACGCGCCGGCAACTGAAGAAAACGCCGCGGCCGTGCGGCGGCTGGCCGCGCTCGGCGTGCGGCGGGTGATGCTGGACGACGATTTCCGGCTGGCGCAAGGCCCGGGGCAGATTGGCGGCTGTTGCTGCGACGCGCACATGGAGGCGTTCCGGCGGAAGTACGGCTACGGTGCGGGCGTCAAAGAAGAGCTGATGGACGCGGCGCGGCGGCGTGAACTGACGCGCGAAATGCGGGCGTGGGTCGATTATCAATGCGATCAGCTCACGGGTTGTTTCCGCGCAATGCGGAAGGCCGCGCCCAAAGTCGAGCTGGGCGTGATGGTGATGTGGATGGGCGCGGAGAAGGCCGGCATCCGGCTGGCCGACTACCGCGACGCGCCGTTCCGCGTGGGCGAGTTGATGTTCGACGACCGCAGCTTCAGCCCGGTGAAGGGCAAGACTGATGAGCTGTTCAGCGCGCTGTTTCACCGCCGTTTTGCCCGGCCGGAACTGGCCTACAGCGAGACCACGGCGTTTCCGGCCGGCCGGCTTTCAGCGTCGAACATGGCCGCGAAGCTGGCGGTTTCGACGCTCGCCGACGTGCGCAATACGATGTTCATGAGCGGACTGGCCGCGTTCCCGCGCTCGCATTGGCAGACGCTCGGGCCAGCGATGAAAAGGCAGGCCGCGATCCACGCTCGCGTGGCGGGGCACCGTCCGCGCGGGCCGTTCAAACACTATTGGAGCGAGCGCAGCCGCTACGTGGGCACGGATCGTCCCAACAGCCTGTTCCTGGCCGCCGGCGTGCCGTTCGAAGTAGTGGAGCAGCCGGCGCGCGAGGGTTGGATGTTTGGCGACACGCCCGGCGCGCCGGAGACGTTGCCGGAGCTGTTCGCGCTGAAGCGGCGCATCCTGCCGCAACTTGGCGATGTGCCGTACGTCGAGGAAGACAAGCCGGTGGTGTGCTCGTGGCTGCCCACCGCGCGCACGGTGCTGCTGTGGAACCTGGCCGAAAACCGCGAAACGTTCACGGTGCGCTATCGCGGCGCGGCGCGGAGTGTGGAGGTCGCGGGACTGGATGTGGAGGCGATGCAAGTGTGAGGCTCGCGGTTAACTTGCGCGGTGGCGAATATCGCGCAATATCAGGAGTCTTGTCCCGGCCTTCACTGAAGTCCGGGACAAAAGCGCAGCCGTCACGGCGTTTCACTCCACAAAATTCGCTTTATTCTCAACCCCTTCCGGTAAATCCACCGTCAAGCCCTTGTCCGGCCCATGCCATGCTCTTGCCCGGAGACTGGATCTATATGCTTCGTCACATTCCCGTCGGCTGGAGGCCATCGCCGCCAGCGGGAAAAAATCAGGATTTCCCAGGCTATCCTGGCACTGCTTGATTCCAGGCCGCTTAACCGCGATTTTGGCCCTGGAAACGAACCTGGACCGAACCTGGAACCGGCTGATTCTATTCACCCGGCTCCCAGGTTCAATCCTCCGGAAACGCCCGGAATGGCGCCGATTTGAGCCGAAATCAGCAGTCGCGCTTGTTGAAGGCGCGAGCCTGCTTGTGGATGAGCTTCCACTTGCGCTTGCGCTGCTGGGCCGCCAGCGGGTCCGCCTGCGCGTCGTGCCATTCGGCCTCGGCGCGCAGCTTCTGGAAGCTGGCCCAGCGGGCGGTGTCCACCTGTCCGGCGTCCAGGGCGGCGGCCACGGCGCAGCCGGGCTCGCCGGAGTGCGTGCAGTCGCGGAAACGGCAAGCGCTGGCCAGGGTGGTGATCTCGTCGAACACCGCGTCGACGCTATCCGGCCCCACCCACAGTTGCAGCTCACGCAGGCCGGGCGTGTCAATCAGCGCGCCGCCGCCGGGCAGCGGAGTGAGTTCGCGCCGCACGGTGGTATGGCGGCCGCGCGAATCGTCCATCCGGACTTCACGGGTGGCGAAGCGCTGCTCGCCCAGCAGACGGTTGGCGATGGACGATTTGCCGGCCCCGGAGGAGCCCAGCAGGGCGATGGTGACCCCCG
>CAYZIX010000017.1:0-41490 GCA_964478395.1 uncultured Candidatus Solibacter sp.
TCGACGGTGCTGGCCGCCACCACCGGCGCGTGGCGCGCAATGGCGGCGGCCTCGGCCACGCGCTCCGGCAGGCTGGCGCACAGATCGGCCTTGTTCAACACGACGACGGGCGCGGCTCCGCCGGCCGAGGCCAGGGCCAGGTAGCGCTCCAGCCGGCGCAGGTTGAAATCGCCGTCCAGCCCGCAGACCAGGAAGACCACGTCGACGTTGGCGGCCAGCGGCTGCTGCTCCTCGCGTGTGCCGGCCGCGCGGCGCGACAGGCAGGTGCGCCGGGGCAGGACGGCCTCCACCAGGGCGTGGTCCGGGCCGGCGATGCGCGCCGCCACCCAGTCGCCCGTGACCGGCATGGCGAAGTGGCCGGACGAGCGGTAGTAGAGCCCGCCGGAGGGCTCCGCGTGAACGGGGCCTTGGTCGGTGAGCAGGTAATAAAGATCGCGCTGGGCAATGGCCACGCGGGCCAGAATCAGCCCCGGTTCAGCGCAGGAAGAAAAGGCGTCGAGGACGGACGAGCCGGCGCCAAGCTGATGGAGAAGCATGGAATTGTTCGCTCCTGTATGTGCATACACACCTCCAGAGGGAACTCGTTGAAACGAGTCCGGCGCGTGGACCGGAGTTAGCGAACAATATCCAGCAAGTCACCAGATTAGCACTCCTGCGGCGGGCGCTAGCGGCACATGCGCAGGCGGCTGTGGAGCGCGGTGGAGGCGTCCTGGTCCTCCTTGTTGGGACCGGCGGACTGGAGCAGTTGGTCGAAGATGGAGGCGGCGGTGCGGACGCCGACGCAATCGGGCGGGCCGCCGATGGAGGCGGCGGCGGCGCGGGCGTACCACGCATAGCCGAGATCGCGGCGGGCCTCGATGTTGGAAGGGTCGGCGGCAAGCAACTGGTTGAAGAGCGCGATACCGCGGTCGCAGTCGGCCAGGGCGCCGGCGCGGTCGCCCGCGCGGGCCTGTGTCTCGGCTTTCATCACCAGTTGATCGGCGTAGTCGCGGCGTGCGCCGGGGCTGCCGGGACGGCGGCGGAGCTGATCCTCGAAAGCGGCGAGCGAGGCGTGGTGATGCGCCAGGGCCTGCCGCACGTCGCCATGGCTGGTGAGGTACAGGCCGATGCGCTGCTCGATGATGGCCACCAGACGAATGGCCTCCGTCCGGGCGCGCACGGCGGAGGGCAGCGCGGCGGCTAGCGCCAGCGCCTGGTGTTGAAGGTCCAGCCCACCGGGCGAGCCGGAGCGCGTGAGGGTGTCGCCGAGCGCGGTGACGGCGGAGACGCGCTGGAGCCGTTCGTCGTCCGTTGCGGCGTCGCGCAGCAGGGCGGTGGCGGCGCGGAGGTGGCGCAGCGCGCTGGGCCAATTCTGCAAGCGCGTCTCCACTTGGCCCTGGCGCTGAAGGGCGGTGGCCAGCAGGAGGCGCGGGCTGCCGGCGCGGCGGGCCCACTCCTCGGCCTGACGGTAGCTGTTCAGGGCGGCCTGCGTGTCGCCGCGATTGGCCGAGTAGGGGCGGCCCTGCACGTCGCCCAGGCGCAGCCACGCGCCGGCAATGTCGCGCGCTAGGCCGGTGAGCGCCGCTTCGGAGCGCGCATCCTCGGCCAGACCGCGCAGGTAGGTGAGCGCGTCGGCGGTGATGCGGGCGCGTAGCGCGGTGGAGCCGGGCAGGCGCGCGGCCTCGTCGTGATAGTCGAACAGCAGATGCAGGGCCAGGCGGTGCAGGTCCGCCAGATGGCGTTCGGCGCGGCGCTGGGCGGAGCGGTTTTCGCTCCACTGCCACGCCAGCAGCGCCAGCACCAGCGCGAAGGCGAGCGTCAGCAGGCGGTGGCGCCCAATGAAGCGGGTGGTGCGGTATGGCAGCGTGTCGGGCCGGGCGGAGACGGGCAGGCCTTGCAGGAAACGTTCGACGTCTTCGGCCAGGGCGCGGGCGCTGGGGTAGCGGTCGTCCGGGTTGGGCTGAAGCGCGAAGCGGACAATGGAGGCGAGGTCGGCGGTGGCCGGGACCAGCTCGTCCAGGATGCGGCCGAGCGAGTAGATGTCGGAGGCCGTGGTGACGGGTTCGCAACGCAGTTGCTCCGGGCTGGCGTAGGCGGGCGTGCAGTAGTGGGCGACGGTGGCGGGCGCACCGGCGTCGGTGTCGGCTTCAAGCAGCTTGGCGACGCCGAAGTCGAGCAGATGAACGCGGCCGGTACGGTCTACCAGGATATTGGCGGGCTTGAGGTCGCGATGGACAATCAGGCGCTGGTGGGCGAAGTGAACGGCGTGGCAGACGTCGGCGAAAAGGCGCAGACGGTCCGCGGCGGGGAGCTGATGCGAGGCGGCGTAGGTGGGCAGCGTCTCGCCATCGACGTATTCCATGACGAAGTACGGTACGCCGGGGCCGACGGCGCCGCCATCCAGCAGGCGGGCGATGTGGGGATGCTGAAGCTGAGCCAGGATGTCGCGTTCGGCTCGCAGGCGGCGCTCAGCGCCGGCACGGATCAGGCTGGCGCGGGAGAATTTGATGGCCACCTGCTGTTGAAAGGCGCCGTCATTGCGTTCAGCCAGCCAGACGTACGCCATGCCGCCGGAGCCGAGCTCACGAATCAGCCGGTATGCGCCAATGGCGGCGCCGGGCTGGGGCGTGAAGGACGGTTGGGCCCATTCGGGCAACGGATCGGATTCGAGAAACTGGAGCGCGTGCTGATCGGCCGACAGCATGCGCTCCACCTCGCCGCGAATGCAGGAGTTGGCCGGGCAGGCGGAGTCGAGGAACGCGGAGCGGCCGGTGGGCGGCAGTTCGACGGCCGATTCAAAGATCTGGGCGATTTGACGCCACTCGTCGGAGGTGGGCGGGGGCATTATAGGGTGGCGGGCTTACTCGGAGAGGCGGGCGAAGAGCCAGGCGCGGGCGGTGCGCCAGTGGCGCTGGACGGTGCGTTCGCTGACGGATAGCACGCCGGCGATCTCCTCGAAGCTCAGCCCCCCGAAGTACTTCATTTCGACGATTTTTGCACATTCCGGATGGAATAGTGCAAGTTGGTCCAGGGCGCGGTCGAGCGCCAGCAGGTCAGCCGAGGCGGCGGGCGAAGCGGCGGCGGAATGTTCGTCCAGCACCAGGCGCAGCGCCCCGCCGCCGCGCTTCACCGCGGCGCGCGATTCGGCGTAGTTCACCAGAATGCGCCGCATCATGGACGCGGCCAGACCGATGAACTGGGCACGGTTGGACCAGTCGGCCTGGCGTTGATCGAGCAGGCGGAGATAGGCCTCGTGGACGAGCGAGGTGGCCTGGAGGGTGTGGTCCGGACGCTCACGCCGGAGGTAGGCGGCGGCGAGCCGGCGCAGCTCTTCATAGACCAGCGGCAACTGGCTGTCGAGGGAGTCGCGGGGCTCGCCGGGCATCGGCATGAGTCTCTACTTTAGCGCGGCGGCCTGAATCTGCTTGCCGTTCTTGTGAACCCAGACGACGATGCCGTGGAGTTCGTCCACCACGTAGTCGGGCTCGCGGTCGCGGAACAGCACTTCGTGTTCGGTTTCGCCGGTGTCCAGGTTGACGCCGACAATGCCGGGCGCGGTGCCTTTGTCGGCCTCGACGTCGGTGAGCATGAAGGCGTAGTTCTGCGACGCGCGGGCGGCGCTGAAGCGCTTCTCCCAACTGCCGAACATGCCGGAGATATCGTTCTGGCGCGCGTCGTTGGCTCTGGTGTTGGCTGAGGTGCCGAGCTGCGTGTTGAGCGCCTGGCCGGTGTTCATGTAGTAGGACATGGCAAAAGCGGCGGTGGTGGCCACCTTCTGCCAGCCGGGCAGGCCCGGTGCCTTGTATTCAATGCCCCAGGCCACGGCCTTTTCGGCGGGCTGGAAGCTGAGCAGGTGCTGCTTGGCGCGCACCACCACGGTGCCGTTGGAGCGCCGCACCAAAGCGATGGGGAAGTCCTCCTCGGAGTTGTCCTTCTTGGCCATGGCGCGTACGCCGCCCAGGGCGAACTTGCCGGCCATCTTGGCGGCCTTCTTGCCGGCGCTGCCGTGGCGCTTGAACTCCAGCGGCACGCGGAAGGCTTCGTTGCCGCCGTCTACGCGCAGGCCAATCAGCGTACGGGCGTCGGCAACGAGGATGGAGGAGGAGGCCGGATCGAACACCATGTTAGTGGTGGACTCTTTGGCGCCGTCATAGCGCCAGAGCAGCTTGCCCGTAGCGGGGTCGAGCGCGACAATGCCGAGCGGCTTCTTCAGCTCGAAGGCTCTCTTGTTGGTCTCGTAGTAGGTGCCGCCCATGCGGGCCAGCAGCACGCCGTTGTGAAGCTGAAGTTCGGGAATGGCGGCGCCAAAGTCGGCGGAGGTCCAGCGGGCGGCGCCGCTGTTCTTGTCGAAGGCGCGGATGGTGCCCTTGGCGGAGCTGAACACCAGGTCGCCGGAGACCAGCGGGCTGGCGTTGGTGCGTTTGAAGTGGCCCTCGGTGACGTCGAAGGGCGCGCCCCAGACGACGTTGCCGGAGTTGGTGTCGATCTTGTGCAGACCGGAGTAGGCCAGGTACATGAAGTCTCCTTCGAAGGTGGGAGCGGCGTGGCCGTCCAGGTCGAGGCGTGGCATGAACTTCGAGCCCTTCTCGTTGGCGTAGAGATCGGCCTTGTCCTTGATGATGCCCTCGAACAGGAGCTTACCGGAGACGGTTTCGAAGCCCATGTAGTGCAGCGCGGACTTCGCGCCGGGCGATTCGGCGGTGATGGCGACGACGTAGCCGCCGGCGCGGTTGCCGACGATGTCGAGCATCTGGCCCTTGAGCTTCTCCGTCTCCCAGAGGTTCTGGCCGGTTTCGGAGTTGATGGCCGTGAGCTTGGAGGTCTTGTTGGCGAAGCCGCTGTTTTCCGAGATGAACAGCAGCGGCAGGCCGGGGATCTCCTCGACGTTGAATTCGAGGACCTTGCCGAATTCCGGGCGGGTCCAAAGTAGCTTTCCCGTTTCGGGATCAAAGCCGGAGAGCCCCTTGTCGGAGACGAAGAGGTAGGTGCCGGTTTCAGTGACGCGATGCCACTTCAAGCCGGCGGGCGCTTCGGCAGACCATTTGGTGTCCTGCGCCGGCGCAAGGGCGGCGAGGAGGGATAAGGCGAGTGTGCACAGAGGTTTTGTCATCGTGAATTGCATCCAACGTTTCCGGAGCGGGGCCAGCCCGGAAGCACCGCCGCGGCGGCTGCACTTGCCCACGGGCCCGTCGGCCCGGATGGCGAGTGTCCTCCCTCAACCGGCCAGGCGGCGGTGTACTTCCCAGTGGCCCGGCATGCCCCGTTGAGAGTTAACGCAGGGAATCTAGATGAAAGGCGACAGACAATTTACGAAAACAGGATGATCAGGCCAGGACAAGGCGGATGGGGATGGCGCCGGGCGTGGGTGAATCGAGATAGGGGGTGGTGGGCTCGAAGCCGAGGCGCTGGTACATGGCCAGGGCGCGCTCCATCACGGGGAGCGTGTCGGCCAGCAACTCGGTGTATCCGGCCGAGCGGGCCTCCGCAATCAACCAGTCGAGCAGCGCACGACCGACACCGCGCGAGCGGAAACGCTCCGGCACGAAGAGGCGCTTGCCTTCACAGCGCAAGTCGTCGATGGGGCGCAGCGCCACGCAGCCGGCGGGCTGTCCGCCGATCCAGGCGATGGCCAGACGGCCGCGCGGCGGAGCATATTTGCCGGGGAGGCCGGCCAACTCGGCGGAGAAGCCCTGGAAACAAGGCGAGAAGCCAAAGGCGAGCCAGTATTCGGTGAAAAGCTCACGAACGGTTTCGATGCCGGCCGCGGTAACCGCCGGCGCGATGGTGAGCGTTTCAGAATCGGGCATAAAGATATTCTCGCTCGCGCGAAAGTGAAAGGCGTATTGAGATAGACTCGACTGAGCCCGATCCGCGAAGGGGGAGACCGATGATAGAAATGACACGGCGCACGGCGCTGGCCACGCTGGCCGGCGCCACGGCCAGTGCAGCGGCAGCGCCCGAGCATCCGCGTTGGTACGGCTTCAACCTGCTGGAGTACTTCTCGACGGACGCCGACTGGATGAAGTATTTCCCGTACCGCAACGACGGGCATTTTCAGGAAGACGATTTCCGTTTCATGCGCGACTGGGGCTTCAACTGGGCGCGGCTGCCGATGGACTACCGCTTCTGGACCAGTCTGGACCTGAAGCATATTAACGAGAAGATGGTGGAGCCGATTGACCGCGCCGTGAAGCTGGGCGAGAAGTACGGCGTACACGTGAACGTGGCGCTGCACCGCGCGCCGGGCTACTGCTGCCTGGACACGCTGGACCCGGCGTATGTCGGAATCGGCATCACGCCGGAAAAGCTGGACCTGTATACGAGCGCGGAGGCGCAGGAGGCGTTCATCGCGCAGTGGCGCTTCTTCGCCGCGCGCTACAAGGGCATTGCCAGCAAGCATGTGTCATTCGACCTGGTGAACGAGCCGCTGGCCTACACCTCGCTGAAGGCGAAGCTCACCGAGCCGATCAACTCGCCGGCCTACATCGACCGCCAGCGGCTGGCCTACACGAAAGTGGCGCGCGCCACGCTGGCCGCGGTACGCGAGATTGATCCAGGCCGGCTGGTGATTTCCGACGGCTTTGCGGGAGCGCAGCGGCCGCTGCCGGAGATGACGGAAGACGGCATTGTGCAGAGCGCGCGCGGCTACGCTCCGTCGCTGCTGACGCATCACAAATGCGAGTGGGCGCGGCGGCCGGACCAGGACGGCAAAGTGGTGCCGCCGCCGGAGTGGCCGCTGAAAGACGACAAGGGCAACGTCATCTACGATCGCGAAAAGCTGGAACGGCTCTACGACGGCTGGGCCGACGCGGGCAAGCATACGCGGATCCACGTGGGTGAGATGGGCTGCTACAAGCGGACGCCGCCGAAGACCGTCTACGCATGGTACGAGGACGTGTTGTCCATCTTCAACCAACTCGGCTGGGGCTACGCGCTATGGAATTTCCGCGGGCCGTTCGGCGTGCTGGACACCGAGCGCGCCGGAACGCAGTTCGAAAGCTTCCACGGGCACCAGTTGGACCGCACGCTGCTGACAATATTGCAGCGCCACGCGCGGCGCGCGTAGCGGCTACTGCGCCTTGATCCAGACCGTCATATTGGCGGGGCCGCGGTCGTGGAACAGGTAGTAGGGGATGAAGGTGAGGCCGACGGGCTTGTCGGCTTTAGCCGGTGTGTAGCCGTAGAGCGGCTGCGCGGTGAGCGGCTGCGCATAGGCGAGGCCGCTGGCCTTCAAGACGGTGACGCCACCGGCGATCTTGGGCGCGGATTCGGCGCGGATGGCGGCGCGCGTGTCGATGGAGACATCGAAGACCGGCGCGCCGGGATTATCGGGCTGCTCCAGCGCGTAGACGATGGGGCCGCGCTGCAAAGCGACTTTGCCGAAGTCCTCACTGACGCGCGGATTGGCGTGGACCATGCGCGGCGCCATGTCGAGGGCGAGCGTGATCTTGTCGTTACGCTTCCAGACGCGCTTGATGGCGAGGTAGGTGTTGGGCTCCACCTTGGCGGCGTAGGGCTGGCCGTTCAGCAGAACGTGCGTCGTCAAGGACCACGACGGAATGCGGAGGTGGAGCGTGAACTCCTCCTCGCGCTGCGGCGCCAGCGAGACGGTGACGTCGCCACGCCAGGGCAGCCCGGTGGTGACGATGGCTTGCAGGCGCGTGCCCGATTCGAGATGCCAATCGAGCGAGGCGTTGTCGTAGAAATGCACCCAGACGCCGTCCTTTGATGTGGAGAAGAAGTAGGCGCCCAGCGAGAGGAAGAGCCGTTCCAAGTTGGGAGGGCAACAGCAGGTGTTGTACCAGGGATTGCGGATGCGGTCCTTCTCGCTGGCGGCCAGCGGGTTGCGGTAGCAGTATTCGGTGCCGGAGGTGCTCATGCCGGAGTTGATGCCGTTGTAGAGGGCGCGCTCCATGACGTCGGTGTAGCGGGCCTCGCCCGTGGCGGCCAGCAGGCGCTGGTTGAACAGCAGCCCAGCAATGGCGGCGCAGCTTTCGGTGTAAGCCTGCTGATTGGGCAGCTCATAAGGGTCACCAAAAGCTTCGCCGGAGGCGCGCGAGCCGACGCCGCCGGTGACGAAGAGTTTTCTCTCGACCAGATCCTGCCAGAGCACATTCAGCGTTTTGCCATAGGCGGCGTCGCCGGTCTCCATCCAGTAGTCGGCGGCGCCGGTGGCGGCGTAGAGAGCCCGCACGGCGTGGCCTTCAAACTGGGTGCGCGAGGTGAACGGCGCGCCGGAGAACTGGTAAAGAATGTCGCGGTCCTTCAGCTTCAGGCGTTCACGCTCAACGCCGCTGAGCAGGTAGCCGGCCAGTTGGATGTGGCGTGGATTGCCGGTGGTGCGGGCGAGTTCAGCCAGGGCGAGTTCCAGCTCCGGGTGGCCGGTGAGCAGCGGTTGCTTGGGCGCCGGGCCGAAGTCGCGCTCCAGCAGATCGACAAAACGAATGGCGCCGTCGAGGAACTCGCGTTTCCCGGTGGAGCGGTAGTAGGCCACGGCGGCCTGAATCATGTGGCCGAGGCAGTAAAGCTCGTGGCCGGAGGTCTGCTGCTGCCAACGCAAGGGGCGGCGCTCCTCGACGAACCAGGTGTTGAGATAGCCGGAGGGCTCCTGCGCGGCCAGGATATCGGCGATGATGCGGTCGACGGTGGCCTCCAGGCGCGGGTCGGGCTCCACTTGAAGACTCCAGGCGGCGGCCTCGATCCACTTGTAGAGGTCGGAGTCGGTGTAGAGCGGGCCACGGCGGGCGAGTTTCAGCTCGGGGTGTGCCAGACGGCGGAAGTTGTCGATAGTGCCGTGATCCTCAAGCTGTTTGAGCAGCGTGGGCAACGAGCGCTTCAGCGTGGTCTGCTGGCGCGTCTTCCAGAAGCCGGGCTGAAGAGAGACGGCGCGCACCGGCACGGGATGGAGCCTGGCGCCGGGCGTCCGGCCGAGTTCAAGCAGACCCTGGTCGCGCCAGGCGGGCTGGGCGGCGAGGGGAAGCACAATCAGACACAACGCAAACAACGTCCGCATGAAGACGTTGTATCAGAACAGCGCCCTACTTCGCGCCGTTCGAACGCTTCTGCTGGTTGCTGAGGGTGTGGCGCATCGCGGCTTCCAGGGCTTCGCAGAAGAAATAGTCGCCCCACATCACACTCTCGTTCACACCGAGGTCCTTGTGCATGTGGTAGACACCGCCCTTAAGGATGCCTTCCCACTTCGGATCGTCCTTGGCGGTGTACTTTTCGCAGAGCGTGCGCAGAATGTGCAGCGCGCAGGAATAGTAATAGAAGCCCTTCACCGGGTCCGGCAACATGCGGCAGAGGCGCAGCAAAGCGCTGGCGGTGATGGCTGCGGCGGAGGTGTCCACCTGCTTGCGGCTCTCTTCAGACGCCTGGAAATCCCAAGGCGCGACGCCGTCGCCAAGAGTGTGAGTGAGGTAATAGTCGGCGCAACGCTCGGCGGTGGAGAGGAAGCGCGGATCGCGCGTGTATTCGTAGCACGAGCCGAAGCCGTACATGGCCCAGGCGAGGCCGCGCGACCAGCAGGAGTCCGACCGCCAACCCTGCTGCGTGGATTGGCGCAAGAACTCACCGGTCTGCAAATCGAAGATGCCTTCATGGGCCGTCGAGCCGTCGCCGCGCACCAGGTAGCGGCGCGTGGTGAGGACGTGGCGGGTAGCGATGTCGCGCAGGCGGCGGTCGCCCGTTTCGCGCGCGGCGTAGAAGACGATGCCGACGTTCATCATGATGTCGATGAACAGGGAGTCCTCACTGACGAACGAGCGCAGGTACTGGCCCTTTTCGACGAAGCGCTGCGCCATCGTCCGGCCAGCCTGCACGAGCACGTCGGACAAGCGCTGCTCGCGCGCGGCCTGATGCCAGCGGTAGTAGCTGGAGAGGAAGATGAAGCCGAGGTCGTGTACCTCGCGATCGAACTGGCGCGGTTCCAGCGGGCGCGTGTACTCGATGGCTTTGTCCATCCAATACTGCTTGCCATTGCCCGATTCAACGGCGCGGCGGTGGAAGATCCACATCATGCCGGGCAGGAAGCCGTCGCACCAGTGGGTCCATGCCGGGCCTTCGTGTTTCCACTTGCCAGCGCGAGTGTAGATCGGGTAGAACCCCGGGTGCTTTTCGATCAGGCGGGTCACCTGACCTTCAGCGAAGCTGAGTGTCTCAGCGAATAGCGTGCGGTCGATTTCCGGTCCAAACTGTATCACGGCCGTTCACCCCGTACCTACAGGGTACGCCAAGTGGTGAGCGACCCGCTGGCCAGTTTCGGGTGCGCGCCACGCAGAATGAGCACGCCGGATTCCTTGCTGACGTTCCCCATTTCGGGCATGGGGACACGCTCGCGCGAGTTGATACCGCGCGTCAGATTCTCGAAGGTCTGCGTCATATCGGGCGACGTCAGTTCGGCGCGAAAATCGCCGGCCTTGTTGCCGAAGGAAATGCGTCCCGGTTGCAGGCCAAGGAAACAATAGGCCACCGGGTAGGGCGTACAGCCGAAGTGATCGACCCGCATTTCGAGACGTGCGCCTTTGGGGATCAACTCGCGGCCCTTACGTTGAACGGTGCGCGTGACTTCCCAGATGGATGCCTCACCAATGGCGGTCTTGCTCAGATCAATGGGCGTGATGAGCTTGAGCATCACAGTGAGGCCCTCGGGTAGCGTGATTTCTACGGCAGCGGCCTTTGGCGGTTCCGGCTTGGAGGGCGGTGGCTCATCAAAAACAAGCGTGGATTCGCCGGTGTATTGGCGGCAGGCGCTGAACACCATGCGATTGCGATTTTCGGTGCCGCTGACGTGCGAAAGGGTCATCTCGGTGGACGCGGGCAAGTTGTAAGTGGCGCCGCCGATGACGACGGGCGCGTAGTCGATCTGCTTGTGGCCGCCCATCAGCGGCATGCCGGGCGGCACCTCAGTGATCTCGAAATCGATGCGGATGAGTTCGTATGTGGTGGCGTCGTTCCAGACGTGGCCCTCGTAGCCGACCGCGCCGTCAGCCACATCCACGCGGATCATGAACGGGCTGCGGTCCATCGGCACCTTGAAGTGAAACTTGTGAGCCTTGCGGCCGTTGATCTCCTCGATGCCCTGGTAACGGAAAGTGGCCACGCCACCAAGAAACAAATTCTTGGCATGGAGCGCGAAATCACCGGTGCCGATGGTGCCGCTTACCATGTCGCGCAGCGGGCGGTCTTCAAACTTCGGCGAGCCGGGCCAGGCGTACAGCTCCTTGCCGTTGACCAGAGCTACCTCCAGGCGCACGTTGTCGAGCAACTGGAACTTACCCTTTTGCGACACGCGCTGCGAGCGCTCGATGGTCTCGACGCAGGTGAAATCCGGCTG
This sequence comes from uncultured Candidatus Solibacter sp., assembly GCA_964478395.1. Taxonomy (GTDB): domain Bacteria; phylum Acidobacteriota; class Terriglobia; order Bryobacterales; family Bryobacteraceae; genus Paludibaculum. The sequence continues at coordinate 11,315 of CAYZIX010000017.1, forward strand.
GTGGTCGAGGCTGGCCGAAACGGCTTTACGAATACGGGCGAAAATAATGTCGCTTTCGCTGAGTGGTTGCGAAGATCGATATTGCCCCGACGCCGAAAGCAGCGTGCAAAAGAGCAGGGCCAGGACGCGCATGACCCGATTATAGAGCCGCTACTTCGGCCGGACGGTGCGCCAGATGGTTTGGAAACCGGCGTGAAGCTGGCCGTCAAAATTGCGCACCAGCACGGAGCCGGATAACGGGCGTCCGCGACGAATAACGGATAGAGTTTCACTCATGCGCCGCACGGAGCCGCGGAAGTAGAGATCCAGAGTAGTTTGCAGGTTGGGCTCCACCAAGCCGGCGTTGAGCACGCCCGTACTGCCGGCGCCGCGCAGGCGTTCGGGGCTGAATTGGACAAGGCAGAATGGCAGCGGATTGTCAGTGCAGGTGAAATTTTCCACCCGCAGCTCCACTTGCGCGCCGCGCTTCAGCACGACGCGGCGGCCGGCCTTGACGTCGCGTTCAACGAGCCAGACACTCACGTCGCCGCGCGCCACGGTGCGCGCGTCGAGTGTGTCCATCAACTTGAGATGGAGGTCGACACCCGGCGGCAATGTGATGTCGCCCGGCGCGGCGGAGGGCGCCGCTTCGGGTGCGGGCTCATCGAAAATGAGCGTGGATTCGCCGGTGTACTGGCGGCAGCCGCTGAATGTGGTGAGCATCTGAAACTCGCCGCCGGCGGTGTAGCGCATCAACGTCTCGCTGCGTGCAGGCAGGGTGTGGGCGGCGGCGCCGAGCCGCACTGGAGCGAAGTCCAGACGCTTGTGCAACGCGGCCACGGGGAGGTGATCGGGGATGTCATTGGCTTGAAACTCGATGCGGCGGACTTCCAGCGTTTCAGCGTCGTTCCAGAAGTCGCCCTCGTAGCCCACAGCGCCCTGATTCTTGTCGTAGCGCACGGTGAAACCGCTACGCGCGCGTGGCACGACGAAATGGAACTTCTCGGCCGGACGCCCATCCAGCAATTCGCGGCCACGGTAGGTGTAGACCGGCTCCGGCGAATCGAAAATGGCGCGGGTGTGCATGGCGAAGTCGCCGGTCTCGGAACCGGTGCCCACCAACTCGCTCAGGTCGCGTCCTTCAAACTTGGGCGAGCCGGGCCAGGCGTAGAGTTCAGCACCGTCGACCAGCGCCACCTCGAAGCGTACGCGGTCGATGGGCGCGAACGTCTTGGCGCGCGGACCGCGCATCCGGCGCTCCAGTGTTTCAACGCAAGTGTAGTTAGGTAGGCTGCTCAGATGGCGGCGGACGACGGTGCGGATGCGCGCCAGCACAGCGGAGCCGTCCGGATTTTGGGCGCAAGCCGCGGCGGCGAGAACAAGAGCACCGGCCAGCCGGATTACACACATTGGCCGATTATAGTGCGGCGCCTCAACGTGTGCGCCAACGGGTGGAGAAGCCGGCGGGCATCCGGCCGTTCCGGTTATTCAACAGCACGGCGTTGTTGACCTGTCGGCCACGAGCCAATTCGCCGGCGACATCGGTGCGTGACGGCGCGACCATGGGCCGCTGGTTAACCTCGCGCGTCATGCCCGAAAAGACTACCGACTCGGTCGATTCAGCGCGCAGCGCGGGGGCGGTGAGTTCCGCCGTGAAGGGCCGCGTGAGGCCGGCGCGAACCGGATTGAACTCGATCAGGCACGGCGCGCGCCAGGTGCCGGAACAGTTGAGCTGCGCGATGCGCAACTCGACCTTCGCGCCGCGGGCCAACACGGTGTGACCGTCCAGCTTGGCATCGTCGTCGACTTCCCACGAGGTGAGATCGCCACGCGCGGCGGTGCTGATGTCGATGGGCGAGACGAGTTTCAATTTAAGCGTGAGCCCGGAGGGGAGTGGGCCGGTGGGAGCCGCCGGCGCGGCCGGTTGCGTGGAGGCCGGGTCAGCGTCGAGGATCAGCTTGGATTCGCCCATGTATTGGTGATAAGAGGCGAACGCCGTGCGCAGGCGCAGCTCATTGCCGTCGGTTTGCAGTATGACGGACTCGCTCTGCGCGGGCAGCGCGTGTGCGTTGGCGCCGACCTCCAGATGAGCGTAGTCCAGCCGCTTGGTGATCTTGCGCACGGGGATCTCTGGCGGAATATCGTCGATGATCATGTCGATGCGCCGGATCTCAAACGTCTTGGCGTCGTTCCAGATATCACCGTGGTAACCTGCGGCGACCTTGTCTGCGACGCTTGACACCAAATAACTGCTGTTGGCGCGCGTCACGGTGAAGCGGAAGTGCTCGACCGCGCGGCCGTCGAGAGTTGTTTGGCCAACATAGGTAAAAATAGAGCCGTCAGCCTCGTAAATGGCGTGCGCATTCATTGCGAAATCGCCGGTTTCGTTACCTGGGCCGATCAGATTACTGAGGTCGTGCTCGACGAAGCTGGACGCGCCGGGCCAGGCGAAGAGTTCCTGACCGTCGGCGTACGCCACCTCGTAGCGGACGCGTTCGAGCAGTGAGAACTGTTTGTCGCGGACGCGGTGGTATTCGAGCTCGAACGTCGCGAGGCACGTATAGTTGGGCATCGCGGAAAGATGATGGCTGACAGTGGAGCGGATGCGGTTGAGCAGGGGATCGGACGTTTGCGGCCACAGCGGAATGGCGACGACTGCGGCGAGAGCGAGCAACACACTTCGGCGCATGCGTCGATTATACGGCCGCTTTGCTATTCTCCAGGTTAATGGCTGTAAAGATCACTGTCGTAAACAATGGCCCGCTACGCGTCGAAGGCGAGCCTACCGAGTTGAACATAGTGGACGCCGCGGGACAGGCGTTCGGGCTGGCCGGCCGCGCGACCGTATCGCTGTGCCGCTGCGGGCAGTCTCAGAAGAAGCCGTTCTGCGACGGCTCGCACCGCCAGGGCTTCCAGTCCATGTGCGAAGCGCACGATCTGCCGGCGCCGGCTCCGAAGGCATAACGGTGGCGGAAATTCGCAGGCGCACGACGAAGTGGGGCTACGTGCGCTCCTGGCTCTACACCACGCCGGCCGCCACGCTGGTGACGGCCGTGTTGATCACCACCGCCGTGGTGAGTTCGGTGTTCGCGCCCGGCGGACGGTGGCAGACCGTGCTGGCGCACGCCTGGGGCGCGACGGTGCTGCGCATATTCGGCGCGCGCGTCAGGGTGAGCGGGGCTGAACGCCTGAAGCCCGGCCGCAGCTATGTGATTGTCTCGAACCATCTCAGCCTGGTGGACACGCCCGTACTGGTGCGTTACCTGAGTGTCCCGTTCAAGTTCCTAGCTAAACGGGAGCTGCTGAAGGTGCCGTTCATTGGCTGGTACCTGCGGCGGAACGGGCACCTGACGGTGGACCGCGGATCGGTGAGATCGTCACTCACCAGCATGAACGAATGCGCGCGGCTGATTCGTGAGCGGCGGCTGTCGGTGCTGATCTTCGCCGAAGGCACGCGCAGCCTGGACGGCAAATTGCAAGCGTTCAAAGAAGGCGCAGCGTACCTGGCCATTCAGTCCGGCGCCGAGCTGGCGCCGGTGGCGATTGTGGGTAGCGGTGAGATTCTGCCGGCCAAGGACAGTTGCTTCCTGCCGGGCGAAGTGGAACTGCGGATCGGCGAACCGATCGACGTAACGGGCTACACCTTGAAAGAGCGCGGCGAGTTGACCCGCCGCGCCGAAGCCTCGGTTACCAGCTTGCTGAACGAACAATCTGATCGATGATCGCCTGCGTGAAGCCGGCGACAAAATCGGCGCCGCCGCTCATCAGATTGGAGCGGGTCATCAGGTCGAGGTCGATGTCAGGCTGCGCGCCGACATTCTCGATATAAAGCGTCGAGGGCAGGCCGGGGGCGGTCCTCTCCTTTGCGCGCGTTCCCAACGAAATACTCAGCGCCACGCTGCCTTCGGAATAGAAGCCGGTGGTGTGCTCCAGCGAAAGTCCGCCGCCGCCGGAGGTGGCCCGACCCACCATCAGGGCGCGGCCGGCGTCCTGCATCACGGCCGGAAAGACGTCGGCCGAGCTGGCCGAGAATTCGTCAATCAGCACGATCATTGGTTTGTCGTAAGCGGTGGGGTTGCCGCTGGAATCAGTGAGCGGCAGCAGGTCCAGCGAAGTGCCGCAGACCGGCAGCGGGCCAGTGATGCCGCGGTATTCGGAGTAGGCTGTTTCAACGTCGTTCAAGAACGCCTTCAGGTAGGCGATGGTAGTGCCGTCGTAGCCATAGTCCTCGGCCGTTTGAACGTCGTCGCGGAACCATTGGACGATTTCGAGCGTGGGCCGGATTTCATCGCCGACCGTGCGGAACGGGTAATAGATGAAGCGGCGCAGCAGGTCGTTGGTGAGGCAGACGTCGCCGCCCGGATTGCGCATCACGTCCAGCACCAGACCGTCGGTGTTCTGCTTGAGCCAGGAGACTTCCGTGTCCACCTGGCGCAGCATGGTGGTGGCCGTCGAACTTTCGAACTCAGGCAGCCTCAGATAGCCGATGCGGTAGCCGCTGGCCGTGTAAGAGCCGCTGTAGACGGTACTGCTGTATGCGCTGTGGCGCACAAAACCGGAGGGCATGGAGAAGACCGGCGTAGTGGCGCCAAAGCCGCGCAGACGCTTGAATTCTGGCGCGCGGCGCGTGTGCGGCACGGCGCGGACCGACGTTGTGCTTTCGTCCGAGGCGGAACTGCGTTTCAGGGCGCGCGAGGGCGTGGGGACCGGGCCGATAGCCGTCAGCGGCGTGCCGGTTTTGGTCCAAGGCAACTGGTAGGTCTCTTCGTTGCCGGTCTGGGCGCGGCGAACGACCAGCGTAGCCGTGTCGCCGATCTGGGCGGCGCGTGGATAAGTGGCTTGCTGGCGCCAGGCCATCTGATCTGCGGCCCAGCGGCGTGTGGCGCGCGGATTGGCGAACGACTGAAGCCTGGAGATCTGCGCAATCCAGTCTTCGGCTGTGACGCCGTCGATGGACACCACTTCGTCGCCGACCTCAAACGGGAAACTGGAGGCGGGCAGCGAATAGCGGTCGATCAGCTCAATCAGGGGCTTGCCGTCGTAAAGGTCCACCCAGATGGGCAGCTCGGCGGTAAAGTCCGAGGGCAGGTAATAGCCGGAGTGGAGGTCCTTGAGATCCGCAATGTACTCCATGCAGAGCTCATAGAAAGAAAGGTCGTCCTTCACGGCGGCGACGCGCTCCAGCCAGGGCTTGATGTTCATCGCGTCGAAGCCGAAGATGTCCTTCTTCCACTGGTAGGGGGCGTAGCCTTTGGTGACGGCAGCGGCAAGCTGCTCGAAATCGACGCGCCGCTGGTCGGCACTCATCTGGGCGCGGGCCGGGACGGATGTAAAAAGGAGTGCTGCGAAGAGGGTGGCGGTCGAGAGGGCAGCGCCTAAATTGATAGAATGGTCGCGGGTCGAATGAGCGGCCCGTGGAGGTTCAGTGAAGGTCATCGCCGTGGTGCTCCGATATTTTAGTTGTCTGTACGCCGTGCTGTTGGGCCTGTTCCTGACGGGCGTATCCGTGGTGCTGTTACTCAGCGGGGCCACGAACTTTAAGTTTGCCATGCTACCGTTCTGGAAGGGCAATCAGTTGCTGTATAGTCTGTTGGCGCTGGGCGCGGTGAGCGCTGCGGCGGGTGTACTGGCGTTTGTCGGCAAATTGCGGGCGCTGCTGGTGCTGGCAACGGGCGTGTTGATGGGATTAATGATCTACGGCTTCTTCCTAAACAAAGGCTATGTCTTCCAGGGCAGGCCTGAAGCGTTGAACATTCTTTGGGTGACGCTAGCGGGTGCGCTGGCCTTCTTCGGCTCACTCGGGCAGTTCACGAAAGCCGCCAAGCGCGCCTAAGGGCGCGGCTCTACCAGACAGGAACGGGGCGGGTGACGGTTTCGGCATCCGGAAACCAGCAATAGCCCAGACGAACAATCGTCTTGATGGCGACCGCCTCGCAACCCAGCTTACGGCGCAGCCGCTGGACGTGTACGTCCACAGTGCGCGTGCGTGCGCCTTCGGAATACTTCCACACCGTTCTCAGCAACGTTTCACGGCTCACACAGCGGCCAGGGTTCTGCATCAGCACATTCAGCAACTCGCGCTCTTTTCGCGTCAACTTAGCCGGGAGGGCGCTGGCGGCATGAAAAGCCGTGGTTTCGGGCATCACATTGATCGTGGCAGACGAACTCATTTGTCTCTCGGCTCCTCCGCAAAGCTGCGAGCGGGTGTACCGCACGAGCACTCGCGCATCAGGATAGACGGTCCACCAGGGAATTTGTTCGCACAAACTTCCGCGGTGCAGGTGGCTGGGGTGTTCCCGAGGGTAGAGTTTACCTGTATTAACTATTAGTCATTTTGCCGGTTCGGGCAAAGTGACTGAGAAGATGGACCCGCGGCCGGGCTCGCTTTCGACGGAAATACGGCCGTCGTGTTCGTCGACGATCTTGGCGCAGATGGCCAGGCCGAGGCCGACGCCGCTGGGCTTGGTGGTGAAAAAAGGATTGAAGATCTGTTCGCGGTTTTCGGGCTTGATGCCGGCGCCGCGGTCGATGACGGCCAACTCGACAGTGCCGGAGCCGAAGCGGGTCTTAACGGTGACGGTGGATTCGGGCGGAGATGCCTGAACGGCGTTCTGGACAAGGTTGAAGATGACGCGCTCGAGCATTTCGGAATCGGCCTGGACCATGGGCAAGGCCGGATCGTAGTTCTTGTGGATCATCGGGCGGGCTTCGGGCGACTGGCGGAGCAGGGAGTCGATGGCGCGGTCGGCCAAGGCGTTCAAGTCGGTGGGTTCGCGGCGCGGCTCGACGGGCTTAGCGAACTCAAGGAAGCGGGTGATGAGGGAGTTGGTGCGGTCCACCTCACTGGAGATGTAGCCGGCGAGTTCACGCATGAGGTCGTCGCCGGTGGAGGCGCGTTCCATCAGCATTTCGGCCGAGGTCTTCATGATGCCAAGCGGGTTGCGGAGCTCGTGAGCCAGGCCGGCGGTGAGCTGGCCTAGCGCAGCCAGGCGTTCCGAGCGGCGCACACTAGCCTCGGCCTCAAGTAACTTTCGATTGGCCTCGGCCAGATCATCGGCCGCGGCGCGGGCCCGTAGCGCGGCCTTGCGGTTGTCTTCGGCAAGACCATAGGTAAGGTAGGCCACGACAGGAAGAAAAATGATGCGCAGGCTGAGCTCGCGCAAGTAGAGCCCTTCGAGCATGTAGCCGAGGTTGTAGGCGATGGGAACAAAAAAAAGATAGACGGCGCAGGCCAGGGCGGTAAACAGCGCCGTGCCGCCGGCGCCGAGCGTGGTGGCGGAGTTGACGACCGGCAGCAACAGGATGAGGTAGTAGCTGGACGCGATACCGCCGGTGACGCCGATGAGCAGGAATCCAAGCAATAGTTTCAGGCTGATGACAGCCAGCGTGCCACGGCGTGTGGTAAGCGCCTGAACACGCGGTGCGGCGATGTGCAGCACAGTGAGCGCGGCAAGCACCTGCAACTCAGCCGAGCCCCGCGTGGGGCTAACCCAGGCGAGCGACGAGAACAGCAGGAGCCAGACGAAGTCCTGGACGCGCGGCATCCAGGGGCTATGCGATGGGGACTGTACGAGAGACACCGCACACATCTTAACGCGAGCGGCGAACGCCGGCCCGCTCTCTCCACGCGCCCGTGTTGTGGCACAATAGGAGCGTCTCGCGAGTGTGTCCATGAGTTCCCCTGATTCTCCGACCCCCTTGGATGTGACCGTAGAGGTCCAAAACGCGCCCGTGCCGGCCGAGGAAAGCTCGTTCGGCGATGTGCTGCGACAGTTTGAAGCCGAACACCAGGCATCTGAAAGTCAGGACACGGCGCTGGAAGGCACCGTTGTCTCGATCTCCGATGAAGCCATTGTGGTGGATGTTGGCAGAAAGATGGAGGGGATCCTTAAACCGGACACCCCCGGGTTGCCCGCTGGCCTTGAGCCCGGCGCGACGCTGATGGTGAACATCAGCGGGCGCACGGAAGGCGGCTACTACCTGCTATCGACCATCCACGTGGAGCAGCCCAAGGATTTCACCGGGCTGCAATCGGCCTTTGAAGGCAAACACGTGATTAGCGGCGTGGTGGCCGAACAGGTGAAGGGCGGGTTGCGCGTCCAGGTGGCGGACGGCGTCTTTGCCTTCCTGCCGGCGTCGCGCAGCGGCATCCGTGAAATGGCGGAACTGCCCAAACTGCTGGGGCAGCAGATTGAGTGCCGGATCACGAAGCTGGATGTGGAGAACCCACAACGGCCCGACGTGGTGGTGGACCGCCGGGGCGTGCTCGAAGAGCAGTCCGCCGCGGCCAAGCAGGCGGTTTTTGAAGGCTTGCAGGAAGGCCAGATTGTTGAAGGGCGCGTCCGCAGCCTGACCGATTTTGGCGCCTTTGTCGAGATTGCGCAGGGCATCGATGGCCTGTTGCACGTCACCGACATGAGCTGGCAGCGGGTGGACAAGCCGTCATCCGTGTTGACGACTGGCCAAAGCGTCCAGGCCAAGATTCTGAAGATCAACCGCGAGACCCGCAAAATCTCGCTGGGCCTGAAGCAATTGACGCCGGACCCCTGGACCGCCGCGATAGAAACAATCAAGGTGGGCGAGCGGGTGCATGGCAAAGTGGTGCGGCTTGCCGACTTCGGCGCATTTGTCGAACTGGCGCCGGGCGTCGACGGGCTGATTCATCTTTCCGAGATGAGCTGGACCCGGCGCATCCGCAAACCGGCTGACGTGCTGCAAGTGGGCGACGCGGTTGAGGCGGTTGTCCTCGACGTCAAGCCCGCCGACAAGCGGATCTCACTCGGCCTGAAACAGGCGCTTGGCAACCCGTGGGACACGGCCGCGACACGCTTCGCGCCCGGTACGGTGGTGGAAGGGCCGGTGGTGAATCTGGCTCAGTTTGGCGCCTTCGTCGATTTGGGCGATGGCATCGAGGGCATGATTCACGTTGGCGACATTACGCGCGAACGGCGGATCCAGCATCCGAAGGATATCCTCAACCAGGGCCAAGTGGTGAAGGCCCAGGTGCTGGAGGTGGACGTCGAAAAGCGGCGCATCCGGTTGAGCATGAAGCAGTTGGAGCCCACATCGGCCGATGTGTTCATGACTGAACACACGGTGGGCGAGCTGCTGACCGGGCGCGTCGTGGAAGTGCACGGCGGCGCGGCCAAGGTGGAGCTGGGCGAAGGGGTTCACGCGCGCTGCAAACTCAAGGATGAGGCTGCCGGCACGGCGAGCTCGTCTCCCGCGGCGGCCGACGTGGATGATCTGGCGGCGCTGCTCGCCTCGCGTTGGAAAGGCGGCGCCGGAAGCGGTGGCGCCAGCAAGGAAGTGCTGCGGTCCGGACAGTTCCGCCGCTTCAAAGTGACGGCGCTCGATTCCGAGCACCGGCGCATTGACGTCGAGCTGGCCGACTAAAGCGAGACCTTTTCCGCGCCGCAACGTCTGACCTGACAGGTGGGCCTTAGGCCCAGCCGGCAGACGATATGGATAAGAGTGGAGCTACACTGGCGATCAGTACCAGCTTGGAGCGGGTCGCCAGGTCGACACCCGGCATGGACGAGGCCGCCACGATCCGCGCCGCGCAAAGCGGCGACCAGGACGCGTTTGAGCGACTGGTGCGCGAATACGACCAGAGCGTGCTGCGTCTGGCCATGAATCTGTTGCGGAGCCCTGAGGACGCCTACGACGTTTACCAAGAGGCGTTTCTGCGGGTGTTCCGGAACTTACAGCACTTTCGCTTCGACTGCCAGTTCTCAACCTGGCTGTACCGGATTGTCACCAACCTCTGCTTGGACCACCTGCGAAAACGCAAGGTGCGCAAGACCGAGCCCAACGTAATTGAGACGCCGGAAGGGCCCGTGGACCGGCTGGAGTCGTTACCAGAGCAGGCGGCGGCGGCCGATCCGCAACGCTCTGTGTTGAGCAGCGAACTGCGCGACCGCATCGCGGAAGCCCTCAAGACGATGACGGCCCGGGAGCGGATGGTCTTCGAGTTGCGCCACTACCAGGGCTTGCGGCTGCGAGCGATTGGTGAGACTCTCGGCACCACCGAGGAGGCAGCCAAGAACTGCCTGTTCCGCGCCACGCAGAAGATGCGTCAGGCGCTGGGAGAATTCGTATGAACTGCGAAACCGCCCGCCAGGAAATGCTGCTTGCCACATACGGCGAGTTGGATGCGGCGCGCGAAGAGGCGCTTGAACTCCACCTGCAATCGTGCGCCGGGTGCCGCGCCGAGCGCGACCGGTTGAAGAGCTTTTGCACACTCATGGACGACGCCGAGCCGGAACTGCCGGCCGACCTGCTGGTGCGTTGCCGGCACGACCTTTCAAAGCGCATTGCGGCTGAGCCGGCGCGGTCGGGGTGGCGCGATTTCTGGTTCCATTGGGTGGTGAATCCGCCGCTGTGGATGCGTCCCGTGGGCGCGGTGGCGATGCTTTGCCTGGGCTTCGGTCTGGCGCGTTTGGTGCCGGCCGACTCGCCGGTGCTGGCGCGAGTGGGCGTTGCACAGGAGCCGGCGCCGGCGGTGAGTAAGGTGCGGCTGGTGGACGGCGGAGATGCCGGTAACGTGCGAGTGCTCTACGACGAAGTGCGGCAGCGCGAAGTGAGTGGCGATCTGGACGATGCGCGTATCCGCCGGCTGCTGTTGGCCGCGGCGTCGGATCCTGCCGATCCGGGGCTGCGCGTGGAATCGATTGACCTGCTGAGCCGGCGCGGATCCGACGACGAAGTGCGGCGCACAATGATTGAGGCGCTGACACGCGATACCAATTCCGGCGTACGGTTAAAGGCCATTGAAGCGTTGCGGCCGTTTGCCGGACAACCGGAGACGCGCCAAGCGCTGGCGCATGTCCTGCTGACGGACGCCAATCCGGGCGTGCGCACCGAGGCGATTGACCTGCTGGTGCAAAGCGATGCGCCGGATGTGGCGGGCGTGTTGCAGGAACTGATGCGCAGCGAGGAAAACGGCTACGTCCGGCAACGCAGCCAAAAGGCGCTGACCGCGATGAAAGCGTCGGTCGGCACATTCTGATTCAAAGTTGAGCCATGCGGATTTCGTCCGCCATTCTCGTATTGAGCGCCGGACTTGTGTCCGCGCAAAGCGGCACCTGGAACGGGCAGTTCTGCCCGGGCGCCAAGCGCCTGCAGGTGGTCTCCGTGGGCCGTCTGCACGTGGTTTCCGGCGACCGTGCCGATGTTGCATACAAGTACACGGGCCGTGGCGCTCCGCCGCGTATCGAAGCGGCAAGCCACAGCGGCGTCTGCACACTGCGCGTGCGCGGCAACGGCGAGCTGGCGCTGACCATACCGCGCCGGGTAACGCAAGCGGAGTTTGAGACGCTGGCTGGCGCGTTGACGGCGCGCTCTCTGAGCGGGGATATCCGGTTGAGCAGCCAGGCCGGCGCCATCGATTTCGATGAACTGGCGGGCGTCGTCACTGTTCATACCTTGGGCGGCGCCGTGATGGGCGGGCGCACCGCGGGCAGCTTGCGCTGTCTGTCGGGCGGCGGTGTGGTGCGGCTGGGACGAGTGCAGGGCAATGCTGTGATTGAGCTGGCTGGCGGTGAGATTTACGTTGACCAGGCCGACGCGGGATTGCGTGCGTCGACGGCCGGGAACATTCATGTCCGCTCAGCGGCGCACGATGTCGCTGTTTCGACCACCGGCGGGTTGATCCAAGTAGAACGCGCCGGCGGCATGGTGACGGCGCGCAGCCTGGGTGGCGGCATCGAGATTGGCCAGGCTCGCGGAGTGCGTTGCGAATCCGTACGTGGCACCATCCGGCTATCCGGCATCAGCGGTGCGATGAAAGTGTCGACCGGAGCAGGGCAGATTTATGCCACGCTGGACGGACAACGGCTGGCGGGAGATTCAAACCTCGCCACAGCGCGTGGTGACGTTAGCGTGGCTCTGCCGTCTAAACTGGCAGTGACGGTGAGGGCGCTTGTCGAAGGTTCTGGTATGTGGAGCCGGATCGTTTCGGAGTTTCCTGAAATCCGCCCGCCCGCAGCATTCGGTGTTCGAGCGCCCATGGTGGTTGTAGGACGGCTGAATGGTGGCGGGGCGCTGCTGACGCTCTCGGCAGCCCAGGGCACCGTCTATGTGAAACGTCGGAAATAACATCGTCTGGGCGGCATACCGGCGCGCCGCCCGGCGGTGATCGGAAAGGTAAATGAAACGATGAAACTCACTTGGAATAGTCTCCTTGCGGTGGTCCGTTATGCCGCCATCGCCTGCGCGCCGGCCCTGCTGTCAGCCCAGTCCGGCTGGGCGGATCCGCCCGCCGCGCCCGATCCTCCGGAGCCGCCTGAAATCGCGGCCAAGGTGATTCAAATTTCCGGCGGAACATTCCTCGGCGTCGGCGTGCGCGAGGTGGACAGCGAACGTGCCCGGGCGCTCAGGCTGAAGGAAGAGTACGGCGTGGAGATCACGCGTGTCGAAGATGAAAGCCCTGCGTCGAAAGCCGGATTGAAGGTGGGCGACGTAGTGCTGGAGTACAACGGCCAGCGCGTAGAAGGCACTGAACAGTTTGTTCGTTTGGTGCGTGAAACACCGTCTGGACGCGTCATCAAGCTGACTGTGAGCCGCAACGGCTCAACCCAGGTGCTTGGCGCCACCTTGGCCACGCGGAAGAGAAACGCCGGCACACACATCGTGATGCCGGACTTCAGGGGCGGCTTCGACATGCCGGCGATGCCCGACATCCCGAAGGCGATGATGAGCTGGCGCAGCCCGATGCTTGGCGTCGAGGCCGAGGCGTTGAGCGACTCGCAGCTCAGCAACTATTTTGGCGCCAAGGAAGGCGTATTGGTGCGTTCTGTCGCCAAAGGATCGCCCGCGGAAAAGGCCGGTATTCGCGCCGGCGATGTGCTTCTAAAGGTGGATGAGGCGAAGGTGACCGCGCCGCGCGATGTGACCTCCGTACTGCGTACCGCGCGTGGCGCCTCAAAGAAATCCGTTCCCGTTCTGCTATCGCGTGAGAAACGTGAAATGACACTGACCGTGACGCTCGAAGAGGAAAGTTCGGCCGCACCGTCACGGCCGCGCAGCCGGTTTGTCAGCGAACCGCGCTTCTAGGCCTGCTCGACCACCGTGCGGTGGACCTTGAGGATCAGATCCACTTCGTTACGTGACAACTGTAGCGCCGCGGCGATGCGCTCTGTGGGCTCGCCGCGGCGGTACATTCGTAATGCCTGGCTGCGCTTGTTGAGATTCATCGAAATTCCGGGCGCGATGGCGGGCGCAGCGGGGGCTGGCGTGTTTTCGGCAGTTTCAATCGATTCCATCATCCGCTCCAGGGAGTGACGGAACGATTCGACCCGTCCTTCGAGTTCCTCCTGCTGGAGCCGCAGGCGACGGCGCAACTCGCAGTTCTCCCGCTTGACGGCGATAAAGAGTGCCAGGCAGGCCAACATGCCGGCCGCCGTGAGGGCCAGTTGAACCACCGGATTGAGTATCCAGGTCATCACAATCATCCACTTCTCCTTCTAACGGCTTTGCGGCCGCCGGTCTTTAGGGCCGTGTCTAGAATAATGTCCGCAGGCGCTCCTCGCGGCTGACGATCTGTTGGATGCGCACGCCATAGTTGCCCTGCACTACCACCACCTCGCCCCGTGCGATGACGCAGTTATTGACGATGATCTCAACCGGCTCGATGATTGACCGGTTCAGCTCGACAATGCTGCCGGTTGTGAGCTTAATGGCGTCCTTCAGGCGCATTTGGGCACGGCCGAAGCTGACGCCCACGGGCATCTCCACTTCCATCAGCAGGTCGAGTGTGCGCGAACCCTTGGGCAAAGCCGACGGCGCAGGGCCTGCATCAACTTGCGATTGGGACGGGTGATCATCCGCGGCGCCATCCAGCAATCCGGCCAAGTGCGCATCGGCAGCCAGCCAGGCGCGGCCCAGCCTGGCGCCATCCAGCTCTACCTCAACCGAGCGCCACTCCAGGTGTTCCGGGGCGGTTTCGGCCACCTCCCCGCCGCTTACCGAAACCTCGCGCTGCAAACGAGCACCGAGCGGAGCAGACAACTGCGCCAGCGACTGTTGCAGCACCTCGACAAAGGTGCTGCGCACGTCGGACTCCTCGGCGTCCTCGAGTCCTGCGGATACCAGCACACGCTGGCCGACGGCTCGCCACACCTCGGCGCTAAGCTCCACCCAGATGGCCGCATCCGGCGTGACGTCCACCGCCTGACGCCAGATCAGCGCTCCGGCCATTTCACGCGCCGCTGGCTCCGGCTCCAAATGAGCCTGGGCCGGCGTGCCACTCATTGCGCTGACGGCCGGGCCAAGACGGTCTGCCCACTCCTGCGCTAGCCATGTTGTCGCTTCGAACATAGTAGCCTCCACATCCTACCGGCCGCGTTCGGTCGGCCACTTCTTGCGCATGAAAGAGCGCAGCCGGACAATAGCCTGGGTCTTTAACTGCGAAACACGCGACTCGTGCAGCTTGACGACACGCGCGATTTCACGCAGAGTCATCTCTTCCTGGTAGTAAAGGCCAAGCACCGTGCGCTCAATGTAGGGCATTCGCGAGATGGCCTGCGCCAGAACCTTCTGTAACTCTCGTTTTTCGAGTACGTGACTGGGCCACTCTTCCTGCTTGTCGGCGACGAAACGCAACAGGTCGTGGCCCTCGTCTTCCGCGGGGTGGCTCTCAAGACTGCCGACGTTCAGCCCGCGGATCTCGACCAGCCAGTCGTGGTATTCCTCCAGCGTGACGCCGAGTTCGACGGCGATCTCATCTTCACTCGGAGCGCGCGTGAGGCGTTGTTCGAGTGTCGAAACAGCCCGCTCAATCTGTTTACTGCGGCGGCGCTGCTGGCGTGGCGCCCAATCCAGGCCACGCAGGCTGTCCAGAATCGCGCCGCGGATTTTGTACTCGGCATACGTTTTAAGTTTGACGTTGTGAGTAGGATCGAAACGGTCGATCGCCGAAATGAGCCCCACAACTCCGGTGGAGACCAGGTCCTCGAGATTGACGCTTTCGGGGAGCCGTTCGTGAATGCGCCGGGCGATGAGGCGAACCTGGGGCAGATGTTCCAGGATCAATCTTTCACGCTCCTCGGCGCTAAGTGCGGTTGCAGCCGTCTGATAAGGATTCATCACATTCCCCCTGTCGCTCCGGGCACCCGGTCAGGCCGCTACGCCGGCCGCCAGGGGGCCTCCCAGCAATAAGTTGACGAGCCCGGCCTTAGTGGCCGGCTCGACGTCTTCCGGGATCCGCTGCCCGGCACACAAGAATGAGACCGGCAAGCCAGCGGTTAACGACACGGCCAGCGCCGCTCCGCCACAGGCCGTCTCGTCTAGCCGGGTGAAGATCAGCCGCGACGGGTGAAACCGGCTCCACCAGCGCAGCGCTGCCAGTAGATCCGTGGAGCGCGTGGTAGCCGGCAGCACTAGTTGCACCTCAAGCTCCGGTTGCGCGGACAACAGGCGCGCCCATTCGTCCGCACATTCTGTTTCGCGCGGACCGAAGCCCGGCGAATCCACCAACACGAGTTCCTTCTGGCGGTACTCCTGCAGCGCACGTGCCAGCGCGCCGGGTGTTTCAGCCAGTGCAAACGGCAAGCCCAGAATCGCGGCGTAGGAGCGCAACTGGTCGGCCGCGGCGACGCGGTGCGAATCGGTACTCAGGATCACGGTGGGCCGGCGCGCGGTGATGCCGGCGCGCATAGCCAACTTGACCAGCGTAGTGGTCTTGCCGGCTCCGGCTGGTCCGACGAATGCCACCACCTGCCTGGACGCCCCTGCTTGGCCAAGCCGGGCATCTACCTGCAGACGCGCCTCCAATTCATCTGACAACGCCTGGCGAACCTGTCCGGCGGGGGCGGGCTGGTCGCGCTCGCGCAACTTCAGCCGGCGCTCGACACGATCGAGCAGCGTTCGCGACAACTCGGCCGGTAGGTCGGCCGAGGCCAGCGAGCCTGCCACGGCGCCCAGCTCCGGCGCGCACTGCGTGGCATACATACCCGCCGCAAGCTGCGATACCACTGTTGACAACCGCGCTAGTTCCGCGCCCAGTGAGGCCACGGCTGCACCTGAAGCAGCGATCGACGGCACGGCCACTGCCGGCTGTGCATCGCCTTCCGGTTCATCGGGTACGCCAACCACCACGCGATGGGCGCCCAGGTGGCGTTCTTCGGCGCGAGCGGGACCGGCGTCGATGAACAGGGTGTCGTCGCCGTATTCGCGCCGGGCCAAGGCCAACGCCGATTCCACCGTGTTGGCGTAGTAGATCTTCTTTGTCACTTCTGAGCCCCTTTCAACACGCCCAGCGACACAACACGGGTCGCCGGCGGTACTTCGCCGTGGGAAATCACGGCGACCTGTGGATGGTTGGCCTCGAGCAACTGGCGCACGAACGAGCGCGCCACTGAACTAGTCAGCAACGTCCAGCTTCCCTGGCCCTGATTCGCCGCGCTGCGCGCCGCGTCGAGCAGTTCGCTGACTTTTTGCGGAGCGAGATTCAGGTGTGACGTGTTTTCACCGTGCTCGACGGCCTGTTCGACGGCGCGCTCCAGCGCCGTATCGAGAAAGTGAACCGGCAGCTCGCCGTTCGCGTTGAGCAGCGGCCGGACAATCGTGCGCCGCATCGCCTGGCGCACGTATTCGGTCAGCAATAGAGGATTGCGCGTGATTGCCGCGCCCTCGCTGAGCGCCTCCAAGATGGTGGTGGCATCCTTGATCGGCACTCGCTCGCGAAGCAGATTCTGAAGTACCTTATGGACGGTCGCCATCGGGATCAGCTTTGGCACCAGATCCTCCACCACCTTCGGGCTTTCTTCGGTGACGCGGTCCACCACCTTTTTGGTGTCCTGCCGGGAGAAGATCTCATGCGCGTGACGCCGGGCCAGTTCAGACAGGTGCGTGCCAAGTACGCTGACCGGGTCCACTACCGTGCAGCCGGCTGCGCGTGCCCGCTCTGCCTGGTCCGAAGTGATCCACAAAGCAGCGATACCAAAGGCGGGGTCTCGCGTCGGGGTGCCGTGCAATGGCGGTGTGGAGCCAGCCGGTGGGATGGCCAAGTCACAACCTGGGGGTAATTCAAATCGCGCCACCTCAGCGCCTTTCAGTTGCACGACGTACTCGCGCACTTTGAGCGAGAGGTTGTCGGTGACGCGCACGGGCGGAAGTATGTAGCCAAGGTCGGCGGCAAGCTGGCGGCGTATGCCAGCGATGCGGCGCAACAGCGGAGAGTTTTCAGCGCCTTCGACCAGCTTCACCAATCCGAGGCCGACCTCTACGGAAAGAGGCTCCACGCGCAGTAGCGCCTCCAGGTTTTCACGTTGTGGCGCCGCGGCGGCTGGCGCTGCCGCCACAGCCGCCTTCTTTGTCTTGACGCGCAGACGATAGCCGGCATAACCTACGCTGCCGCCCAGCACCAGGAACGGGATCTTCGGCAGGCCCGGGACAACAGCCATTGCCAGTAACGCGCCAGAAGCCAGCAACAACGGCTGATAGATGCCGAATACCTGGCGGCGGAAATCCTCGCCCATCTCGCGCTCCGAACTGGCGCGCGTCACAATCAGGCCACCGGAGATCGAGATCATCAGCGCTGGAATCACTGTCACCAGGCCGTCGCCGATGGTCAGCACGGTGTAAGTGGAGAGCGCCTGCGTGAGCTCCATGCCGTGTTGCAGCACGCCGATCAGGAAGCCTGCCACGATGTTAATGGCAGTGATCAGGATACTGGCCACGGCATCGCGCTGTGTGAAGCGCGTGGCGCCGTCCATGGCTCCATAGAATTCGGCTTCAGCCGACAGCATCTTACGGCGCGTTTTGGCCTCGGACTCATTAATCAACCCTGCGTTCAAATCGGCGTCGATCGACATCTGCTTCCCGGGCAGAGCGTCCAGGGTGAAGCGGGCTGTGACTTCTGAGATGCGCACTGCGCCGTGGTTGATGACGACGTATTGGATGGCGATCAGCACCAAGAAGACCACCACGCCGATGACAAAATTGCCGCCGACGACGAAGTTTCCGAACGACTCAATGACCTCACCAGCGGCCGATGTACCTTTGGCTCCGTTCAGCAGGATCAGGCGCGAACTGCTGACGTTCAGCGCCAGACGGAACAGAGTCATCAGCAGCAGCGTAGTGGGGAAAACACTGAAATCGGCTGGCCGGCGGATGTACATCGAAACCAGTAACACTACGGTGGAGAGTGTGATGTTGGCACTGATCAGCACGTCCAACATGAATGTTGGAAGCGGCGTCACCATCGCCATCAGGATGCCGAGCACGGCCACCGGCACGGCAATTTCGGCGCGGGCCAGACTGCGCCAGTCCAGGCCGCCGGGTGATACGGCAGAAGCGGTGGCTGTGTGACGCGGACCGCGCGGACTGGCGCCAGCGCCGGGTGCAGCGGCCAGAGCGCCGGCAGGAGCGGGTGCCATCGGAGCGGTCATCGCTTACCTCCGTTACCGTTCATCATGCGGAAGACATAGGCGAGCACTTCGGCCACAGCGCGATAGAGCGCGGCGGGAATGTCCTGGCCAACCTCAACGTTCTTGTAGAGCGCCTGCGCGAGCGGCGGATTCTCAATCACAGGCACCTGGTGATCGAGGGCCTTCTGGCGAATGCGCAGCGCCAGGTAGTTCTTGCCCTTGGCCACCACCTTCGGCGCGGGCATGGTCTGCATGTTGTAGCGCAGCGCCACGGCGAAGTGCGTCGGGTTGACGATGACAGCAGTCGCCGAAGGAACTTCAGACATCATGCGGCGGCGTAGCAGTTCACGGCGCAGCCGGCGGATTTTAGCTTTGATTTCGGGGCTGCCCTCGTTCTGTTTGAACTCCTCGCGGATCTCCTGCTTGGTCATACGGAGATCCTTCGTATAGCGCTGCTTCTGGCGGAACAGGTCGAATGCGCCCCAAGCCAAGAACACTACGGTCGCTTTCCAGAGCAGTTCCGAAAACGCGCCGCCGAGCACTCTTACCGAATTCTCGATGCCGGACAGCGGCAGGCGTAGAAACTCGTCCAAGCGTCCGCTGATCACCGCCCAACTTACCGCTAGCATGACGGGCAGCATTACCGAGGCCTCTAGAAACGCGCCCCGGTTGCGGCGAGGCAACTCACGCAGATTGGAAACAGGATTGAGCCGCGTGATGTCGGGAGACAGGCGCGACGAGGCCAGCCCGAAGCCGGTGACCGCCAGTTGAGTGAGTAGCGAAGCTCCCATCATCAACATTCCGCTAATGCCAAGCACTACGCCGAGTGGCACGATGTACTGGACGACGACGGATTGGACCGAAACGGGGTTCAACTCCAGGCGGAAGGCCGACAAAAGCAACTCGCGGGCCGTAGCACGGGTGGACGGCCACCATGCCCCCGCCATGCCGGTGAGCAATGAGGCGAAGACGGCGAATTGGACGGCCGCGACGAGCTCCTTGCTGACCGCAAAGCGGCCCTCTTCACGGGCTTTTTTCAGCCGTTGCTGCGTGGGTTGCTCAGTACGCTGGTCTTTATCCGACATCGTTTTACCGCAAATAGGCGCCCAGCGCCCCGTCCAGACGCGCCGCACCGGCACGGAAAATCCAGGCCATCATCGGCGCCAACGCGGCCAGCGCGGCCAACGTGCCGAGCATCTTTACCGGGAAGGCCAACGAGAGCAGTTGAAGCTGTGTCTGGAGGCGGCCAACCAGCGCCAGCGTGAAATCGGTGAGCAGCAACAGGCCCGCGATGGGAAGCGACAGGCGGAGTCCTAATTCGAGCATTGCTGCTCCGAATGTCACCACCGATACGGCCTGCGTCCAGCCGAGCGCTGGTCCGCCGGGTGGCGCCACTACCAGACTGCGTGCAAAAGCACGCAGTACGACGGCGTCCAACCCAGCCGCGAAGAACAACAGGTTCGCCATCAACTGAGCCAGGATCTGCATCACTGTGCTGTCGGCCTGACTGTTCGGATCGATTGCGGAGGAGTAAGAGAAGCCGGCCTGTAGGACAATCGCTTGTACCCCAAAGATCAGTGCTTCGGAGAGAAACCCCACCAGCAGTCCCACGCCCAGCCCAAGCAATGCTTCCCCAGCTAGCATGGTGAGCATCCAGCCGATAGTGAGGGTCTCAACATGCGGACGCGGAGCCACCGGCAGCAACGCGACCGTCAGCGTCAGCACCAATGCCACGCGAGTCATGTCGGCCACGTTGCGCGCGCCCGGAACCGGGACCAAGACGAGCATGCCCCCGAGCCGCGCCAGCAGAAGCAAGAAAGCGGCCAGCGTCGAATTGTCAAATTGCAGCTCAGCGCGCATATCGTCCCAGGTTGCCCAGGAGTTGCTCCGTGTAAGTACATAGCCGCATCATCATCCATGGCAGCAGCAGCACCATGCCGGCCAGAAAGGCCATCAGACGCGGAACGGCACCGAAAGCCGGATCCTGCACCGAAGTGACAATCTGCAATAGGCTGATCACGATGCCGGCCACAAAGCCTATGGCCAGCAGCGGCAGCGCCAGCCAGAAGGCTGTCATCAACATGCCGCGGAATAGATCCACAACCATCTGCGCGTTCATACCGACCTCCTCATCCGAAGCTCCGCATCAATGAACCGACCACGAGGTTCCAGCCGTCCACCAGCACGAACAGCAGGATCTTGAACGGCGCCGACACCATCACCGGCGGCAGTTGGACCATGCCAATGGAGAGCGTGATGGAAGCGACAACGACGTCAATGATCAGGAAAGGCAGGTAGAGCACGGCGCCAATCTGGAAGCCGGTCTTCAGCTCCGACAAGACGTATGCCGGCGCCAGCACGTTTAGCCCCAGGTCGCGCGGTTGGCGCGGTGCGGGCGTTTTCGTGATTTCGACCATCAGGGCGATGTCTTTTTCGCGAGCAAAACGGAGCAAGAAATCTTTCACCGGCCGCGTGCCCTGTTCCCATGCCTCGGCGCGGCTGATGTCACCCTTTTCGAGTGGTTCCCAAGCCTTGTGATACGACTCCTGGATCACCGGCTGCATAATAAGCAGCGAGAGGAAGAGCGAAAGGCCCAGCAGCACCTGATTAGATGGCGCTGTCTGCGTGCCGAGCGCCTGGCGCAGGAAGTGCAGCACCAGGCTGATACGTAAAAAGGGGGTCAACGACACCAACAGTGCGGGCAGTACGGTTAGCGCGGTGAGCAGCAGTATGATTTGCAGAGGAACGCCGAGCGCATCGCCGGCACGGGTGCCCTGATTGAGCGCTACGCCGAAAAGGTTTGCTTGCGGTGCCGCCCGGAGCGAACTGCCCGCCAAAAGCAATATGACGGCACGTTTCATTGCGGCTGTTCCCCTGAGTTCACTTCATGGAAGACCTGCATGAAACCAGCCTGACGCGGCGCAAACTGTATGCCGCCAGGAAACGTTGCCACCAGCAGAGTGTCGCCACCAACGCGCACAAGATGGAGCGTGTGCTGCCCTGTCAGCGGAACGCGTTCGATGATGGAGACCTGCGCCGCGGGCCGGTTCTTATGTCCGATAATGCCGAGTCCAGGCAAGCCGCGGCGCCGGGCCAGCCACAGCGCCGCCAGGGCCAACCCGAGTACGAACACAACGGCCATGATCTGATCGAACAAAGGCACTGTGCCTACTCCTCCACGTTGAAGTCGGTGATACGAACGCCCATCGTGTCCTCGATAATCACGATTTCGCCGAAGCCCACCAACGCGTCGCCAATCAGGATGTCGATGTTCTCGCCGGCGGAGCGCGGCATGCGGATGACGCTGCCGACCTCCAGGCCGAGAATCTCCCGCAGGCTCATTACCCTGCGCGCGAGTTCGACTGAAACATCCAGCGGGATGTCGGCCATCAACCCGATTTGTTCAACGGTGGTCACCTTGGGGCTATCTCTTCACCGGCTGGTTAGCGTTTCAGGTTGATGGTGTCCTGACTGATTTCATCCACCGTGGTGATCACTTTGGAGTTGGCCTGGTAGCCACGCTGATAGACGATCAGGTTGGTGAACTCGGTGGCGATATCTACGGTGGAGTACTCCACTGAACCACCCAGGATCTCGCCGCGCCCGCCCGTATCCGGCAGCCCAACGGCTGGCAGCGCAGTCCGCGAGCTGAGCATGTAGTTATTGCTTCCGGCCGCGATCAACGACTCCGGATTGCGGATTGTCGCCATGGCCAGTTGGCCCACCACCACTTGCTCGCCGTTCGAATACTGGGCCAAAATCGTGCCGCCATCGCCGATGCCGACTTTGGTCAACTGGGCCGCGGCCGAGCCGTTCTGCGTGTTGGCCGAAACAGCCGATTCTGCGGACGATTGTGTGATGCGTGGGTCACTTCCATTGAAGATGTTCCACGTGATGCTCAGTGTGGCAGCGCCGTCGCTCAGGTCGCTAATGGTGAGTTCCGGTGCGGTATCTGTAGACGTTGGCGACGACAGTTTTCCGTACTCGTCAAATTGCAGCGTGCCGGTCGCTGGCGTGACGGTGCCGCTGGTGGTATCGGAACCGGGGATGCTGACGGAGTAGTCCCACTCGCCCTGGTTTGCCGTCTTCGTGAAGGTGGCCGTTACAGTATGAGAGACTCCGAGCGAATCGTAGATGGAAATTGGCGTGGAGAATGTGTCGCCTTCTTCGGCGGATGCATCCAGGTTCATGTCGAACGAAAGAGCCGTGGTGGCAGTGGGTGCGCGGAGCGAGCCAACGGGGATGACAACGTTCGTCGTTGGAGCGTTGGTGTCCAACACTCCTCCGGCTTCGTTCCATCCTTGCAGCACATAGCCCGTGGAAGTGACTAACTCGCCGTCGCTGTTTACCTGAAGGTTGCCGCCGCGCGTGTATAGAGTGGCGCCGCTGTTGGGGTCCTTCACAATCAGAAAACCGTCACCCTGGATGGCGACATCCAGTGAGCCAGAACTCGACTCAATCGCCCCCTGAGTGAACTGTCGAATAGTGGTGGGCGTGGCGACGCCAAAACCGACCTGTGTCTCCCCTAAGCCGGCGCCCAGCGACTGTGTGACGAGGTCGGAAAACACTACCACGCTTGCCTTGTAGCCGGGCGTATTCAGGTTGGCCAGATTGTTGCCAATCACGTCAATCGCCGTGGTGTGCGCGCTCAGCGCGCTAAGTGCAGTTGAAAAGGATGTGAACATGGCTGTGCCTTATGTCTTTCTGCCTTACGGCTCGGTGGTGGTGCTGCTATCGCTACTGCTGCTGCTACTGGTGCTGGTGAACAAATCGGTGATCGTCTGCAGATTGTCATTGATGCTGGTGGTTTGCTCGAGCGTAGTGAACTGCGCCAACTGAGTAACAAACTCAGTACCGTCAGCCGGATCGAGCGGATTCTGGTTCTTCAGTTGTGCCACCAGCAGCGTCAGAAACGTGTCTTTGCTAGATAGGTCGCTGGTGGTTGCGGTGGTCTTGTCGGTTGATGAGCTTTCGGCAATCAGCTCACTGATGTCGGTCATCTTGGTGGATGAGGTTGCGGAAGTGGTGCTCATAATGTGTCTCTCAAACCGGACAGTCGTCTCAGTGCGGTCAGCGTCAGGAAATCGTCTTCTTGCTCGGCGGCATCGCTAGCAGCGCGGCCGCCGTCTCCCCCCGCTCCAAATTGCATGCCGGCTTCGTCAGTACGTAGTGCCGTTTCGACTTGCCAGCGAGTGCTGGCGCTGCGCTCGCCGGCGGCGGTAGTGTCCGAACCACGTGTTAACTCCGGTGTTGAACCGCTGGCGGCTGCCTGAAGGTCACTGCGCCAGCCAACAGCTTGCAGACGTGCTCCCAACTGCGGCAGATCACTCTTGAGCGCAGTTGCCAAACTCTCGTCGGCCGTGCGTAGCGTGAGGTTCACTGCGCCGCGCGACTCGGCAAACTGGAGGCGTACCTCGCCACCGCCCGGTGTCTCCACCTTCACCGCCAAATCCTTCACCGTGCCCGTTGCAGTGGCGGGTTCTGGAATGTTGGTTGTCGGAGTGGCTGCCGTCGAATCGGATTTCGAAGCCGTTCCGGACGTCGATGGGCCTGTGCTTGAACGCAACGGTTCAGCAGTAGATACCACGGTGCCAGTGGGAGTGGGCGTATGACGTGCCGGTTCGTGGGCATCCGGCGGCGACTTGCGCTGTGATTCCCGCCCGCTTGAGGCGTTCTGGCCGGTTTCACTCTGTTCCTGCGCTGCTGTCTCCGTTTCCCGTTCGGGTGTGGCTGGAGCAACCGCTGGCGCCTCTTCGTCTTCGGCGATAGCCGTCGAGGCGGCTTGGGGTTGTGGCTGCGATCCGCGCGTGTCAGCCTTGGACGGCTCTGCCACCACCCCGGCGGATGTCACGGACGGCGCCTCCGTCGTTTGTACGTGCGCCGGGTGTTCGACAGTAACTTCACCAGTGTCTGCACTGGTGCGAGCGTCTGCCTCAACGTGGGCCGCAGTCGTTGGTTCAATCCACCCGGTTACCGCAACGGGAGCCTCGCCGGCGGTTACCGCTGGCTTCTGCGTGGCGTGCTGTGGGGTTGTCATGATCGGTTCAACCGGTGTTGAGCCGCTATTTGATCCAGCGCAAGGCGTTGCGTTGTCCTGACCTGCGCTGGTGTTCTGCACCACGGCAATCTCCGTGGATGCGCCGGACGGCGGCACGCTCAACGTGAAAACGGCCTCGCGTTGGACCGTCGTCTGCACAGGCAAGGCTACGATAAGAGCCTCGTCAGACTGCGTAGGAATTGCCGGACGGTCCTTGTCGTCACTTATTGGCTCGTCTTCGTCCTCGGCTGTGGAAGAATCGGTCGAAACCTCTGCCAACTGGCTGACCACCTCTTTCACGGTCCCGGTCAATACGCGCACCAGTTGAGCCTCCGGCGTTTCGCCCGGCTCGATGGCCTCTTCTGTCACGCCGGTAGCAGAGAGCGGAACCGCGGGCTCTGATAGAGCCGCGTCATCGAGTTGCTGTAACCCAAGGCCCAATAGGTCCTGAAAGACAACGTCAACCGGGGTGCCGGCCAAGGACGGCACGCTGCTATCGCACCCGCGAGCAGCGAGCGCGCTAAGCACATCCGTGATGGAGCCCGGAAGACAGGCGGCGTTGGTCACGCCACTTCTTCAGCAACCGGCCTTCCAACCGGCCACTGCATTGAGTCTTCAAGAGGATGAGCGCGGCGGGCGGCTTTATCGCTGTGCACCGATTCCGAATTGGCACGCGCGCCGAGCCCGCAACTGTTTCACTTTGGACTCTTATCGGCCGTTCCCGCTGATTCTTTGTGCTTTTTGGGCTGGCCCTCCAATTGCATTTTGATTTGGCGAGGCTTGATGGATCCTCTCACTACCACAGCCGCTGCTGGACTGCGCTCCCGTTTGGAAGCGCTCGATCTGTTGGCCAATAACATCGCCAATAGCTCAACCCCCGGCTTCAAGGCTGATCATGAGGCCTACACCCTGTATCTCGGCGAGGAGAGCCAAGGCGCCAGTGAAGACGGGACTGGACTGTCCCAGGCGACAACTCCATGGATTGAGACTCACCGGACGGATTTTTCGCAAGGGCAACTCAAATCAACTGGGTTGTCCACTGATCTGGCGCTGGACGGCAGCGGCTTCTTCGTTGTCGACGGTCCAAGTTCGGCGCTACTCACGCGCACAGGCACTATTAAGGTGACATCGGACGGCAAGCTCACGACAGCTGACGGTTACGAGTTTGCCACGGTGGAGCCGCGCCGCATCCGCGTCGATCCGCAGAGGCCGTTTTCAGTGGATACCGACGGTACGGTCAGCCAGGACGGCAATCCGCTTGGCCGATTGAAACTCGCCAATCTGGATGCCACCGTCCAGCCGCCCAAGCGCGAAGGCGTCTACTTCTCGCTCGATACCCGTGACCAGTCCAAGCTGACCGCCTCGACCGCGACCGTGCGTCAAGGGCAGATCGAGAATTCAAATTACTCAGTTTCAGAATCCGCCGTGCGTCTGGTAGGAGTACTACGTCAGTTTGAGGCGTTGCAGAAGGCGATTCAACTCGGCTCTGACATGAGCCGCAAGGCTGTTGAAGAGGTTGCCAAGGTATGACCGTTCTTAGACCGGAAAGGCTCATCGTATGATTCGTGCTCTTTACAGTGCCGCCAGCGGCATGGATGCCCAGCAGACTAACGTCGAAAACATTTCGCATAACCTTGCCAACGCCAGCACCGTCGGCTACAAAGCCCGGTCAGCCCAGTTCCAGGACCTGCTTTATCAGACCATCACGCAGCCGGGTTCGGCCGCCAGCACGCAAACGACTGTGCCCACGGGACTGCAAATTGGCCTTGGCACGCGCGTTTCATCGAATGGCGTGAGCTTTGCTCAGGGCAGCCTCTCGTCCACGGGCAACAAGTTTGATCTGGCCATCCAGGGTAACGGTTTCTTTCAGGTGCGCCGGTCTTCGGGTGAGATAGCGTACACACGCAATGGGCAGTTGACGCTGGATCGGGACGGCAACTTGGTGACATCGGATGGTGATCCGATTGAGCCCTCCATTACCATTCCGGCCGAAGCCCAGTCCGTGAGCATTGCCACTGACGGCACGGTCAGCTATACGCTCACGGGACAAACCTCGACCCAGTTGGCCGGACAGATTCAGCTTGCCAACTTCACCAACCCGGCTGGCCTGAACAGCCTGGGCAGCAGCCTGTATGCCGCCACAAACGCCAGTGGAGAGGCCACCGTCGGAACCCCTGGCGGACAGGAAGGACTGGGCACGATACTGCAAGGCTACCTGGAACAGTCAAATGTCAGCATTGTCACCGAATTCGTCAACCTGATCGTCAGCCAGCGCGCCTACGAAGCGAATTCCAAAGTGGTTAAGGCCGCTGATGAGATGTATCAGCAAGTCAATAACATGACCCGTTAAGCGATGATCCGCGTTTTTGCATTTCTGGTGCTCGCCTTTCCCCTCACCGCCGGCGAAGGCTGCGTTGCCGTCGACGCGTCGCGTGTTGTCGCCTCGCACTTGGCAGCAGCGGTGCCAGCTTTGGCGGCCGTGCCGGCCGATACGTTCTTCGGCTATGCGCCGATGCCCGGGTTGCGACGCCGGTTACGAGGTGTTGAGCTGCGCCGGATTGCGCTGCACGCCGGCGTGGATCCGGGACCGCTTGACGATCTGTGCGTTGAGCGTCCTACACGCCAAGTGAGCGAGCCGGAGCTGCGTGCCGTTCTTGAAAAGGTCCTGCCGCCTGGTGCGACGATCGAACTGACCGACTTCTGCCACATGCCAATGCCAACCGGGCGCTTGGTGTTTAGCTTGCGTGACCTGGTGCGGCCGGCCGCGCCGTCGCCTAATTCGCGCCTTACCTGGCGTGGCCGCGTGTTCTATGACGAGCGCCGTAGTGTTCCATTCTGGGCGGCCGTACGCATTGCCGTCCAGCGGGAGGGCTTTTACGCTGCGCGTGATCTGCCACAGGGCAAAGTGATCGAGGCGGCGGACTTGGTGCGCCAGACGCGCCGTGAGTCGATCTTCGCGGCTGAGCCCGTTTCGGATGCGACGCTGCTGATCGGGCGCGAACTGCGCCGCGCCGTGCCGGCCGGCTCGCCACTGGAGTCTTCGTTGGCCGCCGAGCCGCGCGAGGTGTTGGCGGGAGACGCCGTTCGCGTGCACGTCCACTCCGGCGCGGCCAAGCTGGATTTCGATGCGCAGGCAGCCAGTTCGGGCCGGCGTGGCGAGTCCATTCTCGTCATCAACCTGCAAAACAAAAAACGCTTTAAGGCGATTGTCGACGGCCGCGGAAGCGCCGTTCTCGATTTAGAGTCCTCCAGCCATGATTCAGCCGCATCTTCGACTCGCGCTCGCACTGCAACTCGTAGCCTCACTGGGACTGGCGGCACGTCCGCCCAAAGGAAAAATGGAACAGAAGCTCTCGACGCTCGATCGTCTGATCCTCGAAGCTGAAGCCGGGGCTAAGCCTAAGTCTCTGTCTCCCGGTTCGCTATACGATCCGGGCGGACGCTTCGGCGACCTGGCGCGGGATCAGCGTGCTTTCCAGGTGAACGACATCGTCACCATTGTTGTGGCCGACAGAGCATCGGCCGTCTCCAAGGGCACCACGTCGACATCACGCAAATCGAGCATCAGTGCATCGGTTTCGAAGCTTGGCGGCGTGACGCGTGCGGCCGGCCCGCTGGCTAATCTGGCTGGAGCCGACAGTAGCCACTCGCTGGACGGATCGGGCGAGACGACGCGCGAGACAACGCTCGAAACCACTGTATCGGCGCGAGTTACGCATGTGCTGAGCAACGGCACGTTAGTGGTGGAGGGGGTCAAGAACCTGACCATCAACTCCGAAAATCAAAGCGTCTCAATCCGTGGCTTGGTGCGGCCGACGGATCTGAGCGCCTCCAATAGTGTGGCCAGCAATCGCCTTGCCGAGCTCGAAATTCGCGTCAACGGAAAGGGAGTAGTGAACGATTCAATTCGCCGGCCCAATTTTCTGTATCGTCTGTTGATGGGCATCCTACCCTTTTGAGCCATGCTGATGCGAAGTCTGATTCTCGTTCTCGCGACTGGCATGCTCGCTTCTGGCGCGGTGCGAGTCAAGGAAATTGCCGCGGTTGAAGGTGTGCGCGAGAATCAGTTGCTCGGTTACGGCGTAGTGGTTGGTCTGAATGGAACAGGCGACAAGCGTCAGACCGTGTTCTCCGCACAAACGCTCGTCAACCTTCTGGAGCGTATGGGCGTGCAGGTGACGGCCACGTCCATACAAGTTCGGAATACTGCGGCGGTGATTGTCACGGCAAACCTTCCACCTTTTGCACAGCCCGGGACGCGGATTGACGTGGAAGTGGCTGCCGTCGGTGACGCCACGAACCTACAGGGTGGGCTGCTGGTGCTGACCGCATTAAAGGCTGCCACGGGTGACGTCTACGCCGCCGCTCAGGGTTCGGTTGTTACCGGGGGCTTCGTCGCGGGACGCGGTGGCGGAGGCAACTCCACCACCGTGAATCACCCCACGGCCGGACGTATACCCGCAGGGGCTATTGTCGAGCGCGCCGCTCCTTCCGTGATTCCATCCAGTACACTGCGCATGCAGCTTCGCCAGGCCGACTTCACCACGGCGGCGCGGCTGGCCGCTGTTATCAACCAAAAGTTTGGCGCCGAAACGGCCCGCTGTGAAAGCGCCGGTGTTGTGGTTGTCACAAGGCCTACGGATTGGGCCAACCGGGGTGTCGAATTCGTCGCCCAAATTGAATCGCTGACGCTTGAGGCAGACCGTCCGCAGCGCATTGTCATCAACGAACGTACTGGCACAATTGCAGCCGGCCGCGACATCCGTATCCGGCCGATCGCAATTCTGCATGGTTCTCTGTCGGTGGAAGTACAGACGAGCTATGAGGTTTCACAGCCGTCCCCCTTCACTCAAGGCACCGAGGCAACAGTGGTGCCAAAGACTACGGTGGCAACCAAGGAAGAGCCGGCCAAGGGAATACAGCTCAAGCAGGGCGCCACTGTGGACGACTTAGTGAAGGCGCTGACCGCCATCGGTTCGTCGGCGCGCGACGTAATTGCAATTCTGCAGAGTCTGCGCGCGGCCGGCGCGCTAGACGCCGAAATTGAGGTGATTTGATGACCGACCTTTCTGTACGTACCGCGCCGCTTAACTGGAGCGCCATCACGCCAGACGGGCAAAACGCGGACAGCCCGGATAAGATCCGCCAAGCTGCGCAGCAGTTTGAAGCTGTGCTGATCGGCGAGATGATGAAGACGACCCGTGAGGCCGGCGGTGGCGGTTGGCTCGGCACGGGTGAAGACGAGGCCGGTTCAACGATGTCGGAGTTGGCCGAGCAACAGCTCGCTCAACTCATGGCCGCGCAGGGCGGTTTCGGTCTGGCAACGCTGGCTGAGCAAGGGCTTACGCGCCAGTCTCAGCCACAGAGGCTCAGCGTTGAAACTTCGTCGCCCAACTCGTAGCGGGAGGCAATTGGAGCGGCTGCCGACTGGCGTTGTTCGATCAGTTCATGCCAGGCGCTGGCGAGTGTTGACACCAGTTCCTCGGCTTGCTCGAGCGGCCCTTCCTCTTGCTGGAAGTTAGCCTTTTGCAGGCATTCGGCCAGGAAGGCATACAGCGACGACAGCCGCGCTGCAATCTCGCCGCCGCGCTCACGGTCGAGCGATGTCGACAGTTCCACCAGAATCTCCAGCCCGCGGCTGACGGCCTTGGCCCGGCCGCGGATGTCACCCTGATGGATGGCCCACCTCGCCTTGTTGATCGAGTCGCGCAGCCCGGTGTAGAGCATGGCAACCAGCTCCAGCGGATCGGCAGACAGGATGGCTTCCTGGATATGGTCACGGTAGGGAT
>CAYZIX010000018.1:0-41392 GCA_964478395.1 uncultured Candidatus Solibacter sp.
TGCCGCGCTTGCCGAAGCCGCCCGGCACCAGGATGCCATCGTAGTGCGAGAGCTCTTGCGCGCAGTCCGGCCAGACCAGGTTTTCGGCCTCGATCCAGGTCATTTTGACCTTGAGATGGTGGTGTATGCCGGCGTGCAGCAGCGCTTCCTTGAGGCTCTTGTAGCTGTCCTCGTACTCGACGTACTTGCCCACCAGGCCGATTTCGACCTCGTCGAGTGGCGAAAACATCCGGTCGAGCATCGCCTGCCACCGGGCGAGGTCACGCGGGCCGGCGTCGGTGAGTTGGAGCAGCTCGACAATGCGGTCGTCTACGCCTTGCTCGGCAAACATGACCGGGCACCGGTAGACGGTGTCGGCGTCGTAGGCCGAGATAACGGCGTCACGGTCGACGTCGCAGAACAGGGCGATCTTGTTGCGCTGGTCGTCGGGCAGCAGATGATCGGAGCGGCAGATCAGGATGTCGGGCTGGATGCCCATTGAACGCAGCTCTTTGACCGAATGCTGTGTGGGCTTGGTCTTCAACTCCTGGGCGGCCTTGATAAAAGGTACGTAGGAGACATGGACGAAGACCGTGTTGCGGCGGCCTAACTCGTGCCGCAACTGGCGGAGAGCTTCGATAAACGGCTGGCTTTCGATGTCGCCAACGGTGCCGCCGATTTCACAGATGACGACATCGACGCCCTCGGAGACCTTGCGCGCGGCGGCCTTGATCTCATCGGTGACATGCGGGATCACCTGGACAGTCTTGCCCAGATAGTCGCCGCGGCGTTCGCGCGTGATGATGCGCTCGTAGATGCGTCCGCTGGTGAGGTTATTGTTCTGCGAGAGATGAGCGTGGGTGAAGCGCTCGTAGTGGCCGAGATCGAGGTCTGTTTCAGCGCCGTCGTCGGTGACGAAAACCTCGCCGTGCTGGAAGGGGCTCATCGTGCCTGGATCGACATTCAGGTACGGGTCAAACTTCTGCATGTTGACCTTGAGGCCGCGGCTTTCCAGTAGGCAGCCGATCGACGCCGCTGCGATGCCCTTCCCGAGAGAAGAGACCACGCCGCCGGTGACGAAGATGTATTTAGCCATGTTTCGCGTTAGTAGAAAGTGAGTCCGTGAAGAAAGGCAGTATGGAAGCCAGGTCGGCGGGCGTATCCACGCCGATGGTTTCGTAGTCGGTTTCGGCCACGCGGATCGAGATGCCATTCTCGAGAGCGCGCAACTGTTCGAGCTTCTCGACATCCTCGAGCACGCCCGCCGCCAGTGCGGAGTAGTTCAGCAGGAGCTCGCGCCGGTAGACGTAGAGCCCGATGTGCTTGAAATAGACTGCGCCGCCCCCACGGTTGTAGGGGATCGGACTGCGTGAAAAGTAAAGGGCCCTCCCGTCGTGGGTGGTGACTACCTTGACGACGTTGGGATTCTGGATATCTTCCGGCCGGGTGAGGCGTTTTTTGAGCGTCGCCAGTTGGCACCCGGCGTCATCTAAAAGAGTCTGAATGGCAAGATCGATGGAAACCGGATCGATCAACGGCTCGTCGCCTTGGATATTGACTACCACCTCGGCATCTGTCGCCGCGGCGGCCTCGGCCACGCGGTCCGTGCCGGAGACGTGGTCTGCGCGCGTCATGGCTACGTCCGCGCCAAAGGAGCGGGCGGCGGCTCTGATACGCTCGTCATCGGTGGCGATGAGCAGCCTGTTAATCAGGCGGGCTTGGCCGGCACGCTGCCAGACGTGCTCGATCATAGGTTTACCGGCTATGACGGCGAGGGGTTTGCCAGGGAATCGTGTGGAAGCAAAGCGCGCGGGTATGACACCCAGAATCTTGGGGGGCACAATCGAATATAGCATAAAAGACCACATGTTATACTTGGGACGGCAGAGCCGGATGTTAAGGATGGGAAGCCTAAGAAACGCCTGGAGTATTGGACTCCTGGCGGTGGCTTTGCTGCTCGGACCGGCACTGTGGGGCCAAGTGGCGCGTCCCACCATCACGCCGCGGCCAAAACCATCCGCCGAGATCCCTGAAACCGACCGCATCACACCCAACCTGCGAATCGATACCAATTTGGTATTGATTCCTGTCACCGTCACGACACAGCTGAACCAGTTTGTGACGGGCATGGAGAAGGAGAATTTCCGGCTCTTCGAGGACAAGCAGGAGCAGGAAGTCAGCTACTTCGCCAGCTTCGACGCGCCGTTGTCGGTAGGCCTGGTGTTTGACGCCAGCGGCTCAATGAACAACAAGTTGAACAAGAGCCGTCAGGCGGCGGCCGAGTTCTTCAAAGCCGCCAATCCGGAGGACGAGTTCTTCCTGGTGCAGTTCCACGACCGGCCCAAGCTGGTGGTGCCGTTCACGCGCAACACCGAAGACATCCAGAGCCGGTTGACGTTCACCCAGGCCAAGGGGCGCACAGCGTTGCTGGATGGCATCTACCTGGCGCTACAGACATTGAAAAAAGGCCGCAATCCGCGGCGCGCGCTGCTGATCATCTCCGACGGCGGCGACAACTCCAGCCGCTACACGGAGAGCGAGGTCCGCAACCTGCTGCGGGAAGCCGATGCGCAGATGTATGCCATCGGCATCTTCGAGCCGATTGGCGCGCGCAGCCGTTCAGCCGAGGAGCTTTCCGGACCGGGCCTGTTGAGCGATCTGACGGGAATGACCGGTGGCCGGCACTTCCCAGTGGACAATTTGAACGACTTGCCGGACATCGCAGCCAAGATCGGGATTGAGCTGCGCAACCAGTACGTGCTCGGCTATGTGTCGAAGAACCAGGTGCGCGACGGTAAGTATCGCCGGGTCACGGTAAAATTAAAGCAGCCGCGCGGCATGCCGCCACTGCGGGCGCTGCACCGGCAAGGATATTATGCTCCAACTCAATAGGCGGGGGGCGCTGGCCGCACTGGCTGGCGGGGTGTTGCCGGCATGGGCGCAGGATCCCCAAATGCCCGACAGCGGCGGTCTGATCCGCGTGGAGACGCGCCTGGTGGTACTGCACTGCGCTGTGCTGGACAGCTCAGGCCGGTTGGTGACCTCGCTGCAGCAAAGCGCGTTCAACGTTTACGAAGACAAGAAGGAGCAACCCATCCGGCTGTTCCGGCGCGAGGATGTACCGGTTTCGCTGGGCGTCATCATCGACAACAGCGGCAGCATGCGCGATAAGCGCCAGCGGGTGGAGGCAGCTTCTATCCAAATGGTGAAGGCTTCGAACCCCGAGGACGAAGTCTTTGTCGTCAACTTCAACGACGAAAGCTATCTGGATCAGCCGCTGACAAATTCGATGGCGAAGCTGGAAGAGGGCGTGGCGCGCATCGACAGCCGTGGTGGAACGGCCATGCGCGACGCCATCTCGATGTCGATCGACTACGTCCGCCAGGAAGGCAAGCGCGACAAGAAGGTGCTGGTGGTGATCACCGACGGCAACGACACGGTGTCGACCGGCGTCACGCTGGAAAAGCTGGTGGAGAAGTGCCACAAGAGCGACGTGCTGATCTATGGCATTGGCATTCTGAGCCAGGAAGAGTCGCGCGACCGTAAGAAGGCGCAACGCGCCATTGATGCGCTGACCAAAGCGTCAGGCGGCGCCAGCTATTATCCGGGCGACGTGAGCGCAGTGGAGAGCATTGCCAAGCAGGTGGCGCACGATATCCGCAACCAGTATGTGATCGCCTATTCACCGCTGAACCAGAACCTGGACGGCACGTTCCGCTCGGTTCGGGTGACGGCTTCCGGCGGCCGCTACACGGTGCGGACCCGCACGGGCTACTACGCCACGCCCGAAGCACCGAAAAAGAAGGGCTAAGGCGCGATGCTCCGCTATGCCTGGCAAGTGACGCGCGGCTACCGGCTAAGGCCGTGGAGGAGCCCCTATTTACGTTGGCGAATTGAGACGTATTGGGGGCTGGAAGCAGAACGCATCGGATGCGCCGAATTTCTGCTGTTTATGTGGCGGCACCGGGCTGAAATGACGCGATTTGCCCGCTGGGCCGCACGGATGGCCGAGGCTGATGTAAGATAAAGACCGAGGAGGTGGGTCTTCTCGAGTTTCCTTTCCGCGAAACTCGTTGGGCAATCGCCCACCTGGCTGGTTCAAGCCGGGTCCCGCCTGCTTGCGCTCCTCTTTCCCGATAACTGCCGCGTGTGCGGCGAACAATTGTCTGAATGGACGCGTGTGCCGGTGTGCGCAAAGTGTCTGGCCGCGCCGCGGCTGCACGAGGCCGAGCATTTCTGCCAGCAGTGCCATACACCGTTTCTGAATCCGCGGCCACTGGGCCGCGACGGGCTGTGCCCGCTATGCCGCGCGGGCCTGACGCTTTACGACGCGGCCTACAGTTTCGGCGGGTATCACGATAACCTGCGTGAACTGATCCACCTGTTCAAATACGGCAAAATGCGCGCGCTGGCCACCCCGCTGGGCCGGTTGCTGGACGCGGCGCTGCCACGCGACCAAGTGTTCGACGCCATTGTGCCAATGCCGCTGCACTGGCGCAGGCTGCTGGTGCGCGGATTCAATCAGAGCCGGCTGCTGGCCAATGAACTGGCAGGCCGCACCGGCATTCCGGTTTCAATACTACTGGCCAAGCGCCGCCCGACACAGGCGCAGGCGGGACTGAGCCGCGCACGGCGGCGGGCCAACGTCAGCGGAGCGTTCCGCGTTACGCGGCCCGAACTGGTGCGCGGACGCCGGTTGCTGCTGGTCGACGATGTTTTTACCACCGGAGCGACGGCGAATGCCGCCGCAATGGCGTTGAAGCGCGCGGGAGCCCGGCGCGTCACTGTGCTGACGCTGGCGCGCGCAGACCGTTTGCGGGGCCGGGATGCGGGGCCGGAGTTACGTCCGGCGGCCGCGGCCCCTGGAGGTGTGGGTGAATGAATACGAGTCCCGACCGGTTGCACCGGCCGGTCCTGGTGCTGAATGCAAGCTATGAACCGGTAAACATCTGCGCCGCGCGGCGCGCCCTGGTGTTAATACTGAAGGGCGTGGCGCTGGCCGAGGAGCATGCGCAGGGCTACCTGTATGCCCCGCGTTCCGCAGTGCCGTTGCCGAGTGTCATCAGACTGCTGGAGTACCGTCGTATTCCGCACCAAAGCCGGGCGCTGTCGCGCAAGAACATCATGATGCGCGACCGGTACACGTGCCAGTACTGCCACAAGACGCTGAATAGCGCCGACCTGACGCTGGACCACGTGATACCGCGCTCACGCGGCGGCGAAAGCACGTGGGAGAACCTTGTGGCCTGCTGCCATGCCTGTAACAACCGCAAGGGCAACCGCACGCCCGAAGAGGCAGGCATGCGGCTGTTGCACACACCACGCCCCTATAGCCTGCACACAGGTAGACAGTTGATGCGGCTGCTCGGCAAGAGCGACGAGCAGTGGAAGAAATACCTGTTCTACTGAGCCGCAGGCGGCGGCGGCAACACCGGGTTGGCCGGCTTGGGAGCCGGAGCCTTTTCCTTGGGCTTCGGCGCTTCCTTCTTCACAGGGCTGATGATGAGGTGCGCGTTACGGCCTTCCTGCTTGGGCAGGCCCTCGACTGAGCCATGGGCGGCCAAGTCTCCGGCAAATCGCATCAGCAGCTTTCTGCCGAGGTCCGTATGGGCGATTTCGCGCCCGCGGAACTGGACGACAGCCTTGACACGATTGCCTTCGCCAAGGAAACGGATGGCGTTCTTCATTTTGAAGTTGTAGTCGTGATCGTCGGTGTTCGGCCGGAATTTGATTTCCTTGACCTGGATCACGTGCTGCTTCTTCTTGGCCTCGTGCTGCTTCTTTTTTTGCTCGTACTGCCACTGGCCATAGTCCATGGCCTTGGCCACCGGCGGCTCAGCCGTCGGTGCAATGAGAATCAGATCGAGACCGATTTCCTGAGCACGGCGAATGGCGGCGGGAGTCGGCATGACCTCCACCACACCGTCTGGAAAGACGGCGCGCACTTCGCGAGCCCGGATGGCCTCGTTGACGTTTTCTCGGATCTTGACGCGCGGGCGGTGAAACCTAGAAGGATACATGCGGAAGGTTCTTCAGCGTGGACATGAAATGGGTTGATGGGCTCCTGAAACGTAAAACGGGCGTTGGCGCGGCATGCAACCGCTCCAGCGCCCGTTCCGGAAATGTCATCTCAGCGGGAAACCTCAGTCGATATGTCCCCTTCGGATCAATATACAACGAAAGGGCAGGCTTGCGGAAGGCCCTGATCATAAATCAGTTCTGGTCCAGGGTCTTGGACGTGTCAATCCACGGCCAGCAGAAGGCGCCCAGGAAATAGGCGGCGGCCATGGAATAGAGGAACAGGCTCCAGTCGCCGCCGGTACGGTCCAGCAGGAAACCGCCGATGTAAGGAGCAAGGATGCCGGCCACATTGCCCATCATGTTCATGGAACCGGAGAGCGTTCCGGCGTAGCGGCCACCCACCTCCATGCAACTGGCCCAGGCGCCGGGCACGACCAGATCGTTGCAAAACGACGCCATACCCATGGCCATCATCGCCCAGAACGGATCGTGCATCGCCATGCAAAGCAGCAGGAAAGCGCCCGCGCCAAGAAAGCCGATGGTGCTGAGCAGGCGGCGGGCCTTGTCGGCCGAGTGCAAACGGCGCGCCAGCCAGCGCGAGGCAAAACCGCACGTGATGGCGCCAAAACCGCCGAACAGCAGAGGCATGACGGCCAGCCGCGAGGCGACATGCAATTCGAGGTGATGCCCTTCCTTCAAGTACGTGGGCAACCAGGTGATGTAGAAGTACCACGGGTAGGTGATCAGGAAATACTGCAACCACAGCAGCCACACAGAACGGCTGCGAATCAGCTTTCCCCACGGCACGTCGCCGTGGCCGGCGGCCGTCTTTTCGGCGCCTTCGAGCAGCGCCAGTTCAGCGGCGTTGACCGATGGGTGATCCTTCGGATTATCCCGGTACCAGCGGAAAAACAGCACGGCCCAGACCAACCCGAGCGTGCCGAAGACCGCGAACACCTGACGCCAGCCCAGCCAGCCGAACAGCAGCGCGAACAGCGGCGGCGTGAACGCTCCGCCCCAGCGCGCGGCCAACCAGAGGATGCCCTGCGCACGAACGCGCTCGCCGGACGGCAGCCATGTAGTGAAAGATTTCGTCAGATTCGGGAAACAGCCAGCCTCGCCCGCGCCGAACAGAAAACGCGTCACCAGCATGGAGGAGAAATTCCACATCCAACCGGTGGCGGCGGTAAAGAACGACCACCACAGAACAATGCGCATCAGCACGCGGCGCGGCCCCATCCAATCGCCGAGCCAGCCGCCGGGGATCTCAAACAGCGCATAGGCGAAGGCGAAGGCGGAGAAGATGAGACCCATCTGGGCCTTGGAAAAACCGAGGTCGTGCGAGATGGAAGGCGCGGCCTGGCTGATGGCGACGCGATCGACGTAGCTCAGAACAGCCAGCGAGACGGCGAAGACAATGACCCAATGGCGGGCACGCGTGGGCGCAATGGACGGCTGCATGCGGTCCTATACCATCACAGCGTCAGGGCTCATCGCAATCGGCGGGACGCAGTTCGGCGTCCATCCAGGCGAGATAATCGGGGCTCCCATCGAGAATCGGGATGGCGATAATCTGCGGCACGTGATAGGAGTGCAGGCGGCGCAGCTCGGCCGAAAGCGCCACGAAGAGGCTGCGCCGTGTTTTAAACGAAACGCTCCACTCCTGTTCCTGCTGGATGGCGCCCTGCCACCAATAGAAGCTGCGCTGCGGAGCGGCGACGGCGGCGCAGGCCGCCAGACGCGCCTCCACCACGGCGCGCGCGATGCGCGACGCCTCTTCTTCAGAGGCGCAAGTGGTTACGACGATCAGCTTGTCGGTCATATGCCTGATTCCGGCTGGACAGGCCGGTCCAAACAGATTATAAAAAATAGAGCGGGTTTATTGAGCGCCTCATGGCATTTCTGCTTCGCCAACTGGGCTACCTGGCCATTGCCGCCGTTGCATGCCTCTACGCCTTCGCCGTATTGAAGGGTCCGAACGGCTTTCCGGCAATGATCGACAAATGGAACCAGGTGCAAACGATGCACGATTCGAATGAATTGCTGCGTCGCGAGGTGGAGCACAAGAAGGCGGCGATTGAGCAGTTGAAGAACAACCGCACGGCGCGCGATCACGCGGTGCGGGAGTCTACCGGCAAGACGCCGCCGAACGACCTGACCATCATCGTGCCGGAAGCGCCGAAGGCGCACTAGGCGCCCGCAGCGCGCGTGGCCTGCGCGTAAAGTCTTTCCAAATCCTCAGGTGTGCGAGCCTCGGCGGCGAGCCTGAGTATGGGCTCGGTGTTCGATGCGCGGACATGGATCCAACCGTCGTCGAGCAACAGTTTGAGCCCATCGGAACGGTCGGCGCGCGCGTTGGGAAACGCGGCTTCGAGCGATTGCATCATCTGGCCGAGGCGTCCGCTCTCATATGGCATCTTGCCCAAACGGCGCGAGTAGCGCGGTAGTCCGGCGGCCAGCTCGCTCATGGTCTGACCCGTGGAAGCCAGACGGTCGAGCAGGAACGCCATACCCATGTAAGAGTCGCGGCAGTACTGCACGGCGGGGAAGATGATGCCACCGTTGGAGCCCTCGCCACCAATGACGGCCTGCGCGGCCTTCATCCGCTCAACCACGTTCGCTTCTCCCACAGGGGCGCGGAAGACACGGCAGTTGTGGAGCGCGGCAATATCGTCAATGGCCGACGACGTGGTGAGATTGACCACCACCGGACCGGGGCGCCGGGAGAGAGCACACTCGACTGCCGCAGCCAGCACGTCATCGTTATCGAGCATGCGGCCCGTTTCATCACCGACGGCGAGGCGGTCGCCATCAGGGTCCTGCGCAAAGGCGATATCGCAGTGCGCATCGACAATCAGCTTGCGCAAATCGGTGAGCACTTCGGGGCGCGGCTCTGCCTCGCGCGGGAAGGGCTTGGTGGGATCGACCGAGATGGCGTGCACCTCGCAGCCAAGAACGTCGCGCAGAAAGTGCACGCTCATCACCGAGCCCGCGCCATTGACGCTGTCGAGCCCGACGCGGAAGCGGCGCGCGCGAATGCTCTCAACATCGACGTGCTTCAGCACGCGCTCGATGTGGCGGCGCGGCGCCGACTCGTGATCCACGCGAATGTGACGGATCTCGTCGTTGGCGGCCTGACGGAATTCGCTCTGGTGGTAGAGGTCCAGCAGCTCACTGCGCTCGTACTGGTTGAAGAACAGCCCCTCACGATTGAAGAGCTTCAGCGCGTTGTACTCGGGCGGATTGTGCGACGCCGTGACGGCAATGCCGCCACGCGCGCGGATCTCGGCCACGTAAACCTGAATGGTGGGCGTGGGCGCGACGCCGATCTGGATGACCTCACAGCCGGTGGCGAGCAGGCCGCAAGTAACGGCATGCTCGATCATCGGACCCGAGGCGCGCGTATCACGGCCTACAACGACGGGGCCCGGCCCGACATAGGTGCCAAAGGCTTGGGCAAAGGCACAGGCGAGGTTGGGCGTGAGAAAGTCGCCAACGACGCCGCGAATGCCGCTAACACTGATTTTCAACTGATGGGCGCGGCTCATACACTGTAACTCCGGACAAGGTCCATAACCTCGTCAAACAAGGCGTGCGGCGCTTCGCCGCGCTGCTCACAGATAACCCTCACCAGCGGCTCGGTCTGCGAGACGCGCACGTGCAGCC
This sequence comes from uncultured Candidatus Solibacter sp., assembly GCA_964478395.1. GTDB lineage: Bacteria > Acidobacteriota > Terriglobia > Bryobacterales > Bryobacteraceae > Paludibaculum. Next base: position 9,667 of record CAYZIX010000018.1, read on the forward strand.
AGCGGCCGGGCCAATCGATGCGCAGGCCGTCGATGGTGACGCGTGCACCATCGGGGTAGCGGCGTTCGATCTCGTCGAGCATCTCCGGGATGAGATGCGTCGACAACGGGATGTGGCCCTTGAGGATGGAGTAGCGCGGGTAGCTGGCGACGATCTCTGAGAGTTTTTGGCCGCGGCGGTCGACCAACGAGAGAATGGCAAGCATCGATGCAATGCCGTCGTACACGAAGCGGAACTGCGGCATCATCACAGCGCCGGTGCCTTCACCGGCGACGGCCACCTGCTCCGGACGGTAGCCGGCCAGCGCGTCGATGGCCGCCTGACGGCCAACTCCGACACGCACCACCTGACCGCCGTGGCGCGCGGCCACTTCCTCCAGCAACGCAGTGGTGGAGACGTTCGTGATGACCAGCTTGCCCGGTCCATCGGCAAGGAATCCGTCGGCCAGCAGCACCAGCACCATCTCCTCGCTGATGGCCTCTCCGGTTTCGGTCGAGAAGGCGACGCGGTCCGAATCCACATCGAACAGGAAGCCCGCGTCGGCGCCGACGTGGCTGATCAGCGGCGCCAACTGCAATGCCACCATCTTGCGCGTAGTGGCGGGCTCGTGCGCAAAGGCGCGGCCTTCCAGGGACTCGTTGATCAGGATGAAGTTCGTGCCGAACAGCTCATTCATGCGGCGCAGAATCAGCGCGGAGGTGCCGTTGGCGCAATCTACCAGCACACGAAAACGCGCCAGGCGCTTCAGATCGAAAACCTTCGCCAGATCGAACAGATACTGATCAGTCGCTTCAGGATCTTCCAGACGCCGGCCAAGTTCGCGCCACTCCACGAAGCGGAACTTCTTGAGGTGGTAGATATCGAGCAGTTCACCCGCCTCGCCCGAGGCGAGGTAGGTGCCGCGGGCGCCAAAGAATTTCAGCGCGTTCCACTCCACCGAATTATGACTGGCGCCAATGGAGATGCCCCCGGCGGCCTCCAGACGGCGGATGGAGTGTTGGATGACGGGCGTTGAGACGATGCCGAGATCGACCACATCGTGTCCTCCGGCAATCAGCGCAGCCACAACGCCTTCGCGCAGCATGGCGCCAGAGGCGCGCGGGTCGCGGCCGATAATAACCCGCCCGCGTTCCGGCAGCAGCGTGCCAAAGGCCGCAGCGAAGTCGACGATGTGCGTGGCAGTCAGCCCGTTACCGACGACGCCGCGCAGTCCGACCTGGGAGATGCGCAGTCCACGTTCGGCGCTCATGATGGTGTTTTAGTTCTCCAATTTCAACACGCCGAATTTGTCCGGCATGTGGTGATTACCCGTGGGTCCGGTGGGGCGCCAGGCGATGCTCTTGCGGTTGGGCGGCGGGCCCTGCAAGCGGTAGAAATTGACACGGAACTCCATGCCAGGCTTCACCGGCTTGGGGCCAATCGACTTGAACGGGATGCGGATGGCCGCATACCAGATCTTCTTGTCGCGGTCGATGAACGTCTTCGACGTGAAGCCGGAGTTCCATAGCCAGCCACCGGCCGGTTTAGGGTTCTGGCGGTCGATGTCGAGGTCCACCCACTCGCCTTGCGGCGAGACTTCATACTCGCGGTAGAGCCAGATGTGATCGAAGTCCCACCCGATAAAAAGCTCGACGACATCGTGCTCCCACAACCGGTTGGTTTCCCGGTCGGTGCGCGGATCGGACAAAAGGTAGAGGTCCTCGTAGGGACAGATGAAAAGGAAGTAGAGGTTTTCCAGCGACCAACGCGAACGGATCTCGGTCTTGTGGCCGGGCGTCAGAACGCCCTTGGCGCTGTGATCGGCCACAATGGCCGGAGCCAACCGCCAGAGTGGCGAGTTCGCGTCCGTCGTCAAATCCATGTCGTCTTTGAGCCGCCGGCTAATGGCTTGGCCTGGGTCCTGAGCCTGGGCGGCGGCCGTCAACAATAGCAAAGCAACCACGAATCGCATCACTTTCATGATACGGAACACGCGAGGCAGTGGAGTACAGGCAGTTTGCCGCAAAAAACAAAACCGCGCACCGGCGCCAAAGAGCGTGCGGTGCGCGGTGGAGTGCGTGGATGGAACTACAGCTCCAGACGTGCGACGGCGACAGGCTCGCCGGGCGTCTGGGTAACTTTGAATCCCACCTTTTCGACAAGGCGCTGCATGGGCGTGTTGTCGGCCAGGATGTCGGCGCTGATCGTCTTGACGCCTTCAGCGCGAGCGGCGGTGAGGATGCGGCGCATCAGCTCACTGCCGAGTCCCTTGTGCTGGAAGTCATCGCAAACGACGATGGAGAATTCGGCCTCAGGCCCGCTTTGCAGGCCCTGCAGGCGGCCAACGCCGAGGATGCGTGATTCGCCCGTGGTGGAGTCTTTGCGTTCGGCCACCAGCGCCATCTGCTGCGCGTAGTCGATGAAGCAGATGCGGGTGAGCCGTTCATGCGCAGTGCGCTGGCTCAAGTTGAGCTGCTGCAGGTAGCGCTGGTACACGGTGCGCTCGCTGAGCGACTCGTGGAAACGCACCATGGCGGGCTCGTCTTCGGGCCGGATGGGACGGATCTGAACGGTCTCGCCACTTTGTGCGGTCCAGGGCGACTCGTACTGGTAGGGGTAGGGCCGGATGGCGGGCTTGGGCAGGTCTTCGGGCTTCGTCGATGCCGGATGCAAAACGACGCGCGCGTCGAGCGCCAGCAGCCGCTCCGGCGAGGCGAGCAGCGGATTGATGTCGAGCTCCTTGATCCACGGCTGTTCGACAACGAGCCGCGAGAAGCGCACAAGCAACTGTTCGAGGCCGGCCAGGTCCACCGGCTTGCGGCCGCGCACGCCTTTGAGGGCCTTATAAATTTTGGTCCTCTCCATCATGCGGCGGGCCAGCGTGGAGTTCAGCGGCGGCAGCGCCAGGGCGCGGTCTTTGAAGACCTCGACAAGCTGGCCGCCCATGCCGAACAGAAGCACCGGGCCAAACTGCGGATCGATGGAAGAGCCGAGAATTACCTCATAGCCTTCCAGCTTGGCGAAGGGCTGCACGTTGACGCCGTTAAAGTGTTCGAGCCCAACCTTGGCCGCCACCGAATCACGGATGGCGCGGAAGGCCGTGGCCACGGCGTCGGCGTTCTTCAGGTTAAGCTGCACGCCACCGACGTCGGTCTTGTGGGTGATGGTGAGCGAGTGCAGCTTGAGCACGACGGGGTAGCCCATCGACGTGGCGGCTTCAACTGCCTGTTCTTCGGTGGTGGCAATGCGTGACGGCAGCGTCGGAATGCCGTAAGCGGCCAGCACGTCCTTCGATTCGAACTCGGTGAGGATCTCGCGGCCTTCGGCGCGGACGCGCTCAATCAACGCGGCGGCCTTGGCCGTGTCGGCTTCGGCGCCATCTGTGGCGTAGCTGGGCGTTTCGTAAAGCGCCTTCAAGTTGGACGCGTACTGCCACATGTAATTGAACATGCGCGCGGCGGTGTCGGGGTAAGCGAACGTCGGAATACCGGCTTGGTTGAGGATCTTCTCACCAGCCGCGACTTCGACGCCGCCCATCCAGGAGGCCAGCACCGGGCGCTCACCCAACTGCGCCAGCGGCTTGAGCAACTGCGCCGTTTGCGTAGCGTCGGTCATGGCCTGCGGCGTCAGGATCACCAACATGCCGTCAGTGTTCGGATCCTTGCTGACGGTTTCGAGGGCCTTGGCGTAACGGTCCGGGCCGGCGTCGCCAATGATGTCGGCCGGATTGCCGTGACTCCAGGCCGACGGCAGGAAGGTGTTCATCTCGGCGATGGTGGCTTCCGAGATTTCGGCCAGCTCGCCGCCGCCCAGCAGCAGCGAATCGGCAGCCAGCACGCCAGGACCACCGGCGTTCGTCAGTACAGTCAGGCGCGGACCCTTCGGCCGGGGCTGTTTGGCGAGCACTTCGGCCATATAGAAGAGCTCGGCGATGGTGGTGACGCGCAACACGCCGCTGCGCTGGAACGCGACATCGAGCACATCGTCGGAACCCGTCATCGAACCGGTGTGCGACGCGGCGGCCTTCGAGCCGGCGGCCGTGCGGCCGGCCTTGATCACGATGATCGGCTTGGTGTAGGCCACCTCGCGCGCCGCGGACAGGAAGCTGCGCGCATCGCCGACGCTTTCCATGTAAATCAGGATGGAACGGGTCTTCGGATCGTTGCCAAGGTAATAGATGAGATCACCCCAGCCGACGTCGGCCATCGAGCCGAGCGACATGAAGGCGCTGAAGCCAACGTCCTCGGCCAAGCTCCAGTCGAGCACGGCCGTGCAGAGCGCGCCGCTCTGGCTAAGGAAGCCGACACTGCCGGTGCGCGCCATTGCGGCGGCGAAGGTGGCGTTGACACCCGAAGGTGGCACCATCACGCCCAGGCAGTTCGGACCGATCACGCGGATACCCGCCGCGCGCGCATTCTGAACCAGCTGCCGCTCCAGCGCCACGCCCTCCGGACCCGCTTCCTTGAAGCCGGCCGAAATTACCACCGCCGCCTTGCAGCCCATCTCGCCACAATCGGTAATCAGGCCCGGAATCGACTTCGGTGGCGTCGCGATCACGGCCAGGTCCACTTCGGCCGGAATCTCCTTCACACTTTTATAGGCTTTGATTCCCAATACACTGCTGCGCTTGGGATTAACTGGGAAAACGGCTCCGCCGAACGGCGAGCTGATCAGGTTCCAAAGCGTCGTACGCCCGACGCTGCCAGGATTTTCAGTGGCGCCCAGGACCGCGATGTTCTTGGGTTTGAAAAACGAATCGAGAGGATGTTCCGCGTGGCCCAGAATGTCGTGAGCCGACTTGAGCGACTTGCCGGAAGAAGATGTCATTTGGCTTAATCCGATCCGAAAGAATGTTGATTCGAACTGCGCCTCTATCATGACTCCATAAGCAACGCGACGGCAACCCGACGCCACATAAACCGGAATGCAGGTATGCGCTGACGCTATTCGAGCTGGTCCAGCGCCACCAAACCCAATTTGAGCGCGCGTGCCAGCGCTTGCACACGGTTGTCGGCGCCCAGCTTCGAGAGCAGATGCGCAACGTGCGTTTTCACCGTCTCCTCGCCCACACCCAGTTGTTCAGCAATCTCCCGATTGGACGAGCCGCGCGTTAGCCGGACCAGCACGTCACGTTCGCGCGCGGTGAGCTCCTCGCCCGGTGGCTGAGCGGGCGCGTCGACAAAACGGCGCCCGGCGGCGACGGCGCGAACGGCGTCGAGCAGCACTTCCGGTTCGGCGTCCTTGCGGACATAGCCGAGTGCACCGGCGCGCAGGGCGCCCAACATGCGTGCTTCATCGGTAGAGGCGGTGAGCACGATCACTTTGACCTGCGGCGCACGGCGCATCACGCGCCGCGTGGTCTCGACACCGTCCAACCCGCCCGGCAGGAGCAGATCTTGAATGATGATGTCAGGCGCCCACTCATCAAGCCGCGCCAGCACGTCCTCACCCGATGCGGCCGTACCCACCACTTGCAACCCGGCAAAGGATTCGAGGAATGCTTTCAGGCTGCGCGCCACCACGCGATGATCGTCCACCAATACGATGCGCGTTGTCATTTTGCGCGCCTCAGACGGAGCAGCTCAAAGCCATAGCGCAGTGTGACCAGCAGCACAATGGGCACCACCACCGGCGCTTCGGGCTGTCTTTGGACATAAACAACGAGCACGACGAACAGGTTGAACAGCGCCCAAAGAAAATTGTTGCGCGTCTCCCGCCAGTGGGCGCGCTCGGCCTCGGGGTTGGAACACGGCAACTGCATTTCAATCAGCGTTCCGCCGTCCGGCTGGCTGCGCACTTCCAGTGTGCCGCCCACCTGTTCGGCGCGGGCGCGCATGTTCTTGAGCCCCATGCCGTCCGGAGCGGTGTTGGGGTCGAACCCGGTGCCGTTATCGTGAATCCGCAACACCATCTTGTGGCCGATCTGGTCGAGATCCACGCGCACCGTGGTGGCGCGCGCGTGGCGGCCCACATTGGCCAGCGCCTCCTGCGCCACGCGGTAGAGAGCGGGCGCGGCGCCGGGCGGAAGCAACTTATCGTCGGGCAGCGTGCCCGGGGCGAAATCAACGCGCGCGCCGGTACGGAAGCCGAGCGCCTCGCACTGCTGGCGCACGGCGTCGGGAAGACCCGTCATGGTCACCGGCGCGGAGCGGAGCTGATCGAGCAATGCCTCCATCTCGGCGGTGGCCTCGCGGGCGGCCTGACGCACGGCTTCAATGGCTGCGCGCGCGCCGGCCGGATCGGTGTCGAAACGGGCCTGCGCGGTGGCGGCCGCGGTTTGCGCGACGAAAATCTGCTGCTTCACGGAGTCGTGCAGGTCGCGCGCCATCCGCTGGCGCTCCTCTGCGGCGGCTGCGGCGCGGATCTGGGTCTCGTAATGCGAACGGATCTCTTCAGCCTGATCTTGTGGGTTGCCGAAAAGGCTGAGCGGCGGCGCCGGGAAAGAGATGAAACGGTTGGAAGTCGCGCCCCAGACTACGCCCGTCAACGCTAATCCGACCGCAGTGCGCCCGAACAGCTTGTGGTGCGCTGAGCCAGTACCGCCGAAGTGTCCTTCCAAACCAACCAACACGATGATATGCGCGGCCAGCAGCAGGTAGAAACCGCGCTCAAAGGCCCGTCCCCCGCTGGACAACACCACGGCGGCAGAACAGCAGGCGCCCGCCGCGGCCAGCGCCGCCAAAAGGTACTCCCAGGAGAGAAGACAGTGCAGCGCCACCAGCAGGTCCAGGCCGGCCAGTAGCCACGGCACGGTGCGGCGATCGATGGTATCGCTAAGCGTGAGAAACCCCATGCGCACAGTGTGATCCTACCGCTCGCGGCGCCGCGTCACCCGGCTGGGGGAGGAAGTTTGCGCGCCGCGAGCGGCATGGTATAGTAAAAACGTTGTCCGCTGGTGCGGGGACGTAGTTCAGATTGGTTAGAACGCCGGCCTGTCACGTCGGAGGTCGCGGGTTCGAGCCCCGTCGTCCCCGCCACCCACTCCTGAAGCCCTTCCTCGTTCGATTTCCCCTGTGATTTTGCTAGGATAGGGGCCTATGCACCCGCCCGCCAACCCTCCCTCACTCAAGCTTGAGAACTCTTCGGACTATCGCGAGCACTACGCCAACAGCGTGCAGTTGCGCACCAGCCTGTGGGACTTCTTCCTCCTGTTCGGCACGGTGCGCGGGCAATCACAGGAAGGCGTCACGATACAGAATTTCCAGGGAATTTATCTGAGCCCGCAGCAGGCCAAAGCACTGCTGAACGTGCTGTCGACCAACGTGCAGCAGTACGAATCCACGTTCGGTGAGATTCATCTGGAGCCGCGTGGCGAGTCGGGCCTGATTCAGTAGGCCGTCATGCAACCGCAAGCCGGGCCGCGGCACCACTCGCACCACGCACGGACCGCGCAAACAAGCTCATATCTGATGTTCGGCTCGCTAGCCGTGCTCGGAGTGTTCGCATCGCACGCTTTGCTGTTGACGATGCCCTATTTCTGGGACGAAGTAGGCACCACCGTCCCAGCGGCGCAGGCACTGGCGCGGCACTTCTCCTGGCGCGCCGTGGCGCAGGTGCCGGCGTGGTGGGTTGCGGGAACCTGGGCGCTGCTGGGCCACTCGGCGGTGGCGGTGCGCGCGACGATGCTGGCGGTGGCGTCGGCCGCGCTGATGGGCGTCTTCCTGTTGGCCGTCGAACTGTGCGGATCGCTGCGCGGCATACCGGCCCTGCTGGCGGCCGCAGCGGTGGCGGTTTCACCGCTGTTCTACACACAAGCGGTGCTGGCTCAATCGCCAGTGTTCGCGCTCGCCGGAACGGTGTGGGCATTGTGGTCGTTCTTGCGCGGACGGCATGCGGCGGCGGCGGCGCTGGCGGTGATTGTGGTTTGGCAGTCGCCATCCGGCTGGACATTGCCGTTGGTGCTGTTTATCTGGTTGATGTTCGAGTCGCGCCCGCTATCCGCGCTATGGTACCTGGCGCCGCTGGCCTCCTGGCTGGCTGGCCATCCAGCACTGGAAACGCCCCACGGCACGCCGTTGCAGATGGGCGTTCTGGCTGGGCAGCGCCTGTTCGGCATATTCATCGCCGATGGCCACTGGCTGGCGCTGGCCGGCCTGGTGCGCGCGGCCAGCAAGGGTCTGTTGTCGCGCCGGCGCTGGGGCGTGGCGGGCGTCTGGGCGCTGTCGTTTCTGCTGGTTTCGTTTTTTGCGCGTCCGTTGCTCGACCGCGACATGCTGCCAGTTTTGCCGCTGCTCATCACTGGTGGCATAGCGGGCTTCCACACCTTGCGCCCGGGCCGTAAATTGCTGGCTTGCTCTGCCCTGCTCCTGGCGCTGGCAACCGGATTGTTCGTCAACCGCCTGCTGCTGCCGTCGGCGGTAGAGTCGAATCTTGCCATGGCGGATTTTCAAGCCCTGCAACGGCGGACCGCCACGTTTGTTGAAGACAAGGCCGCGCGCAAGGGTATTGCCGCGGCATGGCCCTTGTCGGAGGCGCTGACCCAGCCCGCGCTCGGCTACGTCAAGCAGCCGATGATTGTGTTGCGCCTGCCCGACTACACGGAAGCGACCATCGACGAGTTGCCGCGCGGCGCGATTGACGTACTGGTGCGCTACTCGCGCGAATCGCGGCCCGAGTTACCGGTATTCGGCAACCGCTATGCGCGTTGGCTGGCCCTACGGATCTACGCCATGCACGACAGCGCCGATGCCGGTGAAATCGAACAGAATACCGGCTTGAAGCTCAAGACCACGTTCCACCGCGGCGGGCAGTGGGTGGAGATCTACCAGCACTAACGCAGCTTCAACACGTCGTAGAGGTTCGAATAATCGTCAGTCCAGATGCGCAGCCACGTTTGCGGCGGGATCAGGCGCCCGGCGCGCTGGAACTCGGGACGCGCCAGCATGTTGTCGTTCGACGTCACCAGCACCCAGGTGGTGCCGAAACAGGTGGTTTCGTCGTTGTCTTCGGTCTCCACCATGAACGCGCGGCGGCCCAGGCTGGTGGCCACACGCTCAACGACGGGCTTGAGGTCCAGGTAGCGGTTCGATACGTGCACGGCCACAACGCCGTCCGGACGCAAGTGGCGGAAGTAGAGCTCAAAGGCCTCGCGCGTCAACAGATGCACCGGGATGGCGTCGCTCGAAAAAGCGTCGAGAGCGATGATGTCGTAGTTCTGCGGGGGTTCCCGCTCCAAGGAAAGACGTGCGTCGCCGAGAACGATATCCATGGCCGCCTCAGCCAACGGCAGGTACCAGAAATCATCATTGGCGATCTTCTTGACGGCCGGGTTGATCTCGTAAAAGCGGTACAAGTCTCCGACATTCGAATAGCCGGCAATGGTGCCCGTCCCCAGGCCGATCACTGCAACGCGCTGGATCTGGCCAATGGCGCGCGCGCCCATCACCAGTCCCAACCCGCAGTTATTGCAGTAATAGGTGGCCACTTCACGGCGCCGCGCCGGATGCGTGAACTGCTGTCCGTGATTGATGGCGCCGTGCACCAGCGTGCGGTAGCCGTCCCAGTCGTAAACGCCGTTGTACTGGTTCACGCGCAGCTCCCCGTAGAAATTGCGCGTCACCACCATGCTGCCATCGGTAAGATCGCGAGCCTCGCGGCCGAGGTAGCCCAGCATTCCGGCAAGCACCGTGAGGGCGGTGATGGCCGGCCAGCCGAGCAGGTCGCGGCAGAACGGCCAGGCCGGCTCCTGGAACACGACCCAAGTAGCGAGCCCGGCCACCAGCGCCAGCGCGATGGGTAGTTCGTAGGAGGCTCGAAAGACATTGGGCGCCACCAGCGCGACGAAGCAACCGCCCAGCGCGCCACCCAGCGAAATCATCAGGTAATAGCCGGTGAGATGCTTCGGGTGCGGCTTCAGCCGCGCCAGCTCACCATGGCAAACCATTGCCAGCACAAAGAACGCGGCGGAGTAAAGCAGCAGGCAGAGCCATAGCCGTGGGCGGTCCGACGGCGACTGGGGCACCAGCCAAGCCAGCGTGCCAATGGCCACCGGCACGGCGGCAAGAAACCAGGCCCGGGCATACCAGCGCGGCGCGTCGAAGGCCAGTATCAGCGTGAGCAGATAAAGCGTCAGCGGCAGGATCCAGAGAAAGGGAATGGGCGCGATGTCCATGCTCATGTGCGTGGTCAACGCCAGCAGCAGCATGGACGGACAGGCCGCCAGCGCCACCCAGACGGCCATGGCGGTCCAGCGCGGGGCCGGAGCCGGGTCGTCATCCAGTTGTTGCTGTCCTTGCTCAGCGCGGCTACGGAATCCGGTGACGGCGCACAACACGGCAAAGGCGATGAAAGCGCCACTCCACAGCCACGCCTGCTGGCGCAGCGTGGCGTGCGGCTCCACCATCACGGGATAGCAGAGCAATGCCATCATCGAGCCGAGATTCGACAGCGCATAAAGCCGGTACGGGCTGCGGCCAGGCTGCGAGCGCGCGAACCAGGCCTGAACCAGCGGCCCGGTAGTCGACAGCATGAAATAAGGCAGCCCGACCGTGAGCGCCAGCAGTCCAAGGATTCCGGCAATGGGCGCATCTGGCGTCTCCGGCTTCCAGCGCGGATTGGGCAGAATCGGCAGCAGCGCAGCCGCGGCCACCAGCAGAATGGAGTGCAACATGGCCTGCTGCTTCGGCTTCAGCCAGCGCACCAAACCGTGGGCGTAAAGATAGCCGCCCAGCAGTACGGTCTGAAAGAAGAGCAGACAGGTGGCCCAGACGGCCGATGCGCCACCAAACCAGGGCAAAATCATCTTCGCAATGACCGGCTGCACCAGAAACAGCAGGAACGCGCTCAGGAATATGGTGATGGCGTGGAGAAGCATTGCGAATTCTTGATTCTACGGCATTCCTGGCGGCCGTCAACCGGCCCGGCCGGTGGTGGAAGTCGGCCAGGTGATGCTTTTGAGCCACCCGAAGCAGAACGTAACTGTATGATTTTGCGTGTGAGCGCAATTTGGCACGGCATTTGCAAGTTCAGGCAGTGGGAGAGTGGACCATGAGACACGAATCCATAGTCAAGGGACTGATGGCGGGAGCGGCCGCACTGCTGTTGACCACGGCGCTGCCGATGCAGGCGCAACCCCGCGCCAGCATGGACCGGAAGGATGATAGCGGGATCGGAGTGGCCCGGATTACCACCGTGCAGGGCGACGCCAGCCGGCGTCACGGCGAACACGGCGATCTGGTGTCGGCCGAAAGCGGCATGCCCGTGGTGGGCGGCGACACGGTGAAGACGGGCGCGGGCGGGCGCGTCGAGCTGCGGCTGGACCGCTCGAACTACCTGCGTCTGGCGCCCGATAGCGAAGTGAAGCTCCGCCAGATGGGCGAGCGGGCCTACCAGATTGACGTGATCCGCGGCACCGTCGCCTACACGATGATGAAGTACGGCGAAGCGGATGTGGATCTGCGCACGCCGGAATCGAACGTCGTACCGCACAAGGCCGGCGTCTACCGCGTTGTTGTGCCGGACGAGAAGAGCTGGATGGTGGCGGTGCGCAAGGGCGAGGCCGAAGTGCTGACGCCTGACAACAACATCATCGTGAAGAAAGGCAAGATGGCCGAGTCGCGCGCCTACGAACACGGCAAGAAGGCGGGCGTCACTTCGGCGCCGTCCCGTGACGGCTTCGACGAGTGGGTGGCGCGGCGCGATCAGATTCTGGAAAGCGAACGCGGGCCGGTGTATGCGCGCGGTTGGGCGCCGGGCTACGTCCACGCCGGCTACGGCTGGGGCTGGCCGTATTGGGACCCGTTCTGGGGTTACTACGGAGGCTACTACGGCTGGGGTGGACCGCGCGTAGTCGTGGCCACGCACTTCGGTGGCGGCGGCCGCGGCGGTCACCGGCGCTAAAGCCCGATGGCGGCCTTCAACTGCTTTTCGCGAGCGGCGGTGCGCTGCATGACATCGGTCCACATGGCCGGTAGCACGGCATCCATCGCCTGAAGACCTTCGTAAGTCATTCCGCCGGGCGTTGAGACCTCTTCGAGGATCTCACGCTCGGCGATTCCTGCCCGCGGCAACTCCGCAACCGCCCGCACTGTTTCCCAAACCATAAATTCCCAATCGGCCACCGGAATATCGGGCTGCATGGCGTGCGCCGAGGCAGCCCATTCGGCGCAGAAACGCGCCAGAAATGCCGGGCCGCAACTAACCACGTTGGTGGCGGCGCGTGTCTGCTCCTCGGTGACCTGATAAATGCGGCTGACGCGCGCCAGCAGGTCGCGCAAATAGGCGAGATCGCATTCGGTGGAGCGCGGCCCCGCCACCAGCAGGCTGACGCCGCGGCGCACGAATTGCGCGAATGAAGGGATCACCTTGGCGACACGGCACGGAACACGTGCGGCCAAACGGTCGAGCTCGACAACGTTGGTGATTGTAACCAGCAGATGGTCGGCGCGCAACTCGGGCGAGAGTTCGTCCACCACCGCAACGGTGTCAACCGGCCGCACACAGAGAAACAGCGTCTGGCAGTGCTCGGCCAGCTCGGCATTGGTGCCGCTTCTCAGCCGCGGGTAGAGCACCTCCAGGTCCTCCAGCTTCTCCGGACTCCGGTTGCTGGCCCACACATCCTCATCGAGCGGACGCTCGGCGCCGAGCAGAGCGCGTACCAGCATCGCGCCCATGCGGCCTGTTCCTATGAAGCCAATCGCCATGCGAACAGCGTAGTATAGATGGGCGCTAAACTGAAGAGAGCATTTTCCGCGATGAATCAATCCATTCACGGGACCACCATCCTGGTTGTACGCCGCGAGGGGCGCGTTGTGATGGCCGGCGATGGGCAGGTGACGCTTGGCAGCGAAGTCCTCAAAGCCAAGGCCAACAAGCTGCGCCGCCTGCACAAAGACCGTGTGATTGCCGGCTTTGCCGGCTCCACCGCCGACGCCTTCGCGCTATTCGCCCGCTTTGAAGCCAAGCTGGAGCAGTTCAGCGGCAACCTGCCACGCAGCGTGGTGGAACTGGCCAAGGACTGGCGCACCGATAAGGCCCTGCGCCATCTGGAAGCGCTGCTGCTGGTGGCCGACGCAACAAGCATCTACATTCTCAGCGGCACCGGCGACGTCATTGAGCCCGACGGCGACTGCGCAGCCATCGGCAGCGGTGGATCGCTAGCCGTGGCCGCGGCGCGCGCGCTGCTGGAGAACACCAAGCTGAATGCCCGCGACGTAGTGGAACGCGCCATGACGATTGCGGCTGACATCTGCATTTACACAAACCAAAACATCAATTACCAGGAGCTGGGCTGAGCCATGGTCATTTATCTGCCGGGTGACGCCAAACGCGATGAGCCGCTGCTGGACGAACTGACGCCGCGCCAGATTGTCGCCGCGCTGGACAAGTACGTCATTGGACAGGCTGAGGCCAAACGCTCTATCGCGATCGCGCTCCGCAACCGCATCCGGCGCCAGAAGCTGGATCCGGACATGGCCGATGAGGTGGCGCCGAAGAACATCCTCATGATGGGCCCCACCGGCGTCGGCAAGACGGAGTTGGCGCGGCGTCTGGCAAAGCTGTCGAACTCTCCGTTCATGAAAGTGGAGGCCAGTAAGTTCACCGAGGTGGGCTACGTTGGCCGCGACGTGGAGTCGATGATCCGCGACCTGGTGGAAACCTCCATCGACATGGTGCGCGAAGAGCGGCTGGAAGAGGTGGCCGACCGCGCCGAAGAACAGGCCGAGGAGCGTCTGCTCGATGCGTTGCTGCCGCCGCCGCCCGAACCAAGCGAGTCGGCCGACCGTTCGCGCGATAAGCTGCGCGAGCAGTTGCGCTCCGGACGCCTGGACGACCGCCAGGTGGAGATTGAGGTGAAAGAGCGCGGCCCCTCGTTCGAGGTGTTCACCAACACCGGCAACGAGGAAATGGACATGAATTTGCGGGAATTTATCCCGCAATTATTCGGTGGCCGCACGACGCGCCGCAAAATGCGCGTATCGGAAGCTTACGAATACCTGCTCCAGGAAGAAGAAGGCAAGCTGGTGGACATGGAGCAGGTGACGCGCGTGGCGATTGAACGCGTCGAACGCAGCGGCATCCTGTTCCTTGATGAGATGGACAAAATCGCGGGACGTGAAGGCGGCCATGGCCCCGACGTCAGCCGCGAGGGCGTGCAACGCGACATCCTGCCGATTGTCGAAGGCACCACCGTGAACACGCGCTACGGTTTCGTGCGCACCGATCACATCCTGTTCATCGCCGCGGGTGCATTTCATGTTTCGAAGCCCTCTGATTTGATCCCCGAGCTGCAGGGCCGCTTCCCGATTCGCGTGGAGTTGCGCTCGCTCACCGAGGACGACTTCGTGCGCATCCTGACGGAACCGCGTAACGCGCTGATCAAACAGTACACCGCGCTGCTTGAAACCGAAGGCATTCAGTTGGAGTTCACCACCGACGCCATTTCGGAGATGGCCCGTTTTGCCACGATGGTGAACCAGTCCAGTGAAAACATCGGCGCGCGCCGTTTGCACACGATTCTTGAGAAGGTGGTCGAGGAGATCAGCTTCGAGGGGCCGGATTTGAAAAAGAAGAAGGTGCGCGTCGACGCGGCATACGTGCGCCAACGCCTGGCCGACGTCGCGGCCAACGAAGACCTCAGCCGCTATATTCTCTGATGCGCCCCGCTGCTCTGCTCATCCCGCTATCGCTGTTGCTGGCCGGTTGTGGCTACATCGGTGAGCCGCGTCCGCCGGCGTTGAACATCCCTATTCCGATTACCGACCTGCGCGGCGTCGAACGTGGCAGCGTGGTGCGCCTGGCCTTCACGCCGCAACTGAAATCGACCGACGACCTGATCCTGCCACGCCTCTCGGCAATTGAGCTGCGCGTGGGTGAAAACATTGCCGGCGGTTTCCATTTCGACACCTGGCTGGCGCATTCCGAACGACTGAGCGTGGATGGCGCGCGCGCTGAGCCGACTGAGCTGAGCTTTCCCGTAACGCCGTGGGTTGGTAAAGAGATGATTTTCGCCGTGCGCGCCCTGGGGCCCACCGGACACGGCGGGCAGTGGTCCAACCTGCTCACCTTGCGCATTGCCGCGCCGCTGGATCCGCCTGCCGGCCTGCGTGTCCAGGGCACTGCGCGCGGTGTCTACATCACTTGGCAGGGTGGTGCGCCTGGCTGGCGTGTTTACCGCCAGGCTGAAGGAGAGCCGACGCCCGCATTGCTCGGTGTGGCCGAGGATCGCAGTTGGCTGGACGAGCAGGCACAGTTGGGCAAACGCTACTCTTACTTTGTGCAGCAGGCATCACCGGGCGGCGCCGAAAGCGACGTATCAGCCAAAGTGGACATCCTGCACGAGGACCGCTTCCCGCCGGCCGTGCCTACAGGTCTGACCGCAATGACCGGAGCCGGCACGATTGAGCTGAACTGGGACCGCAACTCGGAGCCCGACTGGAAGGCTTACCAGGTGTTCCGCGCCGGGGCCGCCGGCGCATTTGAAAAGCTGGGGCAGCCCATTGGGGTCACCTCGTTTTCCGACAACAGCGTGAAAAGCGGTGTGCGCTACCGTTACGCCGTGGCCGCAATCGACGAACTCGGCAACACCAGCGAGCCCTGCGCACCGGTTGAAGTGACCGCCCCCTGAGGTGTTTTTGAGATGACACGCCATGTCCGCTTCATGCTCGACCATTCGGCGGAGGTGCTGAACGGCTTGGCTTCCTCAGATGGCGTATCGGCGCCCGATGGCCGCTCCTGGAGTTTCGGGCAGATCCGCCTGCTGCCACCGGTGAAGCCATCCAAGATTGTCTGCGTGGGCCGCAACTATGCCGAACACGCCCGCGAGCTTGGCAACGAGGTGCCGGCCGAGCCGCTGATTTTTCTCAAGCCGCCATCGTCGCTGAACGCGCATCAGGGCCAGATCGTGTTTCCGCGCATCAGCCAGTTTCTTTCGTATGAGGGCGAGCTGGGAGTGGTGATCGGACGGCGCGCGCGCCACGTCCGCCAGGAAGATGCTGCGGACTATATCGCCGGCTACACGATAGTGAACGACGTCACCGCGCGCGACCTCCAGAAGAAAGATGGCCAGTGGACACGCGGCAAGGGCTTCGACACGTTCTGCCCGGTCGGACCCTGGTGGGTGCCGTCTGCGGACGTGGAGTTTGACGCACTGCGCGTTACCACTCGCGTCAACGGTCATGTGCGGCAGGACGCGCCTGTGTCGGACATGCTCTTCAGCGTCGGTGCTATTCTACGGTTTGTCTCTGAGTTCATGACCCTGGAGCCGGGCGATCTGATTGCCACTGGCACGCCTCCCGGAGTTGGCCGGTTGGAGGTGGGCGATACGGTGGAAGTCGAAATCGCAGGCTTGGGCACACTGGAGAACAAGGTGGTTGCTGAATCGCCGTGCCGCTGAAAGACCCCGTTTTCGATCTCGCTCTCATCGCCAGCGTCCTCTTGATTGCGCTGGCTGTTTACATCATTTTCCGGCACCGCCTGACGCCGGCCGAACGCGAACGCCGCCGCCGCGTGACACTAAATCAGGGTCGCCGGACGGCCGAAGGCTTCATCACTGAGGCGGGTCCGGAACTGATTTATTATCAGTACGAAGTGCAGGGCGTCACATACTTCGCCTCGCAGGACGTCACGTCGTTGGTAGCTCTGCTGCCAGCCGATCCGGGGCGTCTGATCGGCTCGGTCGGCGTGAAGTTCGATCCGCGCAACCCGGCCAACTCGATTGTGCTGTGCGAACAGTGGTCAGGATTGCCTGTCCGCAAGGAGCTTGCAGATGGCTAAACTCGCGCGTGGCGTAGGCGTGTTGCTCATGCTGGCGCTGCTTGGGCTGGCCGCCAGCCGCTTCAACCGGTCGAAGACCGTGGTGCATGTCGTCACGCTCTATTACAAGGACGGCACCACCGAAGAACAGAAGCACGCCGTGCAGGACGCCATTGAGAAGATGGCGGGCGAAGTACCGGGTGTCCGGAATATCTGGCTTAAAAGCCTGAAAGTCCAGGGCTCATTTCACGAGCGCCAGCCCGATGGAGTGTTTCGCTCCCGGCCCTATACCGATACATTTGTCATTGAATTCGAGGATGAACGCGCTTTTCGTGCGTTCGACGATCACCCCGCCTACAAGGCCTTTGAACGCATTTACTGGCCTGTTCACGCACATTCCATCACGCAGGACGTGACGAACTAGTGACGCAATACCTCATGCGTCACATAATCAGTTGACAGCAATAGCGCATCGCTGAACTTACATTTCACAACCACCTGATAGGCGGGCGGAAATCCTGTGTACCCTTGGCGGCGAAAACGCTCCCGTAATTGAGCCAGTTTTTCAGGCGAACTGAAAAACTCCGCGGCTCCGTGCGTACCAACTGAACCAAGGCCGGAAAATATCACAGTACGCCGCTCGTCGTGGTCGGTACCTTCTGCCGGCAGCACGGTGATCAGACCGTAAACAAACAATGGCTGACCGGGCGGGCTGGTGCTTGGAACGAAGCGGGCCGGTGCATCCGGCTTGTCTCTCCGGTCGACAATCGCCAGTTCATCCACCTCTCGCCGGTATTCGATCGTGTAGATTGCCGAACTGAGGAGATTCGAGGCCACCGAGCTGTAAAGAGGAATGCCGAAGACCACCGCGTTGCGGTTACGCAGCGCAGCAATCGGAGCGGCTCGCTCCGGCAGCAACTGATATGTCGTGCCGAACGAGTGTAATGTCGTGGCGATGATGGCCGCGGCCCGGACTTCACCGAATGTCACCGAGCTGTCGCTGTCCGTCATGTAGAGTGGCTCGTTCTCTTTGAGCGGACGATGCGAGCGGAACAGCGGATAGAGCTCAGGCAAGGCCGGAAACCGGTTATAGACCTGCGGCACATTCGGCCGCACCAGCAAGTGCAAATATGTCCCAATGCAGACCAGAACATCGGCGTTAGGCGAGGATAGCGGTCCCCACGCCTCAATCAACACCCGGTTGGGCTCGCCCCAACCACCCCGCAAACGCCGCCACCCCGAGTTGGCAAGGAATCCAATCGTAAACACACCGAGCAACACGATGCCGGCCAGAATGTACCGCTTCCAAGGCCGCGCCTCCTCGGATTCCCCGGTAGTAGCGCTGCTACGTGTAAACAAGGGAACATAGGAACCCTTGGGAATTTCGATTCGTAGCGGGGCGTCCGGCTGCTCGGTCTGGTAGAACCGCTCAAGCTTATGCCGAAGCTCGTAGGCCCGGCTCCGCACAGTGGAATCCTCGGTGGCCGAGTAGTTGCGAGGCCGGCCGAGCGCTTCAACGCCGATCAGGTACTCGTTGATCTCTTCGGCACGCCCGGCAATCTCCATCTCGCACACATAGCGCAAAAATCCGCGCAACTGCGCAGACCGGGCCAGCACTGCGCCGTTGAGAACAGCGTCAAGCGCGGCTTTTTTCTCGTCAACCGAGATTGGTGCCGTTACTTTTTCTTGTTCGGCCGCCATCGGGCAACTAACCTACCTGGAACTCCATCCTAGCAGAAAGTATAGAGGCGGCAGGGGTTGACCTTGGGGCTAACGTTCATGTGACCGTTGCAGAACCGTTGGAAACGCTTGTGCGGGTGAAGTCCTTGACGCCAGACAAAGCCCTGCAGCAACAGGGCCTTTCTGTAAAACGATACGTCTCCAAAAACACAGCCGGCCGCGCTCTGATTGAGAGCGCGGCCGGCTGAAAGGATTGAGCTCAGGCTGGAACTAGAATTCCAGGCGCAGAGCCATCGTGATGACGCGGGCGCCGGTCTGCACGCCGCTGGCGTAGCCAAAGTTGGCGTTCGTCCAGGTGGAGTAGACCGAGAAGTTGGTCCGGTTGAAGATGTTGAACGCATCCGCGCGCCAGATGAACTTGTAGCGCTCGGCGATGGTGAACTTCTTCATCAGGGTCGCATTTTCGGTCATGACCGGCGGCTGGCGGAATTCCGGCTGGAAGACCGAAGCCGTGCCATAGGCGAACGTGGCCGGGTTAGCGAACGGCACGTCCGTGCCCGAGTTGAAGTACTTCTTGCTCGTGTTGCCGTACTCCAGGTCGGTGCGGTTCAGGCTGCTCTTGATGGCCTTACCCGTCATGTTGGCCTTAGTCGTCCAGGCGCCCAGGTAGGTGGACAGCGAATTCACGCTGGCCGTCAGAGGAATCAGGTTGCCGGAGCGGTACTTCTGAATGCCGGCGATGGACCAGCCGGACACGATGAAGTCCAGCACTTTGTTGGTGTCGCTGAAGTAGCGCTTGCCCTTGCCGAAAGGCAGGTCGTAAGCCGACAGGATGTTCATCACATGCGCCTGGTGGAAGTACAGGTACGACTTGGCGTCGTCCGGGTTGTACGCATCCTGCAGGAACATGTTGCCGCTGTTGCCAAAGATCTGGCGGTAGTGCATCCGGGCCAGTGACTTCGAGAACGTGTAGCTCCCCATCACCAGCAAATTACCCTTCCGCTTTTCCACCTTGATCTGTAGCGAGTCGTACCAGTTCATGCCCTGGCCGGAGTTCATGCCGTACACGCCGGTGTACTGCGGGAACTTCTTGAGAGACTGGCCGTAGGTGGCCGAGCTCGTCAACTGTTTCACAAAGTTCGTGTAAGGAACCTTGTAGCCAGCGGCGTTCGCCGCGCCGGTGCCGTCAGACGTGAACTTTTTGGTCAGTTCAGAGCCGTACTTGGTCAGATAGCCCATCGGCAATTGGTTCAGGTTGTTGATGGAGGACAAGCCATGGCCGCGGTTGCCGACATAGCCGGCTTCCAGCAGCAGGCCCTTGAACTCATGCTGCAGCGTCGCGCTCCAGGTATAGACGCGCGGCGCCTTGCCGTAGCTGTCGCCCATCACGGTTGCATTAGACGTGCCGTTGATGTAGTCGGGCGTCAGGCTCGGCGGAGGAACGTAGCCGACCGGATACGGGATGGAGTTATCCCAGCTCTTAAAGGAGCTAAAGGTGTCACCCAACGGAGCATAGGTAAGATCCTGAACCGTTGCCGTGTAGTTGAAGCCGTCGGTGCAACCGCAACCGCCGTTGCCCAGCGTCTGGTAGTAGATGCCCCAGCCGCCGCGGAACACGGTCTTTTCGGCGATGCGCCAGGCAAAGCCCAGGCGCGGGCCGATGTTGGTATAGTCAGTCGGATAGAGGTACAGCTTGCCTTCGCGGCCCATTCCGTTGCCGGCGAATACCAGCGCGCCGGGCAGGTTGTCGGCGCCCGGGTTGGCGCGGGTCGGATCGGTCATCGAGTAGTTGCCCTTCAGGATGTGCCAGTTCTTCGGCACTTCATAGCGCACGCCGAGTTCCAGCGTCAGGCGGGGGCTGACGCGCCAGTTGTCCTGAATGTAGCCGGCGTGATAGCCGTAACGGATCTTCGGGTTAGTGATGGGCAGTGCAGCCTGGCTAATCTTGTAAGGCTGGCCCAACAGCAGGCTGGCAAAGGCATTGCCCGTCTTGGTCTGGTTCGCCAGATCGGCCGTTGTACCGTTGTTGAAATAATACTGTCCGTTCGTGCCGGCAGCATCTTCACCATTGGTCTGCAAGCGGCGGACGTCCCAGCCCATCTTGATTTCGTGCTTCCCACGCATCCAGCTCAGGTAGCCGGCCATGTGGTACGTGTAGTTCCACTGGCCGCCGTTGTCCACCTTGGAGCCGTTGGTCTGGCTGTAGCCGGTGTAGGAATACAGCGAATCCTCAAATGTGATGTAGGGTGCGGTGTCGGAGTCGCCACCCTGGTTGGGCATGCCCAACTTGCTCATGAAGCCCTTCTGCTGCGGCGTGGTCCAGGTGGAACGCGTCGAAGAGTAGCTAACCATGGTGTGCAACAGCATGGTCGGACGAATGATCCAGTCGTGGTTGGCGCGGAACTGGACCGGCTTGTTCGGGCTGGTGATGCCAGAGCCGAGCGGGCCGTCAAACGTCGACACCGCTTCGGTGCTGTCATCGTAATACTGATAAAACGCCGACACGCGGTGCGCCGCATTGAACTGATGGTCGCCCTTGATGGTCCAAATGTAGTTGTGGTAAGCCGACGTGTCAAAGTGCGTGATGTTGTTCTGCAACGTCGAAGTAGCCGGATTCGGAATGTAGCTGACGTACTTGCTTGAGACGCTGGAGAAGCGGCTGGTCGGGATCTTGTTGCCGGCGAACGGCGTGCGGGTGCTGCCCACGGTGCTGGCCGGATCATAGATGGTGGTACTCAGCGCGCTGAAGTCGCCGCCCCTCTGGGCTACCGTCGGCACCGAATAGGTGCCCAGGCCGAACGTGGCCGGGCGCATGTCGCGCGAATAGGTGAAGAAGAAGAAGGTCTTGTTGCGGCCGTCGTAAACCTTCGGGATGTAGACCGGACCGCCGATCGAGCCGGAAACCTCATTGTAGCGTTCCTTGGCGCGATAACCAGGCGTGCGGCCCACTACCGAATTGCTGACGAAACCGGCGGCGTTGAAGATGTCGCGCCGCAAGCCCCAGTAACCGGAACCGTGAATGTCATTCGTGCCCGACTTGGTCGAGTACATTTCGACGCCACCGCCGAAACGGCCCAGTTCAGCCGAATACGACGCCGTCGTCAACTTGAATTCGTTATAGGCTTCGAAGCCGATGTTCTGCATCACCAAGCCCCCGGACTCGGGGCTGGTGTTCGAACCGCCGTCAATCAGCACTTCCTTGGCGCGGCCGCCAGAACCGGCAATCGACGTCTCGGCGCCGGTATTGACACCCGGCATATAGGAAACGAAGGTGCCAGCGTTGCGGATGCCGCCCGAATAGATCGGCAGCTTGTTCATGAACTCAGGAACAACGTTCGTGCCGCGCTGAGCCGAGGTGGTCTCCAGTACCGGCGCTTCGGCCGTTACCTGAACCGTTTCCTTCGATTCGCCCAGTTCGAGTTTCAGGTCAAGATTGACACGTGTGCCGATCAGGACGTCGATGTTGCTCCGGACCAACGCCTTGAACCCGGTGCGCTCAACCGAGAGGGTGTAAGCGCCAGGAGGCACAGCCGGAAAAACGTATGCACCCGCTTCGGATGAGACGGTTTCAATCGTCACACCCGTGGCGACGTTCTTCGCCACAATCTTCGCGCCAGGCACCAGAGCCCCATTGGGGTCGAGCACCGAACCCGCGATTGAACCCGAATTCGTTTGTGCGACCAGGATGACTAACCCAAGGCACCCCAGCAACAACAAACGAAAACATAATTGAACAGCAGACTTCATATACCTCTCCTTAATATTCGAACCGCACTGCCCGGATGTCGCCAACCGGACATAAGTTGGTCCCGACCCGTAAACCCTGGTCGCCTGCACTCAGGATTCCAGTCGTTTCGATGGGCGCTGCCGTTGCGACTGGCGGTATTTCCATCCAGCAAGGTGACTTCCTCTGGAGCCGATGTCAAGTACAAATCATTACCCACGAGTAGAAGCATCGAGCATCACAAGCAAGAACCACGCCTGATCGAAACGTTCCACCAACTGCCAACTTGTCGTACAAGAGCTACGCGAGACACTCGCGAGCCCCACTTCGGTTGCTTCGGAGAACAAGACAGACTAGATTGAACTTGCTAACACGGCCGCACAGGTACGCCAAGTCAGCACACAATCGCTTCGAAAGACCCACTGGGGGTCAATGTACGTCTTAATCTAGGCTGGGGGAAGTTCGAAGCCGTTGGCCAACCGTGGGGAGACCGTTCTGTCTTCTTTTAGTCGTTGATATTTAACAGTTAACTGCCACTTGGACGTAGTTCTCCGAAGCCCGGCAAGAGAGGGTGTTAACATCCTGTTTCAAGGAGCTCCGGTGGGTGGTAACGTACCCAGCTGCGGCCGTCCAGCACGCCGAAACAGCGAAGACCGCAATCTCCGAACTAAACTATATAAAACTTATGGACAAAAGGACTATAACCGGTTTGCAGTTGAGGCCACTAGTGACTTGGAGGGCAGCCGGTGCAAATGCGGCAAGGCTTAGGATTGTGTCGGCGGCTGCGATCCTTCGGCACCTGAGCGAATCTCGCCACACTACCCTGGCTGATACTGACTGCAATTGCTCACAAGAGCAGGGCGGGCGGAGTAACCTGTTAGTTTATGCGCAGGCTTCCCGCTATGCTCATCCTCTGTACGCTCGCCGTGAGCGCACAGCATTTTGAATTCTGGCCCGGGTCCAAGTACGACGCGCAGGTCCCCACTGTGGAAAAGGTGCTCGGTTTCGAGCCTGGCACCAAACACGCCACGCACGCTGACATCGTGCGCTATTTCGAAGCACTGGCCGCCGCCGAGCCGCGACGCATCAAAGTGATCGAATATGGCAAGACATGGGAGGGCCGCAAGCTGATCTATGCGGCAATCTCCAGCGAATCGAACATCGCACATCTTGGTGAGATCAAGGCCGCGCAGATGCGGTTGGCCGACCCGCGCAAGACGTCAGAAGCCGAAGCGAAGAAGATCATGGCCACGCTGCCTGGAATCCTCTCGCTTTCCTACGGCGTGCATGGCAATGAGATCAGCTCGCCCGACGCGTCGCTGCTGGTGGCCTACCACCTGCTGGCCGCGCGTGGCGACGCACTGGTTGATAACGTGCTCAAGAACGTTGTTGTGCTGATCGACCCGCTCCAGAATCCGGACGGCCGTGAGCGTTTCATCTTCAACTTCCGCGCCAGCTTGGGGTTGGAGGCGGATCCGAATGGAAATTCGGCCGAGCATATGGAGCCGTGGCCCGGCGGACGCTCGAACCACTACCTGTTCGATATGAACCGCGATTGGTTCGCTATCACACAGCCTGAAACTCTGGGCCGTATCCGCTACCTGCGCGAGTATCTGCCGCATGTGATGGTGGATCTGCACGAGATGGGTGGCAACTCCACGTATTTCTTCACGCCCGGCTCGCGCCCGATGCACCCGCTGCTGACCACCGATCAGAAGTCGCAGATGGCGTGGTTCGGCCAGAACAACGCGAAGTATTTCGACCGTTTTGGTTGGGCGTACTTCACACGTGAGGTTTTCGACGAGTTCTACCCCGGCTACGGCGCTTCCTGGCCGTGGTTTTACGGCGGCATGGGCATGACGTTTGAAAACGCCAGCGTGCGCGGCCTGGTCTATCGCCGCTCTGACGACACGCTATATGGCTACCAGGAGAGCGTGCAGAAGCACTTTGTCGCCTCCATTGCCACCTGCGACACCGTCGCCACTAAGCGTGCCGGCCTGCTGGACAGCTTCTATCGCTACCAGGTGACCACCGTGGAGGACGGCAAGCGCGCCGCGGTGAAGGAGTATGTATTGCCGCGCACGGGCGACGTCAGCGCGGTGGACAAGTTGGCGCACATTTTGGCCGAGCACGGCATCGAGGTCCGGCAGGCAACGGCTGAACTGAAAGTTGCCGGCAAGTCCTATCCGGCCGGCAGCTACACCGTGTCGATGGCCCAGCCGCGCGGCCGTTTTGCACGCACGCTGCTGGAGCCGAATACGCCCATGGAAGCCGATTTCCTGAAGGAGCAGGAGCGGCGCCGCAAGAAGCAGTTGCCCGACGAGATCTACGATGTCACGGGCTGGAGCCTGCCGTTGCTGTTTAACGTCGACTGCGTCGGCTCGGCCGAGCCGGTGAACGGCCAATTCGCGGCGGTGACCGGCCCCTACGTGCCCAAGGGCGCCGTGAGCGGCAAGGCGGAGGTGGCCTATCTGGTGCCGTGGGGCACGCAGGCCGCCGGCCGCTTCCTGACCGGCGCATTGCGCGCCGATCTGAAACTGCTCACCGCGAACAAGACATTCACGCAGGCCGGACGTAAATATCCCAGCGGGACGCTCGTCCTGATGGTGAAGCAGAATCCGGCCAGTGTTCACGAAAAGGTGGCGCGGATTGCGGCCGCCAGCGGTGCTGAGGTGATCGCTGTCAACACCAGTTGGGTGGACGAGGGCATTAACTTCGGCTCAAACAACGTCAGCGTCGTGCGCCGTCCCACCATCGCAATATTGTGGGATGCGCCCACCTCGTCGCTGGCCGCGGGCGCCACGCGCTTTGTGCTGGAGCGCCAGTACGGCTACCCGGTGACCATCATCCGCGCTTCCACGCTGGCGATGGCGGACTTGAGCAAGTTCCAGGTGCTGATTCTGCCGGACGCCATGGGCGCCTATTCATTGCCGCCAATGGCGGGCGAGCGCATTGCACAGTTCGCGCGCTCGGGCGGTGTCGTCATCGGCATCGGGTCGGCGGTGAATTATCTGGCCAATCCGGCTGTCGGCTTGCTGCCGTTGCAGCAGGAAGGTCTTGCCAAGGACAGCAAAGACGCCAAGGACGCCAAACCGGGCGCGGCTCCCACCACTCCAACCCCTGCTGCCGGTGGCCCGCGCCCCCCCGCGCCGGGCAAATTGCTGGCCAAGGAAGAAGACTACGACAAAGCTGTCGAGCCCGAACATGCACTGCCCAGCGCGGTGGCCGGTGTTCTGGCCCGGGCCAAGGTGGATCCGGAGTATTGGATCACGGCCGGTCTACCCGAAACCATCAACGTGATGGTGGACGGCCGCGCCATCTATGCGCCGCTGAAGCGCGATCAGGGTGTCAACGCCGTCATCTACGAAGCGCCTGATAAGGTGGTCGCCGCTGGTTACCTGTGGGATGAAAACCGCAAGCAACTGGCGTTCAAGCCGGTGATCGCGGTGGCCAACGCCGGGCGCGGAGCTGTGGTTGGCTTCACGGCCGATCCCAACTTCCGCGCGTTCCTGGATGGGATGAACGTAGCGCTGCTGAACGCCGTGTTCCGCTTCCCCGGCGCCGCGGTGCGCGGCGGCGCGGAGTAAACCCGGCAGCAGACACCAGCCTCCACAGCGATAGACTAGCAACATAGTAGCGTGCCGCCCCATTTCCGGGGCGGCGCGCGATAGTGGAGGTTGTGTCGAGATGGATCGCAGACAGTTCTTTCAATTCGCAGCCGCTTCAGGGGCTGCATTCACCGCAGTGGCGGCTGAACACAAGCCGCTTCGGTTGGGTGTAATAGCGCACGGCAAAGACCCCGATGCCGCCATCGCGCGCGTTAAACAACTCGGCTTCACCAATGCCCAGCTCTATGCCAGTACTTTCGACGCCGCTGTCGTCAAAGCTACTCGTGCGGCGCTGGACAAGTATCAGATTGAACCGACCGCTCTGATTGTCACCGGCCCCGGTCCCGAGGTCTACAACTTCAGCAAAGGCCCGCTCACTATCGGCCTGGTGCCGCGCGAGTACCGCGCCATACGCCTGGAGCGCTTCAAGCAGGCTGCTGAATTCGCCAAGCAAGTCGGCATCCCCGGGCTTCAGGGCCACATGGGCTTCCTGCCGGAGGATCCGAACAGCCCGGTGTTCGGCGAGGTGGTGGCTGCGTTGAAGCAGGCCGCCGGCTACGCAAAGGACAACGGTCTGACATTCCGTTGCGAAACCGGCCAGGAGACGCCGATTGCCATGCTGCGCGTCATCCGCGCCACTGGCATGGACAACGTCGGCGTGAATCTGGATCCGGCTAACCTGATCATGTACGGCAAGGCAAATCCGGTGGACGCGCTGGATATTCTGGGTCCGCTGGTGATGGGTGTGCACGCCAAGGATGGCCGTTACCCCACCGATCCGGAGCAACTCGGCAAGGAAACGCCGATCGGCGCCGGCCAGGTGGACTTCACGCGCTTCATTCCCAAACTGAAGGCTGTGGGCTATCGCGGCCCCATCACAATCGAGCGCGAAATTTCCGGCCCGAAGCAGGAAACCGACATCCGCGCATCAAAAGCATTTCTCGAGAAACTGATTGGATAAGGAAGAAAGCCAGTGTCACAGAACGAATCGATACTGAACCGGCGCCAACTTTTCGGCGGCGCCGCACTTTTGATGGGAGCGCGCGCGGTGCGCGGCTCGCAGGCCAACTCGGCCGTGCGTGTCGGCTTGCTCGGCTGCGGCGGGCGCGGCTCGGCCGACGCCACCAGCATGGTGACGAATGCCGGGGCACGCATCACGGCCTTGGGCGACCTTTTCCCAGACCAGCTTGAAAAGGCCAAGAAGCGTTTCGACGCGCTGGCCGCCAAGCAGGGCCAGGCGCCGGTGGACGCTTCGCAGCTCTTCAAAGGGCCGCACGCCGTCGACCAGATGGTGGCGTCAAAGGAAGTGGACGCAATCATCATCGCTACCCCGCCCTATTTCCACGTACAGCACCTGGAGAAGGTGATTGCCGCGGGCAAGCACGCCTATTGCGAGAAGCCGGTGGCCGTCGACGTTCCAGGCGCCAAGCACGTGTTGGAGATCGGCAAGAAAGCCGAAGGCAAGGTTAGCCTGGAAGTCGGCTTCCAGATCCGCCAGGCCCCACCATTTGTCGAACTGGTGAAGCGCATCCACGAAGGCGCGCTGGGCGAAATCGCTTTCGGCGAAGCTTTCTACTACTGCCCGTTCATCGACACCGGCAAGCAGAACGCGCCGGAAGCCGAGTGGCGCATCCGCAACTGGCTGTACGACCGGGCGCTGTCCGGTGACATCATTGTCGAACAGAACATCCACGCCATCGACATCTGCAACTGGGTGCTGAAAGGCCATCCGGTGAAGGCGCTGGGCGTCGGCGGACGCAAGGGCCGCACGGAAAAGGGCAACGTTTACGGCCACTGCTCGGTGTCCTACATCTACCCGAACGATGTGCGCGTCGCCTTTTCGTCGAAGCAGTTCGGCAAGGGCGGTTTCGATGTGAACGAGCGCTTCTTCGGCACGCTGGGCGGCTCGTCGTCGCCGTATTCGGGCCCGCTCGGCATCACGGGTGACAATGCCTGGACGTGGGGCGGATCGGACCAGAAGCAGCAGAAGGACTTCTCTGCTTCCGGCACATTCTCCGACAACCTCGGTCAGGCCGATGCCGAGAAGCATCGTTCTTTCATCACCAGCATCACGTCGGGCCGGTTCCACAACCAGGCCGCGCTTGGCGTGGAGAGCTCACTCAGCGCCATGCTGGGCCGGCTGGCGATGGACAAGGGGCACGAAGTCACTTGGGACGAACTGCTCCGCTCCAAGGATGTATTGGAGCTGGGGCTGGACATCAACAAGTTCGCTTAAGCAGCAAACAGGGCCGCCTTCACGATGTGGAGGCGGCCCGCTCTACTCCGCGAATCTCTTCCACCGCGTAGACCACCACGCCCGCTCCAAATGCGGCAACGCTGTACAAGTAGTAGAGCAGGTGCAGCGGTACAGTCTGTAGCATAAACAGCAGTCCGCGGCAGCGGGCCAGGAATCCAAAGAAACGATAATTCAGCGCCACCGGCCCAATCACCGCCACCGCCGCCACCGCCGCGATGGCGAATGGTCCCGGACAAAACGGAAGCGCCAGTGCGCCAAGCACCACCAGGGCCGCGGCGGCGCGTTGCGCCAGCGACAGGTTCAAGTCGTTCGGCATTCGCCTGGTGCGCAGGATCAGCCGTGTCCAGGGCAGCGCGCGATCGAAGATATCGGAGCGTAACATGCCCGCCAGACGATAGTGCTTCAGGTGCTTGATCTGGATGGAGCGGTCCAGCGCAATCCTGTATCCGGCGCTCCGCAGGCGGTAGCCGAACTCGATGTCTTCAATGCACGGACGGCCATATGACTGGTCGAAACCGCCCACCGCAAGGAATACCTCACGCCGGCAGGCGCCGCAGGCGGACCAGAACGTCTCGGCCTCGGCGCGTGCGTTCTGATGCGTGTAGTGATGCAGCAGATTCTTGTACTGCGCTACGACGCCCGGCGCGGCAGGTTGATCGTCATAGGAGCCCACCACGGCATCTAGCGTGGCGTCACGCGTGAAGCGCCCAACCAGACGTTCGAGCGTATCTTCATGCACGGTGATGTCGGCATCCAGGAAGATCACCAGATCACCCGTGGCGGCAGACACGCCTAGATTGCGCGCCGCAGCCGGCCCGGAGCGCTTCGCCGTGTGTAGCACCTCCGCCCCGGCAGCGCGGGCCACAGCAGCAGAATTATCCTCCGACCCATCGTCGACAACGATCAATTCATCCGGCTGTATGGAAGATCGCCGCAGCGCTTCCAGGCACAGCACCAACGTGGTGCTGGAGTTCCAGACCGGTATAATTACCGAGATTCTCATTCAGTTTTTTGACCTGCTCCCCCGAAAACCGCAAGTCCTCAGTTTATCCCAGAGTGAAACCAGCGTCTCCACACGCCCTGTAGCTGCGAGAACATTTCGGCAGCAACGCGCACATCCACCGCCAGTGAGCACGCCAAGGCTAGCGCCAAACGCCCACAACCCGGGTGCGCCAACCCCGCTGCCAGCAGCAACACAAGCAGCGGGGACA
This sequence comes from uncultured Candidatus Solibacter sp., assembly GCA_964478395.1. GTDB lineage: Bacteria > Acidobacteriota > Terriglobia > Bryobacterales > Bryobacteraceae > Paludibaculum. Next base: position 38,818 of record CAYZIX010000018.1, read on the forward strand.
TGGGCCGGCTATAGCCGTAGACGGTGGTCCAGAACCCAACATGGTTCATCATCGGCACCAGCGCCGCAAACAACGCCAGTGCAATGGCCACCGCCACCGGCCGCTCGCGCTTCAGCCAGAACGCCGCCAGCACAAAAGCCACAATGATCCCCGCTAGCCCGAGGAGGTCCAACTGTGAGACCAGCGTCGCCAGCGGCTCGCCGAGCCCCGGATAGGACGGCGCCCTGAAAAAACGGGCCAGCGCTCCCAGTTGATGCCCCGGCCACACCCATTTCGGAATGGCCCGGTGCCCAAGAGTCTGCGCCACCGGCAAGGTGAACTGCAGGTAGGCATACCAGGCCGCCACCGGCAGCACCGCCGAGGCGTAATAAGCCGCGCGCTTGAATTGCTTCTGCCAGACCGCTGCCGCCACGGCCGCCACCAACAACGCCATTCCGATATCCCGCACCAATGCCGCGGCGGCCAGCGTCCACCACAGCCAACGGCTCTCACCACTACGGAATTGCCAGACAAAACACACCGTCAGCGCCGCCAGTGCGACGTCGACGGTCATCGAGTCCATCGCCACCGGCGCCGCCGGGATGGCAAGGAAGGCCAGGCCCCAGGCAGCGCTACGGCCGTGAAACAGGCTGAGCCGCGAAGTCCACCAGACGCCCGCAAAGATCCACAGCGCAATCACCGCCACATAAGCCGCGTCCACCAGGCTCTCATCGCCGCAGGCCAGCGCCCATGCGGCCAACGGCACCAGAATGCGGCGCGCGCGCAGGACGGGCCCGTCGATGTAATCAGCCGTATCGCGGCGCAGGAATGGATCGTGAGCCAGATAACGGTAGAACTGGCCGTCGTAGCCGGTCGGATTCAAATTACGCCACGTGGCTGCCGCCAACCGCGGCGGCACCCTCATCTCGGCACCCGTCCGGAACAGTCCCGTCCAGTTGCCGGCGAAGTTCGCCTGAACCGTCAACGACTGCCAACCAAGAACAAGCAGCGCCGCCAGCAGCGCCCACGTCCATGGCGATTGAAACGTGCGCCGCATCACGCCCGCGTGCCTATCATTAGCCCGGTAGGACCGGGCAAGCGCACATGGCGCACATCGTTGAAGCCCACGCCGGCCAGCCATGCCGAATATTCAGGCGCGCTATAGCTGGAGCCACCACTCGTGCCCACCAGCATGTTCAGCGCGAATAACGCGGCAAAGCGAGGCGAAGTCTTGTCCGGTTCGAGGATGAAGTCCTGCACCACCGCGCGGCCACCGGGCCGCAGCGCGGCATGACAGCGGCGCAACAGGTCGAAGTTATCTTCGGGGCTGAGCATATGACAGATGGCAGAGACGAACACGAGGTCGTAGCCTTCGCCCAACGCATCATTGCGCAGATCGCCAACCCTCACAGTGACACGATCTTCAACGCCCGCGGCGTGAATGTGGCGCATGGCGATGGGCGTCACGGCGGCCACATCGAGTATGTCGGCACGTAACTCCGCGTTGGCTTGCGCGAAGGCGATGGAGTAGGCGCCGGAACCGCCGCCCACGTCCAGCATGCGTTTGACGCCATCGGCGCCGATGGCGCTCACCACCAGCGGCGCACGCTCGCCGGCATTGCGGTGCATGGCGGCGATGAAGGCTTCAGTCCAATCCTCGCTGCGCACGCGTTCGGCGACCGAGGTGCCCTGGCGCACGCATTCACTGAGTGTGGACCAGCGCTGCCACAGGTGCGCGGTGTGCATCAGCGCCGGCCGCGCGTTATCGGCCGAGCCGGCGGTGAAAAAGCGTGCCGTGGCGGCGGTGTTTGAAAAGACGCCGTTCTGCTTGGCCAGCAATTTTAAAGAGGCCAGCGCGTTGAGCAGCATCTCCATGGCGCGTGGATCGGTAGCCGTCTTTGCGGCGGCGTCCGCCGCCGTCGCGCCCGTGCCCACGGCGGTGAACACGTCCAGTTCCAGCGCGGTGAGCACGGCGCGGCTCTCCTGGAAGCCGCGCACGCGGTCGTTCAACTCGTCGGGTAGCACGCCGGCGGCATCGCGCGCGCGCAGCGCGGCCAGCATTCGCTGGCGGTTCATGCCGACCTCGGCGCGTACTTCGGTTTCAGACTTGCGCATCAGCCGCTCCACCGGCTGGCCGTTCTTGAAATGCGACTCGACAATTTCGGCTACATCGTCCGGCCGCACGCCCGAATACCACGTGCCCTCCGGGTAGACCACCATGTTCGGCCCGTGCTCGCACAGGCCCAGCGAGCCGCACACCGTGACCTGCACCTCGCCGTCCAGCCCGCGCGCATGCACCTCGCGCCGCAGCGTGTCGATGACCTCGGCCGCGCCGCGCGCCGAACAGCATGGCACGCCATCGGGCTTGCGCTGATCGCACACAAAGACATGGAGACGGAATGGCTGCACGACGTGACCCTCCGGCTTCACGCTACCAAACTGTGGCTGGAGACGCATTCCTGCCGGAGCGCCTTGTCTTCGGTTTTCAAAGAACGATACTTTGTCAGGCCGCTTGGGCTGTCATTTCGGCTGCTTTTTCGGCGGCCTTGCGGGCGCGGAAGCGGGCGACGCGGCCGTCGTAATCGGCTTGGCCGGC
>CAYZIX010000019.1:0-40864 GCA_964478395.1 uncultured Candidatus Solibacter sp.
GGCCGTTGGTTTTTTGCGCGCCGGTTCAACGTTCGAATGTCAGCACGCGGAAGGTCTCGCCCAGGTCGAACAGCAGCGTCTTTAGCTGTAGACGCAGACGCAGGGCTTCGGCCTCATCGTCCGCTTTCAGCGCTGTGCCGAACTGGCTGGGCTCTCCAACGCGCATCAGAAAGGCCATGAGGCTTTCCATCCGCAACGGGCGGAGTCCAAGTTGTGCACCAGAGTCGCAAAGATACGTGAAGGGCACGTGTGCGGTAATGTCTTGCACACCCGGTTCAGCCAGCACGTCATCCAGCGCGCGATGACGCCGGTAGCTCATTAGCGTGCCTGCCGGAAAACGGAGAATCTCACGCGCTGTGTAGCCGTAGTCGATGGCGACCATGCAGCCGCGCCGGAGCGGTGCACACATGGCGTCAAGTGTCTCCTTGAGACGCACCGGCAGCTCAATCCAAACCTCGTCGCGTTGATCAAAGTTCTCTACCAGGCTGTTGGCGTAGTCGAGCCACGGCCCGTTGAGTGGCTCGCCATCCACCCACTGAAACGTGTCGCCGTTGCAGCCCACTCGTTTCACGGTGAAGCGCCCCTGGCGCCAGCACGCGACATCCACGGGCAGCGCATCGAATAGCTCGTTTGAGAAGACGACGCCTTCGAACGGCTTTGTGGGCGTACCGTGGCCGGAATCCACTGCGTTGTACCCGAAGCCGTCGAGGTATGGCGCGAGTTCAGCGCGCCCGGCTCCCCACTCGATGAAGGCGAAGTCCGCCGGGTTGCCGAGCGCAGTGCGCGTTTGCGCGGCGAAGGCCGCCACCAGCCGTCCGAAGACGGGTTGAAGCTGCGATGCGGTGTAGAAGTCGCCCCCGGCGCCGAACGGATCGCGCGTGGTTCGATAGTAGCCGAGGCCGGGCTCATACAGCGCCGCCTCCATGAAGCGCGAAAAGTTCACGGGGCCGTGTGCGCGGATCTCCGCCGCCAGAATTTCACCAACCGGAGTCATAAGAAGGTTGCCCTCTGATTGTAGACTGAAGGCATTGTGCTGCCTGAACGTCTGGCTGTGAAGCTGTCGAGCGAAGCCGCCGAATACGTGGCGTTGACGCCCGTAGTGAACAGCGAAATTCCGCTGGTGGAGCTGCTGGAGCACGTTGCAGACATTGCCGGGCTGGATGAGGCGCGCGTGGCCGATGTGCTGAAGCGCGGCTCCCTGGTCAGTGGAGCGACGCGCTTCCGTTGGGCCTGCATCCACGCTGAACTCGAAGAAATTCGCGCCGCCATAGCCGCGCTGCCGCAGCCGGAGCCTGGGCGTCCGCTGGATGCTGCGCAGTGTAGCGAGGTGGCGCTGGTCGGCCGCATGGAGCGGATTCGCGTCACAGTGAAGGCCGGCGCGGTGCGCCGCATATTCAAGCGCCGCAGCTTTTGGGACGAAATGATGACACTGGCCGGGCAGGCTGTTTACGCCGGCTACCTCTATCGCGAGCGCGCCGATCGTTACTCAATGCCCGCAGCCAGCGCTGCGTGGCTGGATCAGGCTACCCGTCTGCTGCGTTATGACGGCTTGCGCCAGCGCATCGTGAACACACGCGTGGAGCGTATCGAGTTTATCGTTCCGCGCCGCGCCGGTTCTTGACCTTGATCACCACCGGTGTGCCTTCAAAGCCGAACTGCTTCCGTAGCCGGTTAATAATCTGGCGCTCGGTGGAGAAGTGCAGCGGCTCAGCGCGGTCCATGAACAGCACGAACGTCGGCGGCCGCACCGCTGGCTGCGTCATAAAGAAGATGCGCCGGTCGCGGTCCAGCTTGAACTGGTCGACAAAGCGGTTCAGTTCGCCCGTGGGCACGCGCCGGTTGAAGTTCTCGAAGCAGTGCGCGATGTGGCGGAAGACGCTCTTCACGCCGCGCTTTTCCAGCGCCGAAAGGAACAGTACGGGTGCGTAGTCCAGGAACTTGAACTGGTCGCGCACGTTCTGTTCGAACTCCTTGCGCTTAGCGTCGTCGATCATGTCCCACTTGTTGACACAGATGATCAACGCGCGGCCCTCTTCGTGGGCGTAGCCGCCGATGGTGGCGTCGCTCGCCACCGGGCCTTCAGTGGCGTCGATCACCAGCAGCACCACGTGCGCCATGCGAATGTGGCGGCGCGCCATTACCACGCTCAGTTTTTCGGCCATCAGGTGCGTCTTGCCCTTGCGGCGTATGCCTGCCGTGTCGACAAAAACATACTGCTGGCTGCCGATGGCGAACGTTTCATCCACCGAATCGCGCGTGGTGCCGGCTATCGGGCTGACGATGGCGCGGTCCTGGCCGAGGAGAGCGTTCAACAGCGTCGACTTGCCGACGTTTGGCCGTCCGATGATGGCCACGCGGATGGGCCGCGCGGCGCCTTCCGGTTCGGGAGCGCCTTCGGTGGGGAAGTCGCGTGTCAACTCGTCGAGCAGATCGTCGATGCCCAGCCGGTGCTCGGCCGAAATGGGGAACACGCGCTCAAAACCCAGCTCGTGAAACTCGCTGGTCAATACCTCACGCTTGGACGAATCGATCTTGTTGACGACGACGACGACGGGCTTGGAGAGCCGGCGCAACAGGCGCGCCAGGTCGCGGTCCGGCGCCGTGAGCTCGGTGCGGCCGTCAACTAAGAAGATGATTTGCGCAGCGTCTTCCAGCGCCACGCGAGCCTGGCGCAGGATCTCTGCCGGGATCAGATTTGCGTCGTCGGGAACGATGCCGCCGGTGTCAATCAGCGTAAAAGGACGCTTGGCGTGCACCGCTTCGCCGCGGATACGGTCGCGCGTGATGCCGGGTTCATCGCCTGTAATTGACCGGCGTTGGCCCAGAATCGCGTTGAAAAGAGTGGATTTCCCGACGTTGGGCCGGCCCACGATCACCACAGTCGGGCGCCCAGCAGCTTGCGGCATTATCCTTTCAGTCTAGCCCATGAGACAATAGAAGTTCCCCTTTCCATGTCAGTCTCGAATCCGAACCTTCGCAACATCGCCATCATTGCGCACGTCGATCATGGCAAGACCACCCTTGTGGACGCCATGTTTCGCCAGAGCGGCATCTTCCGCGCCAATGAACAAGTGGAAGAACGCGTTATGGACAGCAATGAGCTGGAGCGTGAGCGCGGCATTACCATCCTGGCCAAAACCACGGGTGTCCGTTACAAGGGCATCAAGATCAACATTGTCGATACGCCGGGCCACTCAGACTTCGGCGGCGAGGTCGAACGCGCGCTGAAGCTCGTCGACGGCGTCATGCTGCTGGTGGATGCCAGCGAAGGCCCGTTGCCGCAAACGCGCTATGTCTTGCAGAAGGCGCTTGAGGCGCAGTTGACGCCCATCGTCGTCATTAACAAGATTGACCGGCCGGACTCGCGCATTCAGGAGGTCACCAACGAGATCTTTGATCTCTTCATCGATCTCGACGCGGCCGAGGATCAGCTCGATTTCCCGATCATCTATACGATCGCGCGCGATGGCGTCGCCAAACTCAGCATGGACGACGACTCGACGACGCTTGCGCCGCTCTTTGAAGCCATCGTCGAACACATCCCGCCGCCGCAGGGCGACCCTGATGGCATCTTGCAGTTCCAGGTCTCGAACCTGGACTACTCAGATTATCTTGGCCGCATCGCCATTGGGCGCGTCACCCAGGGTACGCTGCGCCAGGGCGACGAGGTGAGCATCTGCCGCCTGGATGGCCAGGTGCACACCACGCGCATCACGCGCATGTATTCGTTTGAAGGACTTAAGCGCGTGGACGAGACCATCGCCATTCCGGGCGACGTGCTGGCCATTGCCGGCGTCGAAGGCATCACTATTGGTGAGACTGTTTCGAGCGCCGAAACTCCCATGCCGATGCCGCCCATCCAAATCGATGAGCCGACCATCGGCATGCTGTTCACCATCAATACCTCGCCGTTTGTCGGCCGCGAGGGCCAGTTTGTCACGTCGCGCCACCTTCGCGATAGGCTGGACAAGGAACTGCTCACCAACGTTTCGCTCAAGGTGGAAGAGGCCGGCGGGCCAGAGTCCTTCCAGGTGATGGGCCGCGGCGAATTGCAGTTGGCCATCCTCATCGAGATGATGCGCCGCGAAGGCTACGAACTAATGGTGGGTAAGCCGCAGATCCTCACCAAGACCATCAACGGTGTGGTGTTTGAGCCCCAGGAACTGCTGGTGGTGGACGTGCCGGAGCAATACGTCGGCGTGGTGATCGAAAAGCTCGGCGCGCGCAAGGGCAAGATGGAGAAGATGATCAACCACGGCTCCGGGCGCGCGCGGCTGGAGTTCCTGGTGCCCTCGCGCGGCCTGATCGGCCTGCGCAGCGAGATGTTGACCGACACCAAGGGCACCGTCATTATGAACTCGCTCTTTCACGGCCATATCGAGTGGCAGGGCGATATCCCGATGCGCTCGACGGGCGCCATCACGGCCGATCGCGCGGGCATCGTCACCGGCTACGCCATCTTCAACCTGCAGGAGCGCGGCACCATCTTCGTCTCGCCCGGCACCGAGGTTTACGAGGGCATGATTGTTGGTGAGAGCTCGCGTTCGGAAGAGATCAACGTCAACATCGTCAAGGAAAAGAAGCTCACCAACATGCGCGCTTCCACCGCTGACGAAGCCATCCGTCTGATCCCGCCGCGCCTTCTCAACCTGGAGCAGGCCATCGAGTTTGTCAATGAAGATGAGTTCGTCGAAGTGACGCCCAGCTCCATCCGCCTGCGCAAGAAGATCCTGCGCTTCGCGCTGCGTTACTCCGAACGTTCGAAGAACATGTAGACAGCCGCGGCGGCCTCGGCCAGCACGCGTTCGGTGGCCGCCAGTTCCACCTTCGCCAGTTTCAGAAACAGGCTGATGGCGATGTGCCCGCGATTGTCGGTCATTGAGATGACGCCCGCGTCGTTCGTGCAGATGTGGACGCCCGCTTCAGTGGCGGCCGTGCCGGTCTTGTCCCACACCAACGCACCGGCCGGCAGCAATGCGCGGATTCGCCGTGCGCCGGTCTTCGATTCGCTCAGCCACCGTATCAGGTAGTCGCATGCGGCCGGCCGCAGCGCTTGGCGGCGCTGGATGCGCGACACCAATTGCGTCATCGCCTCCGGTGTCGAAGTGTCCAGCCCCTGCTGGACAAAACCACGCGGCCCGTACTTTTTCATGTCGGCGATGGCGTCGCGCTCGGTGCGGTCGAAGCGGATGCCGGCGCCTGTCTCGTGCTCCAGCATTTTCTGCACCTGGTCCGGACCGCCCACCAGGCCGATCAAAAAGTCGTGCGCCGCGTTGTCGCTGTCACGCAGGCTCCAGATGAGCAGTTGCTCCAACGTGCACACCAGCCCATCGGGGTAGCGTTCCCGCATTGGGCTGTATCCGGCGTCCGGGCTGGGCGGGGGGATCTGCATCATCTGGTGCAGCCCCAGCAGGCCAGCCTCAATCGAGACGAACACGCGCATCGCCGCGGGCAGTTTCGCCACGCTCATCATGGGGAAACGCTCGCGCTCCCGCCACGTGATCACGCGGTTCGATTCCAGATGCGTGGCGGCCACGCCCAGCGTGCCGCCGGAACGCTGCTCCAGCGTCTCGAAGGTCTTGTCCAGAGGGCCGTCGGCTTGTGCTGCCAGCGCGGCGATGAAATCGCGTCGTCGCATGGTTGCCTAGAAACTGCGTACGCCCAACGTGACCAGGTCGTCCACGCGGAAGGTTTCCTTCACCACATACGGCTCGCCGTATTTCACGCCAATCAGGTTGCCGTAAAAGCGCGCGATGGAGCGTAGACGGTCGTGAATCTCCTCACGTTTTGGGAATAGCCCCGCTCCGTCCGACTGTTCGTCGTACTGTGAGTGGTAGGCGAACAACGATTCCATGCGGCGCTCGAACTGACCGGTGATATCGACCACAAACGACGGTGTCACGTTAGCGTAGAGCGATGCGTAAACCACCTTGAAGGGCCGGTGGGGCTCGCTGTCGGCGTCCATCTTGCGGATGCCGCCGATGAACGCCGCCTCTATCGCCAACGTCGAGGCGACGGCGTGATCCGGGTGACGCGCCTCCCAGTAGGGCAGGACCAGCACGCGCGGCTTCAGGCGCCGCAACACGGTGGCGAGAGTCAGCCGCAGCGGCAGCGAATTTTCCAGGCGCGCGTCCGGCATGCGCAGGTTTTCGCGGAATTTGATCTGGAGGATGCGCGCGGCTTCGCGCGACTCCTCAATCCGCAACTCCGGCGTGCCGCGCGTGCCCATCTCGCCGGCCGTCAGATCCAGCGCGCCGGTCGAGTAGCCGGCCTCGGCCATCTTCAGCAGCGCGCCGCCGCAAGTCTGTTCGATGTCGTCCGGGTGCGCGGCTACGGCCAGCACGTCCAGCGCCGGAGCGTCGTCAAGGTGGAGTTCGGGCGGATAGAACATAGCGCCTACCACAGCAGATCGCGCCGCATGCGGTAGCGGTCGCGCGTCTTGAACAGGAAGATCAGCGCCATGCCGGCCAGAAAGCCGCCGATGTGCGCAAAGAAGGCCGTACCGCCGCGCTGCGCGTAGGCATCCGACACCGAGCCGACGCCGGAGAAGAATTGCAGCGCCAGCCAGTACAGCAGCACCACGTAGGCCGGTAATTCCACTGTAAACAGAATGATGAGCCAGCCCACCAGTACGATGCGGGCGTGTGGAAACTTCACCATATAGGCGCCCATCACGCCGGCGATGGCGCCCGATGCGCCCACCATCGGCACGCGCGAATCCGGCGCCATGGCGTACTGGCCCAGCGCCGCCGCCACGCCGCACAGCAGGTAGAACAGCAGATATTTGCCGTGCCCGAGAATGTCCTCGACGTTGTCGCCGTAGACCCACAAAAACAGCATGTTGCCGGCCAGGTGCAGCCAGCCGCCATGCAGAAACATCGAGGTCAGGATGTTCGACAGGCGGAAATGCTCTGGCACGAATCCGAAGGCGAAGACAAAGTCGTTGCGTGTGAACGGATCGAGTGAAAGCTGGAAAAGAAACACCAGCACGTTCACCGCGATAATCGCGATGGTCGCGAACGGTGTGGAATAGCTCTTCTGCGAATCGTGGATCGGGATCATGCGCTTCCGACGCGATAAGCCTCAAACTCGGGCTTCAGGCGGCGTTCGGCGCGCGCCATCAGCGCCCGTGCCTCGGCTTCGCTGGCGATGCCGCCGCGCGCGCCCAAGGCCGTGCAGTTCAGAGCCGCCATGGCATTCGAAAATTCGAGTGTCTCGGCCATGGAGTAGCCTTTGACCACAGCGTAGCAGAAGGCGCCATGGAAGACGTCTCCGGCGCCGGTGGTGTCCACGCAGTTCACCACATAAGCGGGTGAATAGAGGAATTTGCCATCGACACGCGCCAGCGAGCCGTGCGCGCCCAATGTCATCGCGGCCACCTTCATTCCATAGGTGTCCTGCATCAGAGCCAGCGCTTTGAACGGATCGGCCATGCCGGTCCAACGCTCTGGCAACTCGCTCGATGTCACCAGATAATCCACGTTCGGCAGCACGTCTTCAAAGCCTTTGTAGATGGTATCGACGTCCACTGTCACCGGAATGCCGTGGGCGCGGGCAATGCGCGCCGCGTGAGCCACGGCCGGCGTATCGTGGCCGTCGATGTGCAGCAGCCGTGCGCAGGTGATCTGTTCGGGCGTGATTTCGCTCGGGTCGATCCGCAGCCCTTCGGGCCGGCTCCAGAACACCGTGCGCTCGCCGGTGGTCTGATCGATCAGGATATAGGCCGACTGGTTTGGAGTGTTGGCGCGCTTCTGGACATGGTCCAGGTTGACGCCTGTCCCTTGCAGGCTCTCCCACTGAATGCGGCCGCGCTCGTCGTCGCCGATCGAGCCGATGTATTTTGTTTTCAGCCCCAACTTCGCACAGCAGACCACCGCGCTGGCCACTTGCCCGCCGGGGCTCAACAGTTCACCGACAAACGGCACTTTGCCGCCGTAGGCAGGAAAGTGCGGAATCAGAATCATCGTGTCGGTGGCGTTCAGGCCCACGCCAACGACGTCGAATTGCGGTTCGCTCATGGCTCTGCGCTCGTCTAGCGGCCCGGATGACGCAACTGGATACCCAGCTCGCGCAACTGCCGTTCGTTCACTTCCGACGGGGCGTCGGTCATCAGGTCGGTGCCCTTGGCTGTCTTCGGGAAGGCGATCACGTCGCGGATTGAATTCTCGCCGGCCAGGATCATCACCAGACGGTCCAGGCCCAACGCCATGCCGCCATGTGGCGGAGCGCCATAAGTGAGCGCCTCCAGCAGGTAGCCGAACTTGTTGCGTGCTTCTTCGTCGCTCAAGCCGATGGCTTCGAAAACCTTTGCCTGCACGTCCTGGCGGTGGATACGGATAGAGCCGGAACCGAGTTCGGTGCCGTTCAGCACCATGTCATAGCTGCGCGCACAGCAATGTTCCTGGTCGGTGAGCAACCTGTCGACGTCTTCTTCCTTTGGCGAGGTGAAGGCGTGATGCGCCGCTGCCCAGCGCTGCTCCTCTTCGTCCCACTCAAACATCGGGAAGTCGAGCACCCATAGGAATCGTAAGTCGTTCGGGTCGAGCAATTTATGCCGGTCGTTGTACTTCTGGCCCGCGTACAGCCGCAGTTGGCCGCAAGCCTGCAACATGGCGTCGGCCGGGCGATGCGCCTTCGGCTCGCCGCGCCAGCCTGCCAGCAGCAGCAGATCTTCCGCGCCCAGTCCGACTCGCTCGCGCACCTTCACCATCGCCTCAGCGAAGTCGCGGTCCAGGCGCTTCGGGTCGTCGTAAACGGTCAACCCGCGCTCCTTGCCATAATCCTTCAGCTCGTCGCGTTCCTTGCGGCTCAGCGCCCCGGTCTTTGGAATGTGGATGGCCACCAGCGGCAGACCGTCGCGCGTCAACCCGGCGTCGGCCGGGAAGAGATCTTCCACCGGCCAGAAACGCGGCAGCCGCAGGTCCGGCTTGTCGATGCCATAGCTGAGCATCGCTTCGGCATAGGTCATGCGCGGGAACGGCGCCTTTACGGTGTGGCCGGCCACGGCGGCGATGCGCTCAATCAGCGGCTCGACGGTCGAAAAGATCGTCTCTTCCTGCGGAAAGCTCATCTCCAGGTCGATCTGCGTGAACTCGTACTGGCGGTCGGCGCGCAGGTCCTCGTCACGGAAGCAGCGGACGATCTGGAAATACTTGTCGTAGCCGCTCACCATCAGCAGTTGCTTGTGAATCTGCGGCGATTGCGGCAGCGCGTAAAAACTGCCGTGCTGCACGCGCGACGGCACCAGAAAATCACGCGCGCCCTCGGGCGTCGACTTGCCCAAAAACGGCGTTTCAATCTCCAGGAAGCCCTGGCCGTACATCTCCTGGCGCACTTCCAACGAGATTCGCGAGCGCAGCATGATGTTGCGCTGCATGTGTGGCCGCCGCAGGTCGATGTAGCGGTACTTCAGACGCATGTCCTCGCCCACGTCGACGTGCTCTTCCATCGGGAACGGCGGTGTCTCGCTGGTGTTCAGGATCCAGATCTTTTCGGCCACCACCTCCACTTCGCCAGTGGGAATGGAAGGATTGATGGTGTCGTCGGAGCGGCTCTCTACCACGCCTTCGATGGCGATGACGTATTCCGATCGCAGCGATTCGGCGCGCGCGTGCAACGCGCCATCCGATTCGGCGCGGAAGACAATCTGCGTCACGCCTTCGCGGTCGCGCAGGTGGATGAAGATCACCCCGCCGAGGTCGCGCCGGCGGTACACCCAGCCCATCAGCACGACGCGCTGGCCGTTATTGATCGGACGAAGGTCTCCGCAGGTATGGGTGCGGCGTAAGCCGCCAAGAAAATCCAGTGGAACTTGTTGAGCCATGATTCGGGACTACGCGGGAAGCGGTATCTTTCATCTTAATCCCGAGTCCGGCCCCGGCGCGCGCCGGCCTTCATTGGCCGACAGGCAATGCACCACCACACGCCACCGCCCGTCACCCTGGCGGCGCAGCACGGCCGTGAACTTGCCGTGTTCCGCCTGCAACAGCCCCGGATGAGTCTCGTAGGTGGAGATCGAGTTGCCCGCCTCGCAGGCCAGCTCGTCCGAGGTCTCAAACAGATTGGTTTCCAGGCGAATGTCGATCAGGCCCGCACAGAAGGCCTCGTCGAAGTACCGGCCGATGGCCTGCCGCCCTACCAGCGGCGGAATCCCGGCAGCCTGAAGCTGCGCTTCGGCCGTGTAAAACGATTCCACCAGACGAACGGTGTCACGCCGCCGGATGCAGCGTGAGAACTCCTCGCCCAGCAATTGTAGGTCCCGGGCCGTTGCGTCCAGGACAGGCACAGGCGGCATCTCTGACACTCCTGCTCATGAACATGGCGGCGCTATCGGCTGGTGTCAAGGGTTTCGCCTGTTATCGTACGGTAAATTCACCGAGCCGAACTTGTACGGCCTTTTCGGCGTAGAATCATCTAGCAGTTCTCACTCAAACCATATGGCTACGCACATTCGCATCCTGGCTTGGCTGAACATCGTGATCGGCGGTATCGGTGTGCTGGTTGCGCTACTTTCCTTCGCCGGAGCTTCGATTCTTCCCGTCTTTGTCACCGCGCTGGCGGGCGAAAACCTGGACATCCCAATGGGGGTCATTCAGATCATCCTCACTGTGATCGTCTGCGTCGTGCTGGTGCTCTCGCTGCCCTCGCTCGTATTGGGATATGGTCTTTACTACCTGCGGCCCTGGGCCCGCGTCCTCGGCTTGGTGCTGTCGGCGCTCCACCTGCTGAACATGCCTTTCGGCACGGCGCTCGGCCTTTACGGCTTCTGGATTCTGCTCAAGCCGGAGAGTGAAGCGCTGTTCCGTCCCTCCAGCGGCGCTTGAAAGCGCGGCGCGCCTTCCCTAAGATCATGGGTGAGGGGTATCTGGCAGGCGCGGCGATGGAGAACAGGATGACAGCCCGGTTGACTGAGGTGTTGCACGCCATTGTGCAGGCCTACATCGAAACGGGCGAGCCTGTGCCTTCGCGCACCATTGCGCGCCGCCGCCGCGACGGGTTGAGCGCCGCCACCATCCGCAACATCATGGCGGAACTGGCCGAACTCGGTTATCTCGATCAGCCCCATACCTCGGCCGGCCGCGTTCCCACGGCCAAGGCCTTCCGCCACTACGCGCTGGCCGCTGGCACACGCTCGGTTTCCGGCGCTGAAATGGAGCACGTTCGCGCTGAACTGGCCGGATCCAGTCCGGAGCAGCGCGTCGAACTCGCTTCGCACATGCTCACCGAGCTCACTCGTAACATTGGCATTGTCGCCGCCACGCCCGCCTCGGCCCAGACGCTCGACCAGATCGAACTGCTGCGCTTGCCCGACGGCCGCGTGCTGATGGTGGTGGTGACGCGCGATGGCTTGGTGCGCAACCAGGTGGCAAGCCTCAGCGAGCCTGTCTCGCCCGATGAGCTCAGCTCCATTCGCAACTACGTCAACGTGAATTTCTCGGGCTGGGCGCTATCCGCCATCCGTGAAGAACTCGACCACCGCTTGGCCGAGGAACGTGCCGCCTACGATGGCTTGCTGCGCCGCCTGAGCATGCTGCGCCTGCGCGGCCTGCTCGATTTCGGTTTTTCGGCGCAGGTCTATCTTGAGGGCGCCGCCTATCTGATTGGCCCGGATCTGCGCATGACGCGTGAAAAGCTCGGCGAACTGTTCCGGGCCTTGGAAGAGAAGCAGCGCCTGGTTGAGTTGCTCGACCAGTTCCTCGGCGCGGCAACCGGCGAGCTGCAAGTTCAAGTGGGTCTTGAAGAGGCTCATCCAGCGCTCGGAGAGTTCTCGCTGATCGGGATTCACACCCACCTGCCGGGTGGGTTGGAGACGCGCATGGCCGTATTGGGGCCGCTCCGGATGAACTACCCGCGCGCACTTGCCGCCGTCGCCCAGGTGGGGCGCATCCTGCAGACACTGCCGCAATAGCGGCGCGGCTTGATACCCTGGAAGTGAACCCATGAGTGAACAGGAAATGCCGAACGCTGAAGCCGCGCCCGAGGTTGCCGACACCGCGCCTCAAGACGCCGCGCTCGGTGAATTGACCGCCCGGTGTGAACAGTTGGAACGCGAAAAGAACGAGTTGAATGAGCGTCTGCTGCGGCTGGCCGCCGAATTTGACAACTTCCGTAAACGCAGCGAGCGCGAGCGCGCCGAGATTGCCGAGTACGGCTCTACCGAGGCGCTCAAGGCCCTGTTGCCCGTCGTGGACGACTTCGCCCGCGCCGCACATGCCGACTGCACCGATGCCGACTACGCCCGTGGTGTCGCTCTGATCGAGCAGCGCCTCAACGACACGCTCAAAAAACTCGGTCTGGAGCCTATCGAGGCCGCCGGCCAGCCGTTCGATCCCAACATCCATCACGCCATTGACCGCGTCGAGGATCCGGACATCGACGTGGATACCGTGGCCGCGGAGTATCAGCGCGGCTACATGTACAAGGGCCGCCTGCTGCGCGCCGCCATGGTGCGCGTGGTTGTGAAGGGCTGAGATGGCCAAGCGCGATTATTACGAAGTGCTCGGCCTCCAGCGGGGCGCGGACGAGCAGGAACTCAAAGGCGCCTATCGCAAGCTCGCTCTGAAGTATCATCCGGACCGCAACCCCGGCAACAAAGAGGCGGAGGAGCATTTCAAGGAGGCCGCCGAAGCCTATTCCGTGTTGAGTGACTCCGACAAACGGCGCGCCTACGACATGTACGGCCACCAGGGTGTCGGCGGGGCTGCCCAGCAGGGTTTCAACCCGGAGGCGTTCTCAGATTTCGCCGATATCTTTGGCGACTTCTTCGGTTTTGGCGATCTGTTCGGCGGCGGAGGCGCGCGCCGCCGCAACCGCGCCCAGCGTGGCGACGACGTCCGCTACGATCTCGAAATCAGCTTCGAGGATGCTTTCCGCGGCAAGGAAGTGGAGATTCAGGGTCCACGCATGGAGCCCTGTTCGGCCTGCAAGGGCACCGGCGCTGAAAGCCAGGACGGCTGGACCACTTGTTCGGTCTGCCGCGGCCGCGGCGAGGTCTTCTATCAGCAGGGATTCCTTTCCATCCGTAAGGGCTGCTCGCAATGCGGTGGCTCCGGTAAAATTCTGCGCCGTCCGTGCCGCACCTGCAAAGGCGAGGCCTACATCCAGACCACGCGCAAGCTCAAGGTGAAGATCCCGCCCGGCGTCGATACCGGTATGAAGATGCGCATCGCCGGCGAAGGCCAGCCCGGCGCAAACGGCGGCGGGCCCGGTGACCTCTACGTCTTTCTCACCGTCCAGCCCCACTCGGTTTTTGAGCGTAAGGATTTCGACCTGCATTGCGTCGTGCCGGTGAATGTGGCGCAGGCCGCGCTCGGAACTGAGATTGACTTGCTCACCTTCGACGGTCTGGAAACCATCAAGGTGCCCGACGGCATTCAGAGCGGCGAAACGCTGCGCTTGCGTGGCAAGGGCGTGCCGCTGGTCAATAGCGACGGCCGTGGCGACCTTATCGTACACGTCGAGGTGCGCACTCCGCGCAAGCTCTCGCGTGAACAGCGCCGTCTGCTCGAACAGCTTCGCGATACCCTGCCGGCCGAAAACGAGCCAGCCGAGAAGACTCTGCTCGACAAGCTCAAAGACTATTTGATGTAGGCTTCCGCGCCACTAGAATGAGCGATGTCCCTCGCCACGGCAGCAGCCTGTCCGTGCGCCGCCATAGCCACGTCAGGTGATCGACCACCGCCAGTTGCATGCGTCCCACCGCGCGCCGCTTGAGAATCCGCCCGTTCAGCCACCAGCCCGGCCGCGACACGCGGTTGAAGCCGAACAGTGCTTCCACCTCGAAGCCGGCCGCGCGCGCCTTCTCGCGCAGTT
Source organism: uncultured Candidatus Solibacter sp. (assembly GCA_964478395.1). GTDB lineage: Bacteria > Acidobacteriota > Terriglobia > Bryobacterales > Bryobacteraceae > Paludibaculum. Next base: position 13,813 of record CAYZIX010000019.1, read on the forward strand.
CGTCGGCTGAGTAGCGGCGCGCGTGCCCCAGCACGCGGTCGAACTCGCCGTAGATCGACATCCCCTCCGGCACCAGCACAATCGCGCGCCCGCCCGGCTCCAGCACTCTGTACATGTTGGCGAGCCCTGCCGCGTCGTCTTCGACGTGCTCCAGCACGTTCAGGCACACCACGGTGTCCAAGCGCTCCTGCATCAACGGCTCGAAATCGGCCGCGCGGGTCAGATCGCAGCGCACCGCGCGGAAATTCGGCCGGTGCGTCATGCGTTCGCGCAATCGCGCCATATGTTCTTCGTTGATGTCGGAGGCCAGATACAGCTCACGGCGCCGCGCCAGGTGGCGCGACAGGTTGCCGATGCCCGCGCCCATCTCAAGCACGCGCCCGCCCATCCAGGGCCGCACCGTGTCAGCCATCCAGGCGTTGAAGTGCGGCACGCTGTCAAACGCATCCAGAATGCCTGCGTCGCCCGCCGCGTATGTGTCGCGCACGATGGCAAAGCGGATGAGGGTGCCCACGGCCAACAGGCCGTCCAGAGCGCGGATTTTTTTGCCCTCAGCGTAGGTGCGCCCGTGGTAGCTGATCGGTGTTTCGTAGATCCGTGCCTGCCGCTGCGCCAGCTTGATGGTCACCTCGGGCTCGAAGCCGTAGCCGTTTGAGCGCAGAGGAATGCTCTTTACCAGCGATGTGCGGAAGGCCTTGTAACAGCTCCACACGTCGGTCAGGTTCAAATCGCTTACCAGGTTCACGGCCGTGGTCAGCAGGTTGTTGGCCAGTGCGTGCCAGAAGTACAGCACGCGCCGCTCCATGCCCACCGCGAAGCGTGTGCCGTAGACCGCGTCGGCGCGCCCATCCAGCAGAGGCCCCAACAGTCGCCCGTACTCGCGCGGATCATATTCAAGATCGGCGTCCTGCACCAGCGCAAACTCGCCGTGCGCTTCTTTGAGCGCCGTGCGCACTGCGGCGCCCTTGCCGAGATTGTGCCCGTGGCGCAACAACCGGACCCGGTCTGCGTAACGCTCCGCCACCTCCGCGCTACCGTCGTCGGAGCCATCGTCGACCACAATCACTTCACGTTCGACGCCTGCCGGAAGAGGCGCTGCCAGCACGCGGTCCAGCAACTCGCCGAGGAATTCCTCTTCGTTGAAAACCGGGACCAGGATGGAAACCAGAGGCATCCGTGCTACGCCAGCACCTATGGTAGTGTGCTGGCTTCTAGATTATATTGCACGCTGGGAGTTCTTCTGCCATGTCTCTTCTCGATCGCCGGGCTATTCTGGCAGCGCTGAGTTCGGCGGCGCTGCCGCTGCCTTCAATGGGCGCCGATTTCTGGGTTTCTAAACCGCCATCTGAATGGACCGATAAGGATCTTCAGAAACTGATCACGGATTCACCTTGGGCGTGCTTAGTCAGCGTGACTGATCCGGGTTCGTCCGGCGGCAGCATGCCCAGCGGCGGCCGTGGCGGACGCCGCGGTGGTGGAGGCGGCGGTGGCGGCGCCGGCATCGACGCCAGCGACTCTTCCGGCATGGGCGGTGGTGACATGGGTGGCGGCCGTGGCGGCGGTATGGGCGGCTCAATGCAGGGCGCCCCGTCGAGCACACTGGTGTCTGTGCGCTGGCTGAGCGCCAAGCCCATCAAAATCGCCACCATCCGTGGACGCCTGGGCGCGGAGGCTAATACCTCGGCTCAGGCCAAGGAGTTTGTGGAGCGCCGGGAGAGCGATTACGTCATCGCTGTCATCATTCCGCACATGGCGCCACGCCGTGAAGACAGTGAGCACAAGGGCCCGGATCCGTCTTTGGTCGAACGCCTGAAACAGAGCACCACGCTCACCTGCAAGGGACGTGACGTGCTGCGTCCAGGCGAGGTGATTCCGCCCAGCCAGTCGAACATCGCTTACGTCTTCCGCTTTTCGAAGACTCCACCCATCACGCTGGAAGACAAGGAAGTGGAGTTTGAGACGCGTCTGGGCCCGTTGCGCGTCAAGCACAAGTTCAAGCTGAAGGAGATGGTCTTCAACGGCATGCTGGAGCTTTAGCGTTGCTGCCGCGCCGCTCTTTCCTCTTTCTGCTCGGCCCGGCGCCGTGGGTGTCAAAATTGCCGGACGAGTGGGACGATGCGGACATGCGTCTGCTGTTGACCCGCTCGCCGTGGGCGCGCACGGTCCGGATTCCATTGCGTGGCCCCGACGTGGGGCCGGTGGGTGGCACAATTCCTGGCGTTGTGGACGCTTGCTGTAGTCTTGGCCGCGGCGTCAGCGGCGGCGTGGCCAGGGATACGCCGTTCGTGCACGCCGTTATCCTCTGGCAGAGCGCGCGTCCCGTGCGGCTGGCGCTGGCGCGCCTGCACGGCGCCCGCTTCGACGATCGTCCGGTGGATGAGTACCTTCTGGCCGTGCTGTTGCCTGGTGGCGTGGGAGCATTGAAGCCGGAGTTGACGCTCTCCTGGCGTGATCACAAGAAGATTCTCCCCATCGCCGCTACTCCGCCTGCCAAGGACGGTCAGGCATGGCTGTTCCGCTTTGCCAAGTCTCCACTCATCCGCCTGGAAGATGGTTCAGTCACCGCTGAACTGCGCCTGGGCACGCACCACGTCCGGACACGCTTCAAACTGGCTGCGATGGTTCACTCGGGCCGTCTTGAGTTATAGCCTATCTGTAGATGTGCAAGGAGCTGTTGTTGAACCGTCGTGCGGCACTGGCCGCCTTGGGCGCCGTGGCCGGATCGTGGCCGGCTTCCGCCGCCGGGCCCTGGCAGGCTAAGCCGCCTGCCGAGTGGAGCGCTGGAGACTGGCGCAAGCTGCTGAACGACTCGCCCTGGGCGGCCAACGTTCAGGTGACGGTGGATATCGCCTTCAAGCCTCTGGCTGAGGAACCTGAGACCCGTGCCGCCGCCGGCAATTGCTGCTTCAAGCGCGGCGGTCTAAACAACACCGTGGCTTCCACCACGCCTGAAGCGCCACTCAGGATGCCGGAGCGCACGGCGCGGGCCTTCGTCCGCTGGCGCAGTGCCCGGCCTATCCGGCTGGCCGTCTTGCGCACCGAGCAGGAGACCAAAGATAAGGATCTCGCGCAACTGGTCAAGCTGGTGGAGCCGGAGGCTCCCGCATATGTGATCGAAGTAACATTGCCGCGCGTCGATAGCCAGAACGATTCCTCGGCGCCCGCTGCTGAGGCCGATGTCCTGCAACGGAGCGCATTGCTGAGGCGCCACGGCCGGGGCGCTCGCGCTCCCATCGGTGTTATGTTGCCCAGCTCCGGTAATCCGTCGCACGCTTTCTATTTCTCCCGCACTCCCGCCATCACGCTTGCCGACAAAGAGATTGAGTTCAGCCTCAACTTCGGGCTGATCGAGCTGAAGCACAAGTTCAAGCTCAAGGAGATGGTTTATCAGGGACGGCTGGAAATCTAGACCCGTCTGATATCCTGAAGATAGTTGGTGTGATGAAGACCCTCTGGCGCACAGGCCTCTTGGCATTTGCCGTCGTTGGCGCGCTTGTCAGCGTGCCGGCGCCGCGAGTTTGCGTCTCTGGCGTCGCTCATCAGATCCGTTCCGATTTTTCGGAACGCACCTCCAGCGCCTCCACTGTTCCCGGCCATGCTTTCATCAAGGCCGGTGCCGTGCGCGACAAGGCGCATTCCTCCCCCCGCTCCATCGTGGCATGGGCCTCGGCCGCGAAATGGCCGGCGCCGCTCCGCCCCGCTGGACTGGTGTCCACCGGCAATGCGCCGGTCGTTGCCCGCATCTTGTCCTGGAGCCACGCCGCCCGCGCTCCGCCTTCTTCTCTCGTTTAACTCCTCACCTCTAGTTGCTGCAATCCGCGCCTGTCAAGGTGCGGACGTGTCTCAAATCCCATAGCACTCGTGTCCGTGAAAGGCGGTGGCGAGATGAGTCTACGCGTTCGGCTGATGCTAATCAGCACCACGGTGGTGCTGGCTTTGTTCGGCCTTTCCGAGTGGCTGAGCTACTGGCACACCACTACGCTTCTGAATCAACACGAGGCCATTTTGATCGAGACGGCAGATCATGCCGTTGCGCTCGAACGGCTTCGTCAAACCCGTGAAAGCCTGCTTGTCGGCGTCACCAGCGTGCGCCTGCTAAACGCCGCGCTCACGCTGATTGTCTCCGTGACGGTGCTGAACTATGTCTGGTATCGCGTCATTTACCGTCCCATTCAGCGCCTGCTGCGGCAGATCAACGTCATGGGGCGCGGCACCTGGGCGTCGGATCTGCCGGTTCATCGCAACGATGAAATCGGCCAGTTGACGTCGGCCTTCAACGACCTGGGCCGCCAGTTGGCCTCGACGTTCCGTCACATCAACACCTCGTCGCGCCTCTCCGCCATGGCGTTGATTGGCCACCGGCTGATGCGCGAGGTGTCGGATGCGCGCGTGGAAATCGGCGCCGCCACCGAGGTGCTGCGTGGCGCCAAACGGCCCGATGGGGCCACGCGCTCAGCGCTCTCGACGCTGAACGTCGTCAACTCTCGTCTGGCGCGGCTCGAAACACAATTTGAAACCGACTTCGACCAGCAGGTAGCCGGGGCTTGCGCATCGCCTGACGGCAGCGCAAATGAAGAACAGAAATCAGGGAGTCTCTAATGTCTAGAAATCTTCGTTGGAAATGGTTTGTGATTATCGCCATCGTGGTGGGCTGCCTGCTTGGCATCACCGGCATACCGCGTTCGGGCGCCGATCTGCTCACGAACTGGACCAACCGTGTCCGCCTGGGCCTCGACCTCAAGGGCGGCAGCCACATGGTGCTCCAGGTTCAGGTGCAGGACGCGTTCATGGCGGAGGCCGATCAGCTGATCGAGCAGCTCAAAACGGCGCTCGATCAGCAAAGCGTGCCATTTACGGCCATTGAACGCAACGCTCCGGCCTCGATTGAAACGGCCGGCTCCATTCAAATCGACTTTCACGGCATCCCTGCCGGCAAGAGCGCGGAGTTCCGGAAAACCGTTCTTGAGACGGCCGGCGAACGATGGACGCTTGTCCCCGCCTCCTCCACTACATACCGTCTGTTGATGCGCAAGACGGCGGCCGCCGAACTGCGCCGTGAAACACTCGACCGCTCTATCTCCACCATTGAAAAGAAAGTGAACGGACTCGGCGTGGCCGAAGCCAGCGTACAGAGCCGCGGTGGCTCCGAGGGCGAAGCCGAGATCCTTGTTCAGTTGCCCGGCCTCGACGACCCGGCGCGCGTCCGCAGCATTCTCCAAACAACGGCCATGCTTGAGCTGTGCGAGGTGAAAGCCGGGCCGTTCGGCTCGGAGACCGACCTGCTGGCGCAGCATGGCGGTGTGTTGCCACTGGGCACGCGCGTTGTGCATGGTGGCAAGGAGTGGTGGTTGCTGGCGCGCTCGCCTGTCGTCACCGGACGTGATCTGCGCGACGCCCGCCCGGCGCAGAGCGAAACCGGAACCGGCTGGGAAACCGATTTCGTCCTGGCTCAGGACGCGTCCAAGCGCTTTGAGCGCTTCACGTCAGCCAATATCGGCAACCGTCTTGCCATTGTGCTGGATAACGTCGTGCTCAGCGCGCCGCGTATTGACGGGGCCATTTCCGATCAAGGCCGCATCACCGGCGCCTCCTCCCATCAGGACGCCGCCGATCTGGCGCTGAACCTGCGCGCCGGCGCGCTGCCGGCCGGCGTCAAAGTGATTGAGGAACGTATTGTCGGACCCTCGCTCGGCGCCGACTCCATCCGGCGCGGCGTCACGGCCGGTCTGGTGGGCCTCGCGCTGGTCATCGCCTCGATGGTGGCCTACTATCGCGGCGCCGGCTGGAACGCCGTGCTCGCGTTGGCGTTGAACACCATCATCACCGTCGCCGCGCTCTGCTACATCGAGGCCACCTGGACGCTGCCCGGCATCGCCGGCCTGGTGCTCTCCATCGGCATGGCGGTCGACTCAAACGTGCTCATCTTTGAGCGCATTAAGGAGGAGTTGCGCTCCGGCCGTGTCATCCCTGCGGCCATTTCGGCGGGCTTCAGCCGCGCCTTTGTCACTATTCTCGACACGCACGTCACCACGGTCGTGGCCAGCGCATTCCTGTTCATCTTCGGCACTGGTCCGGTGCGTGGTTTCGCTGTCACGCTGGTCATCGGCCTGGTGGCCAATCTGTTTACCGCCGTCTTCGTGTCGCGCGCGCTGTTCGATTGGCACCTGGAGCGTAAGCCGCTGATGAAGCGCCTCAGTATTTGGCCGCGCCGTCCAGACCGCGACCTCTTTCCCGCCACCAACATCGGTTTTCTCAATCGCCGCGCGCTGACGCTTGGCCTCTCGGTGGCGATGATCCTGGTGAGTCTGGCGAGCCTCGCCTGGAAGGGCGGGCCGAAGTACGGGCTCGACTTCCGTGGCGGCACGCTCACCTATGTTCGCTTCTCGCCGCAGCCGCGCATCGATGAGCTGCGCTCGCTGCTCTCCTCCAAACTCCACGGCGATATTTCGGTGCAGGAAACCAAGGGCACCGGCGAGTTCATCATCGGCACCGAATTGGCCGACGAGCAGACGCTCGACCGCGCGCGCCACGCTGTCACAGCCGTGCTGCGCGACCGCTATGCTCGCATTGGCGACAAGCTCGACCTGAACAACGCCACGCAGGCCGAGTTGGAACAGCGTCTGCGTTCGGCGCCGCTCAGCGACGATCAGGTGCGCTCGACTGCCGCTGCCGTGCTGCACTATCGCGATCACCAGCGCGGCGGGCTCATCAGCAACTTTGACGAGTTGCGCGGCGTGGCCGGTGCGGCGCTGCCCACCATCCGCGAGTCGTGTGGGCTGGGCACCTACAACATCCGTTCGGTGGAGATGGTTGGGCCCCGCGCCGGAGAGCAGTTGCGCCGGCAGGCGTTGCTGGCTACGGCCGGCGCGCTGGGCGGCATGTTGGTCTACATCGCTTTCCGCTTCAAGCTCATTTCGGGCGTTGCGGCGGTCATCGCCACCTTGCACGACGTCATCATCACGCTGGGGCTGTTCTCGCTCACCGGACGCGAGATCGACCTGAATATCATCGCCGCACTGCTGACCTTGATTGGCTACTCGATGAACGACAAAATTGTCGTCTTCGACCGTGTGCGCGAAAACCAGGCCGACCCGGCCAGCCGGGGTATGAGCTTCCTCGAACTGGTCAATCGCGCCATTAACCAGACGCTCAGCCGCACACTGCTCACCGCTGGACCGACGCTGCTGGCCTGTCTGGCGCTCTATTTCTTGGGCGGCGAAGTGCTGAACGGCATTGCCTTCGCACTACTCGCCGGCATCATCGTTGGAACATATTCGTCCATCTTTGTTGCCAGCGCGCTGCTGGTCGCCTGGCGTCAGCGTAGCGCCGGTGTCAGGAGCGCTGCGCTATGATCACGTGTGGTGCCGCCCTCAAGTCCGCAACCGGAAGTCCCATCACCACGCCTCTCCGTGGTGCTTGCTGTCTACAACTGCGAAGCCGCGCTGCGCCGGGCGCTGGCTGCGCTCGAGGCCAGCCGGGGCCGTGAGCAGTTCGAGATTCTGGTGGTCGACGCCGGCTCCGACGACGGTTCGCCGCGTGTCGACGTCGACTTCCCGTCCGTGACTGTGTTGCGCTTGCCACGCAACTTCGGCAAGACGCGCGCCCGTAACATCGGTGTCCGCACGGCGCACGCCGAGCTGATTCTGTTCCTCGATCCGCACGTTGAAGTGCACCCGGACACGCTCGAAAAGCTCATTGCGCTTGCCGAGAGCCGGGACGATGCCACGGCTGTTGCGCCGCGCCTGGTCACGCCGGAAGGCCAGCAGTTGGTCACTGCGTTCCAGTTGCCCACGCCACAGCAACTGGCCGAAGTGGTGCTCAACCGCGGCACGCTACCGGCTGTCGCTACGCTGGAGCACGCCGAGGCGGTGGACGAGGTGGCGCTGCTGGTCCGCAAGTCGTTTCTCGGCGGTATGAACTACCTGGACGAGAAGCGTTTCTCTGAATACTGGAGCCTGCTGGAGGTCTGTTGGCAGATTCGCAACGCCGGCAAAAAGATCCTCTTTGCCGACACGGCGGCCACGTTGTACCCGGCCACGGCGATTGCGGTTGACGTGACGCTCTACACCGCCGATTGCGTTTCGGGTGCGGGAGCCTACGTCATGAAGCATTTTGGCTTCGGCGCTGGCTTGTCCTTCCGGCTGGGCCGCTTCTTTGCCGCGCTCAGCGCGGGTAAGTTTGGGCTGGCATTTGCGATTCTCAGCGGGCGGCGGCTGGATCCGACGCAGTAAGCCGCACTGCGCAGCCGCCATTGGCGGCCATCTGCAACTCCACCGGGCCGCTTGCCACTTTGCTGATTTTTACCTCTGTGGGCAATGCGCCGTCGCAATAGACCGTCGCTTTCTGCTTGCCGACGAACTTCGCGTCCAGCGTCACGCGCCGCGCTTCTTCGTTGGTGATGGCGCCTATCCACCATTCGGCGCCCTTGCGCCGCGCTACCACGGCAAACTCACCGGGCAGGCCATCGAGTACGCGCGTCTCGTCCCAGACGGTCGGCAGCGCACGGAAGAAGTCGAGCGCCGGCTCTTCGCGCACATCCTGCGGACGGTCGTACCAATAGAGGAATTGCCAAGGGCTGTAGCTGACCACCGACTGCGCCATCTGGTGCGCGCGCGTGTTCTTCAGGCGCGGCGTCGACCAGCAGATGGTGTAATCGGCCGGGCCCGCTACGGCGCGCGTGAATGGCAACGTGGTGTTGTGGCGCGCGGTGGGCATGTGCTCGTTGCCGCGCACGCCTTCCACCGTCATCAGATTCGGGTAGGTGCGCGTGTAGCCGGTGGGCCGGTGATTGTCGTGCACATCCACCATCAACTGATACGCGGCGGCTTTGCGGATGGCCGCATGCAGCCAGGCCGTCCAGTGCTGCGACCGCACCTGCACGAAACCGAATTTCAGGCCCGCCACTCCCCAGCTCTTGTAGAGCGGCAGCAGTTCGTCCAACTGCCGCTCCAGCGCGCGGCGGTTCACATAGAGAATCACACCAACGTCTTTCGATTTGGCGTAGCGGATCACTTCCTTGAGGTCGAGCCCGTCGTGATTTGGAATGTCTTTCACCCGATCCGGGTCCAGCGCGACATGACGCGCGTCGCTCTCCTCCTTGTATTCGTTGCCGTACCAACCGGCGTCATACTCGATGTAGTTGATACCGTGCGACGCGGCAAAGTCCACCAAGCGCTTGCCGCCGGAGGTGGAGAGCGTCACTTCGCGCATCACCTTGCCGGGGCGGATCCACGCAGTATCGGTGATCGCCTGCGGCGCATTCAAATTCAGCACCAGGTAGTTGCGCTCCAGCAGGTCGCCCGGCCGGTGGCCCACAACAAGATAGCGCCATGGCGTTTCAAACGGGAGCTGCCCGGTAATGTTTCCATCAAGGTCGGTGCGCAAGCCGCCCGCGCCATCAGGTGAAAGCAGCATACGCGGGAAATCGGCCGTGGCGGCCTCGCCCAGCGCGGCCCATACGCCGTTGGCCAGCGCCACGGTGAGCGGGCGCTCGCACTGTGGCTTGATTTGATCCACTGTCACCACTGAATACTCGCCCTCGGTGCCGTACTCCTGCCAGGCGCGCGTCGAGGCAGGGAAGTGGAACGCCGTCAACTCACCGGGCGCCTCAAACGGCCCGGAGCCTTCCAGACGATAGCGGAAGGCAAAGCCTTCGTCGTAGACGCGCGTGACGACAGTGAGACGCTTGGTCGCGAGTGTCAATTCATTGAAGCGGTTTGGCACTTCGGCGCGCTCGCCATACACCGGACGCCAACTGTCGCGCATGGTGCGGCGCGTGGCGGTGGGAGCGGCCCAGTCTGCGGCCCAGCCATCCAGGCCCAGGCGCGAATCGGTCACCAGCGGCTGACCGGCGTAATGTGCCCGGTAGCTCAAATGGTTGCCGTTGGCGGTGAGCACCAGTTCCAGTTGGCCGTCCGGCGATTGCAGTTTGAAATCTGTCGCCGAAAGGGAGGCGAGCATCAGCAGAGTAACGAAAAGAAGACGCATCGTTTCCATGCTACCTGCCCGGCCCGATACACTGTGAATGGATATGCCGCACTTGAGCCTTCCCCCCATCTCGCGCCGCGCGTTCGGCCTGACGCTGGCCGGCGCAGGCGTGACACTGCTGCGCTCCCAGAGCAAGGAAATGCACTGGGCGATGCTGTCGGACACGCACATTTTGAGCGATCCGGCCGACGTCTCCCGCGGTTTTCATCCCACCGGGAACCTGAATAAGGCCATCCCGGCCATACTGGCTGCAAAGCCCGAAGGCGCTCTCATCTGCGGCGACATTGTTCGGCTGCAAGGCCGGCCGGAAGATTACGCGGCCATCAAAACGCTACTCACGCCGGTGACGGAGGCCATGCCGCTGGCCCTGGTGCTGGGCAACCACGACAACCGCGCTAACATGCTGGCCGAGTTTGGCGCGAATCAAAAAGGCGCACAGCCGCTGAAGGACCGCCACGTGCTGGTGATTGAGAGCGCCGTGGCGCGCTTCATCATGCTCGATTCGCTGATACAGACCAACTTTACGCCGGGCCTGCTCGGCAAGGCGCAACGCACGTGGCTGGACAGTTACCTGAAGTCCGCGCCGACGCTGCCCACCCTGATCTTTGTCCACCACACGTTGGAGGACAACGACGGCGCGCTGCTGGATGCACCGCGGCTGTTCGAGATTGTGAAGGACCAACGCCAGGTGAAGGCGATTGTCTACGGCCACTCGCACGCCTACGGTTTTTCGATGTGGGAAGGCATTCACCTGGTGAATCTGCCGTCGCTGGCGTTCAACTTCAAGGATGATCAACCGGTAGGCTGGGTGCAGGCAGCCGTCGGCGCCGGAGGCGCCAGCTTCACGCTGCGCGCATTGGGTGGCAATACTGAGCGCGACGGTAAAACTGTCACGCTGGCGTGGCGTAGCTAGCGCCCGGCATTGCGGCGCAAGGCGATTTAATCAGACGTCCATTTCGCGGACCATTGCCCGGTCCTCGTTACCACCGGAGCGGATTTGCCCGCATTCCTGAGGTCTTGCTTAGACTCAGTCCATTGGGTGCCAGTTAGAGTTTTGCCATCTGCGGAGAGAACCGCGGAAAACGAATACAAACTCGTTACCCCCGTGCTGAACGACAAGGTGCGCGTGCCGGAATCCCAGGCGCAGGGCGCCTTGGCTCCCCGTTTGCCCAGATCCGCATCTGTAGACTCCATGTCCAGGTCGCACAGAGCATAATACTTGTCTTTGTTGAAGCGCGCCGGGTCAAGCTTCAGAACGTTTAGCGTGCCCTTCCACGCCAGTCCTGCGTTGTCTTTTCCTGTGAATGCCCACTTTCCAAGGGCTGGGCCGCCCGGCGTCTGAGCGGTGAGTAAACTGCCGATCAGGCTCAAAACAGCGACCATGATGCAGTTCTTCGGCATGAATCCTCCAGTGGCTTTGCGCTACTGATTAACGCGGTAATTCACGCCAAAAAACGTCGCCTGGAGGATGAGGCTGCTATCCGGCTGCACATATCGTCATATCGAGATATCTGGATATGAACACCGCCGCCACTCGTGAAACGGCGCGTCTATAGCCGGATGGTCCAGCTCTGTTCTTTGTCCGAGACGGGCATCGCTTTGCGCGTGCCGTCGTTGTGGACGAGCGTTGCGCGGACGCCGGCGGGTGACGTCCAGCGCAGTTCGCCATTTTCAATCGCTACGCGAATGGGACCGCGCATGGTGTGGACCGTGCCCGAGATGGCGCTCAGGTTGCCGGGCTGCGGGCGCAGATCGTAGGCCGCGAAGCCGGGCGCGGTGGGCTGCACGCCAAGAATCAACTGATACAGCGCGATGATTGGACCGGGGTTGGACTGGCACCAGACGTCGCTGTTGAAGCTGGGGCGCGGATCCCACATCTCCGCATACGTGCCGCTCTCGAACACGGAGGGCACACGCGACCAGCGCTCTTTCAATTCGTTGATCACTGTTTGACCGCGACCCAGACGGGCCAGGGCCCACAGGCGCCAGAGGTCGTTCAGCGGATAATTGAAGCCCACCTTGGTCTTGCCGCCGTCGATGGCGACGATGGACGGGTTCTTGTCCGTCTTGAAGGCTTCCAGAACTTCGATGAGGCGCGGCTCCGACGCGCGCGGCAGCGCGCCGAACAGCAACGCCATGGACAGCGTGCGCGCGTGCAGGCGCGTTTCGCCGTCCTTGGCGCGGCGCGGCAGATTATCGATGAACAGCTTATCTTCGGGCGACCAGTAGATGGAGCGGACGCGCTCAAGAATCTGCGCTGAGCGTGCACGCAGGGCGCGCGCTTTAGCGGGTTGTCCGGCAAATTCATACATCTTGGCCAGACCGTGCGACAGGTAGCCGGCCCAGTAGATGTTCAGCGCGCAGTGCTTGTCGATTTCGGCCTGGTAGCCGATGTGATCGATCCAGATGGTGTTCCACGTCCAATCGAGCACGGGCAACAGGCCGTCGGCCTTCGCATTGCGCTCCAGAAAGTCGGCAAAGCGCTGCATGCGCGGCAAGAGCGAATTCAGCAGCGCATCGTCCTTGTCCCAAAGCTGATGCTCGGCAATGGCGATGCCGAACTGCATGGCGTGATCGATGATGGTGCCCCAGCCGGTGAGGTCCATGTGTTTCTGAAAGAGGCGTTGACAGCGGTCCCAGGCGGGCCAGGAGTCCATGAACCAGCCCTCGGCGTTCTGGCCCTGCGCGAAGGTGCGCAACATGCGCGCGGGTTGGCGCGTCTCGCCCCAGCCGTAATAGGAGCCGAGCTTGGCCAGGTCGAGGTCACCGGCGTACTGCTGGCGCTCGCGGACGCAGTTATCGACAAGGGTTTCTTGCGAGACAATCCGCTGAGTGCGAACGCTGGCGTCGAAGGCGCGCTGCACTTCCGGGTCGGAGCATTTCAAGTCGGGCTGGTGCGGCCAGTCGTAGTTGCGTTCCTTGACGCCCGCTTCGAGGATTTCGACAGGCCCGGTGGAATTGCGGACGCAGAGCTGCATCTGGCGGAAGCAGTCGTACTCGAACGCCTCGTATTCGGTCACGCCTTCGCCGCAGGTGACGCGGACCCACTGGCCGAAGCCGGGCGGAATGCGCAACAACAATTTGCCCGGAACCTGTTTTTCACACATCAGGATTTCGACCACCGTGCCGGCCGGCGCACGCAGCTTCACGCGCGGGTGGCCCACCAGTTCGCGGCCAAAATCGAAAGTGATGGCGGCCGAACGCACGCCGGTGGAGGGTAACTCCACGGGCAGCACGGCGGCGGTGGGTTTCAAGGCGTTGTCGCGGATCTCTTCAAATGCGTCGTCCGGGAAGCATTCGAAGTACTCTTCCGGGTCCACTTTCCAGTTGATCCAACCCGCGTCGGAGACAGCTTTCGGTAGGGCAAGGCTTTCGACCAGCGCTGGAATGGTGCGCGGTTGCAGCACCCAATCGTCGCGCCAGCCGGAGCGCGCCACCTCGCTGAGCGCCGGGCGGCCGGGCGGATTGCGGTTGACAGAAACCTTGCGCCACGTCGAGTCGTTATAACTGGCCTCGGACCAGCCGCGCGGATAGTGGCGTGCGTCGAACTCTTCCTGAAACGCGCGCAGGAACCAGCGCTGATAGGCGCCATGGCGCCAGCAGCGTGGACGCAGCGCCAGCCATGTGCCATCGGTGGCCAGGTTTAGCGCGTCACATTGAAACAGAAAGCCCTTACCCTGGCCGGTGCCGAGCGGCGAGGGAGGGACGTAAGTGCCGTCGCCCGCGCCGTAGGCGCACACCACGCCGGCGATGACGTTGCGTCCGGCCTGCAGGTAGGGCGCGATGTCGACCGGATCGACATCCCAATAACGGGGATCGCAGGGCGCCGGTCCACGCTGGACGAAGCGCCCGTTGATCCAGAGTTGGTAGCGGGAATGGCCCGAAACCCATGCCTCCACGCGCCCGTCCGGCTTGGCCGCCAGATCGAAGGTTTTCCGGAATAGAACAAATGTCGCCGAAATGGTTCGGTGCTCCGGATACCAGATCCAGCGTGCACGCCACGCCGGGTGCGGCGTGGCTGGCCCGGCCAGAGCAGGCAGCGGCGCCAGCGGCGCGACGGCGGCCGTACGCAACAGATTGCGGCGGGTGATGGGCATGGGTTGGACCTCGCGAAGCGGTTACTTCAGTGCAATGGCGCGGCCGGTCTTGATGGATGCTTTGGCCGCCTCGATGATTTCGACCACCTGCGCGTTGAGCTTGATGGATGTCATGCCCTCGGGCGCGGTCTTGGTCTCGATGCAGTGGATCATGTAGGCGATGGGCTCGGCCTTCTCCGGCGGCAGAGCGGTCATCGGCAGTTCCTTCACGTCGCGGCCGATGCGCTGCTCCACTGATTTTTGCGTCATGTAGACGCTGCCCTTGCGGCCGAAGACTTCCACGTCCTGGAAACTGCGGGGCAGGTCCCAACTGCCTTCGAGCAATGCGACACCTTTCTTGTAGTGAAGGATGAACGTAGCATTGTCGTCCACCTTGGGGAACTCGTCCGGGCGCAGCGTGTTCACCTGCGCGTAGACGGTTTCGGGCCGGCCGAGATACATCAGACTCCACAGCGCGTTGTAGCAGCCGAAGTCGACCAATGCGCCACCGCCGTTCTGCACCGGATCGGTTAGCCACTTGAAGAAGATGGCACCGATGCCGGAGTTGCCGGGACCGCCGTGGCCGACGATGCCGCGCACGCGCCAGACGTCGCCCAGCGCGCCGGACTCGATGGCGGCTTTGGCGACATAGCTGGCTGGCCACCAGGCCATCTGGTAATTGCACATCACGTAGGTGCCGTACTTGTCGGCGAGTGCTTGAATGGCCAGCGCGTCCTTGTACGTGGAGGCGAGCGGTTTTTCGAAGATTACGTGGATCTTGCGCGGTGCGCAGTATTCTACGATTTCGCGATGGCGGTTGTTTTCGACGAATGCCCAGACGAACTCAGGCTTCTTTTCATCGAGCATCTTCTTCCAGTCGCTGAAGAAGATTTCTTTTGGGGCACCGCGTTTCTGCGCTTCGGCCACCAGTTCAGGGACGGTTTCGGCAATACCCACCAGTTTGGCGGGCTCGCCCTTGATCATCTTGTTCAGGTGACCCCAGACGTGCGAATGCATCAGGCCGACGACGGCGATGGTGTGGTCCGCGGCCGGCAGGGGCAGAGCCAATAACGGGATGGCGAGCAAAGCAGCGGGAATGCGCATGCGGATGACTTCTAGACCTCCGCGCAACAGCATATCGAACTGCTGTGTTCCACGCCTAGCGCGGCGCCGCGGTGAGCGGGCCACCGGCGACGCCGGTGTTCTCTGAAGAGACCCAACTGCTGTCCGTGCTGTACCACCACAGCTTATTGCTCGAATCGCGGCCGGTAATGTAGAGCGTGCCCAGGCCGCCAGCCGGTGAAAAGTCCTGCAAGACACCACCGGTATTCACCCAACTGGTCCAGGCGCCGCTTGAGCCTTCCGTGCGCCCGACATACCAGACCACGCCACCCGAGTCGCGGATTACGGCATACACTGTGCCGTGGCCGTCAGCGGCGATCAACGGGTCGCCGTTCATGATGCCGCCGCCGTAGTTCCACGTCCAGGTGTCGCCTACGACGCGCGCGATCCAGAGCGAATTCCAACTGTCACGCACGGCGACGTAAGCGGCGCCGTCAGTGCCGCAGGCAACTGACGGTTTGCCCTGAATGATGCCCTGGCCCCAGACCCAGCCCTGAAAGACGCCGCTGGCGTTGATACGCCCACTCCAGAGCGAATTCCAGCTGTCGCGGCCCACCACGAAGAGCGATCCGTCGGGCGCTGCGCAGATGGCCGGATCGGTCGAAAAGATACCCGCCAGATATTGCCAGGAGCCAAAGCCGCCTGCCGCCGTGTAACTGGTGAGCCAGTATGAATCCCAGTTGTCGCGCGCCACAACGTAGCCGGTGCCGCTGGCCGGCACGGCGATGGCGGGCTGGCCCTTGGTGATGCCGGCGCCGTAGCTCCACGAGCCCCAGGTCTGCGTCACGACGTCGAAGGTGTTGGCCCAAAGCGAACCATAGGTGTCACGCGCCACGGTGAGCGTGTCACCGCTGGCGTTTTGCGCCGCATCGGGGTCGCTCGCGAAGATACCGGCGCCGTATTCAAGCGTGGAGGAGTCGTAGTTCGACAGGCGGATCGAGTTGTATGTATCGCGCAGAACGGCCGTGGGGACACGGTTCATTTCGAACTTTGTGATGAAGCCGTCGCCCATCCCCTTTGGGGTACTTTGGAATGCCGACTTCACCGGCATATCACCTAAGGACCCTCCCGCCAAATAGACCGCGCCCCTCGCATCCAAAGCCATGCCGCCGGTATATGGCGGTTCCAGGTAGCCGAGCAGATAACTGGAGTAAGCCAGTGAGTTGCCGGCCGGCGACAGTTTGGCGACCACCGCCGTGCTCACGGCAGGATTGGTGTTGTAGTAACCCAGCCGTGTCGGAAAATCGGTGGACTGCGATGAGCCCGCGATATAGGCGGCGCCCGCGGAATCTACCGCAATGCCAGCGCCATGGTCCCAGTCGCTGCCGCCCAGATAGGTGGAATAGGCGAGCGCGCTGCCAGACGGGGTCAGTTTGGTAACGAATATATCGGCGCTGCCATGCAACGAAGCTTGATAGGCCGACTGTGTTGGGAAATTCGATGAGGTTGTGCTTCCGATGACATACGCGGCGCCGGTTGAATCCAGCGCGACACGGTAGGCGGTCTCGTCGCCGCTGCCTCCGAGGTAAGTAGAGTAGACGACGGCATCGCCCGTGGAGGCGAGTTTGGTAACGAATGCGTCGCCGTTACCACCCTGGAAGGACGATTGAACGGGGGCGGCGGTGGGAAAGTTGGTCGAGGACGTACTCCCCGTCACATAGGCTGCGCCGCTCGCATCGATCGCGAGGCCATATGCAAAATCCGCGTCGCTGCCACCCAGGCACGTGGAGTAGGATAATCCGCTGCCCGCGGGCGTGAACTTGGTCACAAAGGCGTCAAAATTGCTGGAAGAGCATGTCTGGTAGGCTGACTGCGTGGGGAAGTTGAGCGCCCGTGTTTGGCCCGCGATGTAGGCCGCGCCAGTGCTGTCGACCGCGATCGCGTAGGCCTGATCGTCAATATCGCCTCCGAAGTAAGTCGAGTACACGAGTGCATTTCCAGCGGGCGCCAGCTTGAGCAGGAATGCGTCGAGGCTTCCTTTGAGGGCGGATTGGTAAGCCGATTGAGTTGGGAAATCGCTGGCTTGCGTCATGCCTGTGAGGTAGGCGGCGCCAGTTGAGTCTAGGGCAATCCCCCAGGGTGAGGTGGTGTTGGTCCCGCCAAAATATGTGGAGTAGACCAGCGTGTTACCGCCCGGAGCCAGCTTGGTGATGAATGCCGATCTCGCCGACGCCTGATAGGGCGACTGGAGCGGGAAGTCTGTCGAAAACGTGTATCCCGCGGCATAAGCCGCTCCGCTGGAATCCACGGCGATGGCGCTCACGAAGTCGGAGTTGGTGCCGCCCAAGTGAGCGGAATAGGTTAACACCACGGGGTCGATGCGCAGAGCGCGGCGGCGGTCGTAGGCCGCCAGTTGGAACTGCACGCGGTTGCCGCGTTTCAGCGTGTAGGCCGAGGCGATCTCGATTTCTTTGCCGTTGAACTCCTGAAAGACGCGTGGCTTTTTCTGCACGATATTGCCAAGCCGAGTGGCCAGCAAAATGTCGCCGTCAGCATTCAGCTTTAGCGAGTCGGCGCCCTCCCAGGCGAGTTCAATCTGGCGCGGATTGGCGCCGGGGCCGACCTGGAAGTCGTATTCGAGCTTGCCGGCGTTGCCGTAGCAGATGAGGTCGATGCCCGGATAAACGCCGCGCGCCACCACGCGTCCGTAGTTCGGTACATCGGTGTGCCACTTTTTCGGATTGTTGCCGATGAAGTAGTTGCTGATGCCGGGCTGCTTTTCAAGCGCGGTCCACTCGCCGGGCTGGCGGGAGCCGAGCATCTTCATCCGGACCACGGAGCGATCGTTTTGCCCCTGTAAGGCAAAAAGCGCCTCCGTGCCAGTGAGGTAGACCGTGGAGCCGGTCCCGCGGGCCACATAGCGGACGCGCGAATCAAATTGCCCTACGTTCGGTTCAAATCGTAGCGGCAGTTTGCCGTATTTCTTTTGGACCGCTGCCTGGGCCTGCAACTCCCCCGGCTTCAAGGGCGGAGGTTTTAGTGTGGTGTCGGAGGCGGACAGAACGGTCCAGGTGGTGAGAATACTGACGCAAAGCAGACGCACAACAGCTCCTTTGACTTCCGTGAGCAGCAACGGCTCATGCATTCGCGCACAAGTATATCACCGGAAATAGCAAGGGCAGTATCCGGAGATTGGGCTGCCCTTGCGCGTGATTCAACGCTTTTTCGCCGGAAGACTCTTATCCGGATAAGCCGGCGGTTGCGGTGTCGCGACCGGTTTTGCCTTCAATTGGTCGAGCAGATTTCTGACTGCCGTTTCCAGTTGCGCGTCTGTTCCGTCGAAGGTCGCCTTGGGGAGATTGTCGACGGTGATGTCCGGCTCGACACCGTGGCCCTCGATCAACCAGGTGCGTTCGGGGCCGAAGACGCCGATTTCGGCGGCCGAGGCGATGCCGCGGTCGGCCAGCACGTTGCTCGACGTGAGCCAAACCTCGCCGCCCCAGGTGCGCATGCCGATCACCTTGCCGAGGCCGAGGCGGCGGAAGCCTTCAGAAAACGCCTCGCCATCGCTGGCTGTGCGCTCGTCACAAAGCACCACGACGGGTCCGCGGAAGGCGTATTGCATGTTCCACGATGTCGCGCCTTTGCGTGGTTGCCAATACATCCAAACACGGCGCAGGAGCTTGCCGAGAATCCAGCTGTCGATGTTGCCGCCGTTGTTGTGGCGCACATCGACAATCAGGCCTTCACGGTCGAAGACGGGGTAGTAATTTTCGGCCCACTGTGCGATGTCGTTCGAGCCCATGGCGCGCAAATGGACGTAGCCGATGCGGCCATTGGAGAGCTTGTCGGCCTGCTGGCGGCGCGAGTATTCCCACTCGCTGTAGCGCAGGTCGAACTCATCGTTGAGTGAGATGGGTTTGACCACCACATCGCGCGTATCGGTCTTGCCGGACGGCTTTAGACGCAACAGCACCTGCTTGCCGGCCGAGGCGCGCAGCAGTTCGAACGGATGGGCGGCACCGAGCGTTGCGCGGCCGTTGATGGAGATAATCACGTCGCCTTCGTGCACGTCCACTTCGGGGCGGGCCAGCGGCGCACGCTTGTCGGGGCGGTCCGGATCGTTCTGATAGATGTGCTCGACGCGCCAGCCGCCAGCAGCGGTGTCGCGTTGCAGGCGGGCGCCCAGACCAGCGAGCGCGATGTCGTCCGGCGCAGGGCGGATGTCGCCGCCAAAGACAAAGGTGTGCAGCACGCTGAGCTCGGCCACCATCTGCGCGATCAGGTCGTTCAACTCCTGGCGGTCACGGACGCGGTTGAGCAGTTCGGCGTATTTTTTGCGCATCAGCGGCCAGTCGACGCCGTGCATATGGCGGTCGTAGAAGTAGTCGCGATGCAGGCGCCAAGCGTCGTTGAAAGCTTCCTGGAATTCGTCGGAGGGGATCACGGAGAAGGTCCAGGCGCTCAAGTCGACCTTCGAATCAGTGAGCGTCTTGGGCGTCTTGGCGGCGCCTTCCTTGATGGACGCATCGAAGACGTAGAGATCACGCTGTTTGCGCACCAGCATCTTCTTGCCATCCTGGCTGATTTCAAAACTGCCGGCGCCTTCCATCAGCGTTTCGGGTTTGTCGCCCTTGTTGGCGATGTCCAGGCACTGCAAGGCGGTTTTCGAGAAATCCTGGCCTGGACGGTCCAGCCAGCAAAGGCGCTTCGGCGCGGCCTGCAGGCGGCTGTAGTTGCCGGCCGGGACGGGCACTTCCTCCAGGCGCGCGGCCAGTCCGTCGAAGTCGATCTCCACCTGCACGGTGGCCGATTTATCGGGCTTTTCCGTCTTATCCGTCTTCTCCGCCGGTTTTTCATCCTTCTTTTCTGGCTTATCCGGGTGCAACTCGTCCGGTGGCAGGAAGGGCGAGCGCAAGCCCTTCTTCAGCGCGAGCTGGTAGATCTTGTCAGAGCGGTCGAAGTGGGGGTCCGGAGCGCGTGTGCCCCAAGGCGAAAATACGGTCGAGCGCAGTGAGCGGTCAGAAAGGAAATAGAGATATTTGCCATCCGTGCTCCAGGTGGGGCTGGACGAGTTGTAACGGTCACTGGTAACAGCGGTGAGTTTGCCGCTGGCCACTTCGTAGATTTGAATTTGCTCAAAGGTATTGGTGGCCGAAGAAGAGTAGCTCAGCCAGCGGCTGTCGGGCGACCAAGTGAGGCCGCCGAATGGGTTCGACGAATTGCCGTCGTTGTCGGCCGTGGCAAGCAACTTATTGGTCTTGGCCTTCACATCGAACAGCCAGAGGCGGTTTTCTTTGTCTGAATGGGCAATGTAGTTGCCGTCGGGCGAAGGCGCTGCGTCCCAACGCAGCACCGTGCCGTCCTTGGTGAGCTGTTCGGCCGGACCAATGCCGTTGGCGGGAAGCTTCCAGAGTTCCACCTCGCCACTTTCGGTGGAAAGCACGAGTAACGACTTGCCGTCCGGCATGAGGCGCGCGTCACGATAACGGGCTGCCTTGTGATCGGTAGCCGCCACCAACCGGCCAGACTTGGCTGGCGCGACGAACACTTTCCCGCGGGAAACCAGCGTAACGGCGCTGCCGTCGGGCGCCAAGTGTACGTTGGTCAGGTACTCGGCCGGAGTCTTCACCCAACGCTCGCGCAGGTGGTCGAAGTCACTGGCCACGGTGATTTCCAGTTTGCGGTCGTGGTTCGACGCGATGTCGTAAACGTGCAGGTCCGCGCCGAGCTGATAGACGATGCGCCCTTCGCTCAACTGCGCGGTTTGCACGTCCCAGCCTTCGTGGTGCGTGTGCTGGCGCAGGTCGGCGCCATTTTCGTTCATCGACCAGATGTTCATCGTGCCATCGCGGTCGGATGCGAAGTAGACGCGGCCACGCCAGTACATGGCTTCACGGCTTGTGCCGGCGTAGCTGGTGGTGAGCGGCGTGGCCTCGCCCGTGCCCGTGTACTTCCAGATCTTCTGCGCGGTGCCGCCCTTGTAGCGTTTGGCCTGACTGCCCTGGAACGGCAGACGCGTAAAGAAGAGCGTCTTGCCGGTGGGATCGTAAACGCCCTGCGCGGCCTGGCTGAGCGGGATGCGCTCGATGGCGTTGTCCTTGCCGATCAGCACCAATTGCGCGTCGGGCAGTGTGGAGTAGAGCCGCGTGGCGGCAATGATGCGGCCGTCCGGCGTCCAGCCGACGGGCGTGGCGCCGCCAAAGCTGCGCCGCGTGGGCAGGCCACCCGCAGCGGGCATCGTGTAAATTTCCGCTACCCCTTCATAACTGGCCTGGAACGCAATTGTCTTGCCATCAGGCGAGAAAAAGGGAGCTGTTTCCGCCGCCGGATGCGTAGTGAGCCGGCGCGCGGTGCCGCCCGCAATGCCAACCGACCAAAGGTCGCCTTCAGACGTGAAAACAACCGTTGATCCGCACAACGAAGGGGTTCTATAGTAACCGCGCGGCTCCTCGCCAAATACCAGCAGCAGAGAGCAAAAGAGCAAGACAAGGTAGCGGGTGAGCATACTCATTTGATAATAGTCGAGCCCTATTGAGACCGTTGTTACATCGTGAATTGCGATAGAATGCCCGGAACAGGATTTGGGGTTGGGGAGAAGGGAAACGGAGAGTGATGCCGTTCGTTTGTCGAGCAAGCATATTAATTGCACTGGGCGGAGCCTCTCTGGCCGTGATGCCGCTCTGCGCCCAGGTGGCAAATGTCACGGGCAAGGTGGTCATGAAAGATGGTTCGACCCCGCCGAAGTCCGTGCTGGTGGAGCGTGTCTGCGGCAATGGACGTACTACGCTCGAGGGACGCACCAATCGTAACGGCGAATACCGGCTGCGTGAGGCCCTGATGGCCGCCGTGGGCGGTTGGTCCGAGCAAAGCTTCGGTGGCATTGGCTTGCTGAAGTGTTACCTGAGAGGATCACTTTCCGGCTACGTTTCGACGCTTGTCCTGGTTGACGAGCTGAAGCTTGGCAGCGGCGGCAAACTCGAGCCCATTGTGCTCAGCCGGAAAGGTGAAGGGGGCGGGGCTGTTGGCGGGCCGGAACCGCCCAAGTCCGCCCGCAAGCCGTGGGACGCAGCACTCAAGGAGATTGACGCCAGCCGCTTCGATGCGGCCGAACGCCTGCTGCGTAGCGTAGTTCATTCCGCCCCGCAGTTTAGTCCCGCCTGGCAGGCTATCGCCATGGTGTGCCTCAAGCAGAAGAAATACGATGACGCCCGCACGGCGCTCAAGCGCACCATGGAGCTGGTCCCGAATGATCTCACGCCGCGCCTGCTGCTGGTGCGGCTGACGAGCGAGACGAAAGACTGGCCCACTGTGATGCGCGAAGCCCAGGCGCTGATTGAGCGCGACAGCGCGCACCGTTATCCGGAAGCCTACCTGCACCTCGCCGTCGCACAGGCAAACCTTGGGCAATTGGAGTCCGCCGAGCGGAATGCGGGCGAGGCTCTGCGCCTGGACGTAAAACAGGAACTCGCCAACGCTGGTGTGATTCGAATGCAGATTGCCGAGGCGCGCCGCCGGCCCACAACCACGCTGCCGGAGTTGGCGGCGGTGGAGATCAACGTCAACACCACTGGCCGGGCGATGGTTCCTGGAGGTCCGGCCGCGCTGGCGCGAATGGCGCAGATGAAACAGGTACCGCCGGCGGAGTCGTTTTTTGCTGAGTACGCACGCACCGTGGTCCGGCGTTTGTCACCTGCGTCCGGAGAGGCGGTTGCGGGCTACGGCGATGCGATGCGTGCCTACTTTTCGGCATTGCCGGAGCTGGCCGCACTGGGTGAAGCGCGCGGCGATGCCTCGGTGGTCGCGCTTTCGCTGTCCGGAGCTTCGGAACGAGCGCACGCTGAGCGTGCGCTCGGGCTGCTCGGCTGGCGCGTGGTGGACGTCGACGGTGTGGCGCGGGTGAGGCGCAGCGAAGAGCCCGCCTCTCTGGCGCGTCACGCCATCGCGACCGCGCTCGGCATCGACTGTGTCGCCATGATAGCGGTGCTTGAGTCCGGGCGCCGTTTTGAGTTCGAAATCGGTTCCGGTGATGCGCCACTGATGGGCGGCGACGCCTGGTTGAGCGCCACGGCAGCCCGGCAGACGTTGAGCGGCGGCGTAGCTGAAGCCTTTGTTCGCGATCCGCGCCTGGCGCGCGGCTATGCGGGGCTGAGCGCCGCTGGTCCAGCTGCTGCTGCGGCCATTGTCTCTGAAGCCGGACTCAACCGGCTGCTGGCCGAACACGCTGAAACGCTCTACCTTCACGCCTCCGCGCTCCGCCTGCGCGATGGTGCGGTGGTGCTGCCGGGCGGCGCCGCGGCTGCGACGGCGTGGTCTGCTCTGGCCGGCAAGGCGCCGGCTCAGCCGGGCGCCTTCTTCCGCGCGGTGATCGAAAAGGACCATGGCAAGCTGGCCTCCTTCTACGCCGCACTGGCGAAGTTGGATGACGCCCGCGTCCGCCGCCTGCTGGAACATGGTGCCGCGCTCTATGCCGCGCACAACGATGCAGACGCCGATTTGTACGCCCGCTGTCCTGTAGAGGTCATCACCGATCCGGCCAAACGCCGCGCCTGGGCCGATGTCGATGCTCTGGAACAAAAACGGGGCACCGCGTTTGATGCCGCCTCGGCTGATTTGTTGCGCCGCCGCCATGCTGATTGGCGCCCGCTGTGGCCGTATCTGGAGCGTATTCCGGCTGATCTGAACGCATTGGAGTCGTTCACGCAAGCGCTGGAAAAGGCGCCCCCGGAGCGCAGGGAGCCACTGGCCGGGGCGTGGTACGGCTTGGCCGAGCTGATTGCCATTCAATTGGAACGCTCCGCACTGACGCCTGCGCAGGCCGCGTCAGCCTTTAACGCCGCCTGCAATGCGCTGGCTGCTGGCCGTCTGCCGCAGCTCGATGGTCCTTTACACCGCCGCCTGCCGGCAGACCTCAGCGCCGCGGTTCCGTTGTTGACCGAGGCCGTTTACGCTGAGCGACTGGATCCACGTCTGCTGCTGCGGGCCGAGGATGCGGGTCTGGCCGCACGCCACCGCTTTCTGTCCGGCAAGACGCTGTTCTCCACAACCGCATTTGAACGCTCAAACCTGCCCTCCGGTAGCCGCTTTACGGGAGGGTTGATGAGCTTGGCCGGGGCCGCGCGGCCGCTGGCGCGCATTGCCATAGCCGGCGCTACCGGACCTGTTCCGGCTCAAGCGCGCACAGCCAATCGCGGCGCTGCACCGGTTGAGCCGGCCGGAGTGCTGTTCCGCTCGGACGTGCGTTTGGTGGAGGTGCCCGCGACGGTATTCGACGCCAAAGGCAGGTATGTTGACGATTTGCGTGCGGCGGACTTTACTGTGACTGAAAACGGCCGCCCACTGCATGTGGCCGGCTTTGAAGCGCAGAGCGCCACGCTCACTTGCGCGCTAGTGCTCGATACGACGGAGAGCATGCGGGTAGCGCTGCCGGCGCTACAAAACTCGGCCCTTGAACTGGTTGGCAAAATGCGCAGCGACGATGCCGTTGGCGTCTACACGTTCAGCGAGACGTTAGTAACGGCGGCGCCGTTTTCTTCTGACAAGGACGCCGCGCGGCGTGCCGTTGTTGCGGCCGAAGCGTTGGGCGAAACGGCGCTGAACGATGCGCTGATTGGCGTGATTGACGATATGGCCGGACGCCAAGGCAAGAAAGTGATTGTCGTTTTTACCGATGGCGACGACACCGCCAGCACTCTCTCCATGGAAGCCGCCGTGCGGCGTGCGCGGGCGGCCGGCATCCCGCTTTACACGGTGGCGCAGGGCATGGCGCTGGCCAGCCACAAGCTGCTGGCCGAGCTGGAAACGATCTCGAAGTCGACTGGTGGGTTGAGCTTTGCTGTGCGCGATGCGCGCCAGATCAGCGACGTCTTCGACCAGATTGCAAAAGACCTCTCGCATGGCTACTTGATCACGGTGCAGCCGGCCGCCGGCGCCTCTGCGACGTGGCATGCCATTGCGGTGGAGGCGCGACGGTCAAAAGGCCTAAGGGTACGCGCGCGCCAGAGTTATTATGTCCCTTGATCTGAGACTTAGCGGCTTTTCGGTAGCTCTTTCGAGCAAGAGGGGGATAAGTTGTCCGCCATCCGAGTCTGTATTGCTCTTGTAGGCACTGCGCTTTGCGGTGCAGTTTTTCCGGCTTGGGCTCAAATGTCCGGGCTGACGGGCCGGGTAGTCATGGAAAATGGCTCAGCGCCGCCGAAGCCGGTGCGAATCGAGCGTGTTTGCAGCGAAAATTGTGTCACCACGGAGGCCGTCACCAACCGGGCTGGCGAATACAGCCTGCGCGGCAACGTGCTGGACGCCGGCGCCGGATGGATTGAGTTCCGCTGCGGTGGGCTGAGCATGGAGTCGTGCCACGTGCGCGCCACGCTGCCCGGCTACGATTCGACGTATGTGGAAGTGGTGGACCCTCTGTTGCTCAAGGAGGGGCGGCTGCCGGATATCGTGCTCAGCCGCCATGGCAGTCAACCGCCGCCGGAATTCACGCAGTTGCCGCGGCGTGCGCGCAAGGCTTGGCAGGCGGGCGTTCAGGCGTTTGGCGCAGCTGATTTTGCGGAGGCTGAAAATCAGTTGCGCGAAGTTGTGCGCATGGAGCCGAAGTATGTGCCGGCGTGGAATGCGTTGGGCCGGGCCTGCCAGAAACAGAAAAATTACACCGATGCGCGGGACGCTTTCGCACGCGCCCTGGCGTTGGCGCCGAACAGCCTGAGCACGCGGTTGCTGGCGTTGCGCCTGGAAAGCGAGACGCAGCAGTGGGAGACCACCGCGCGGATGGCCGAGGAACTGGTGCGGCTTGATAAAACGCATCGTTACGCCGAGGCCTACCTGCATCTGGCCGTCGCGCAGGGGCGCATGAACAAGCTGGAAGAGGCCGAGCGCAACGCGTCGGAGGCCATCCGGCTGGACAATCGCCACGAACTGCTGAATGCCGCCGCCATTCGTGCCGAGATTGTCGAGGCCCGGTTGCAGCCACCTAGTCAGGCCAGAATAGCCCCCAAGGTGGCGGACGTGCAGTTGAACCTGAGCACGACGGGCCACGTGCGTTTGCCCGGCGGTCCGCTGGCGCTGGCGCGGCTGGCTGGATTTGCTCCGCCGAAGAACATGGACTCCTATTTTGAGGTGTACGCCCGTGCTCTGGTGGCGCGTGGTGCGTCGACCGGTGGCGATTCGGTTACCGGCTTTGCGGACACTTTGCGGGCTTACTTCTTGGCTGTCGCCGGACTAGCGGAATTGGGCCAACCACGCGCCACCGGCACTTTGATCAAACTCTCTACCGCGACGCCGGAAGAGCGGCAGCGCACCGAACGCGCGTTGCGCCTGCTCGGCTTGACGCTGACTGCCGCCGACGGCGGAGAGCGCGTGCGGTTCAGCGAAGAACAACCAGAACGGGTACGTCATCCCGTGGCGCGCGTGCTGGGTCTCGATATCGTCGGTCTGATGGATGCGCTTAAGGCCGGACGTCCCTTCGAATTTGAAATCGTGAATTCGGAAGCGCCAGTGCTTGGCGGCGACGCCTGGTTGGGACTGTCACCGGAGGCGGCGCAGTTGCCTGGCGGAGTGGCGGAGGCATTCGCGCGTGACGCTCGTCTGGCGAAAACGTATGCAGGATTGAGCGCGGCCGGTTCGGCCGCGTCCACGGCTCTGGTAACCCATGCTGGCTTGCTGGCATTGCTGGGCCGGGATGCGGAAATGCTGTTCCAGCACGGGGCGGCGCTGCGCATGCAGGATGGTGTGGTGTTGCTGCCGGGAGGCCAGAATTCCGCCGATGCTTGGGCCGCGGTGGCCGGCAAAGCGCCGCGCGATCCGGGCGCTTTCTTCCTCGCTCTGCTCGAAAAGGATCGCGGCCGCCTGATTTCGTTCTACTCGACATTGCAGCGCATGGACGCGCGCCGCGCGCTGTTGGCGACGGCGTACGCCTGCTGGTACAG
>CAYZIX010000020.1:0-40285 GCA_964478395.1 uncultured Candidatus Solibacter sp.
GCGTGGCGGGCGGCGGCAGCCGGTCCGCCAAGAGGCGTGTCGTATTCGGGAAGGCTGAAAGCAACGGGCGGGCGGTGTGCTTGGGAGCACTGCCAAAGGACGCGGTCGAGGGGAGCGGGCGTAGCCTGGAAGGCCGCACCACCAGCGGTCTGCTCAAAAGTCTCAACGACGACAGAGAGCCGGCGTCCGAGTGCGTGGTGCAGCGCAGCGGCGTAGCCGGGCCAGGCGGAGCGGGTCATCTTGCCGGCGCCGATGCCGTCCTGGAAGAGGATTTCATCGACGCGGGAGCGGCGCGCCAAGTCCCGCCACATCGCGGCCAGCTCAGCAGGCGGCAGGGCCCGGCCAGAGAAGCCGCTGACGGAGAGGGGACGCAGGCGTTGGCGCATCTGGCGCAGGGCTTCGGCCAGCGCGGAGCGGGCTTCAGCCGTTTGCCAGTGGATGTCGTCAATCTCTTCGGGCAGATACCAGCCGGCAAAAGCGGCGGAGCGGGCGAAGGTGGACGGCGGGGCCGGGCGCTCCGTGATCAGGCGTAGGGCGGCGACGGGGGAGCGGCCGAGTTCGCTCCACCAACGGTTGTCATAATGCAATCCGACGTGGACGCGCATCTTGGCCGTGGCGGCAAGGGCGAGAACGCGTTCGACCAGCGGTGTGTAGTCGTACTGGTCGTAGGCGCACCACTGAATGATGACGCGGCGGACGTGCATGGCCGAAAGCGCGTCGAACAGGTCAGCCCAACGCGATGTGGGCCAGTTGAGATGGGCGGCCCAGAACTGGAGAAATGTACCATCGAGCGGCGGCCGGCCGCTTCGCATGGCGAGCAGCGGCAAAGTGAAGAGATCGCGCCTACTTGGCGGGCGAGACGGCA
The DNA here is from genome assembly GCA_964478395.1 of uncultured Candidatus Solibacter sp. GTDB lineage: Bacteria > Acidobacteriota > Terriglobia > Bryobacterales > Bryobacteraceae > Paludibaculum. Next base: position 866 of record CAYZIX010000020.1, read on the forward strand.
TGGGCGAGCCCCGCGAGCAGCTCCTGCAGCGCCGGCGTGCGCGGATAGGCGTGACCGGTGTACTGGCGGAAGCCCTCGCCCCACTCGATGCCGGCCAGTTGGCCGCGCCAGCGGGTCCACTGCTCCATGGTGCCGATGAAGCTGTCCATGCCATGCTGCTGGCGTAGCCAGGCGCGCTGGCTTTCGTGCTGGGAGAGCATCTGGCGTTTCTGCTCGATGGTGGTGGAGATGTCCACGACGAACTGTGGCGGGATGGGTTCGCCGTAGCGGTCAGTACCCTCGGACGGGTCAACGTAGTAGAGATGAGGGATGCGTGGGAGGGCGGGTCCGCCATTGGGCTCGTCCGCGGCGTAGTTGGGTGCGGACACACCGAAGCAGGCGTCGGTGACAAGCTTCGACGTGGTTTCGTGGTCGCAATGATAGTCGCGCGGCGAAGCTGTGAGCACTATTTCGGGACGGAAGCGGCGTAGCGCGGCCGTTACGCGGCGGCGCGAAGCGTCGGAGTCGAAGACGGCGAGATCCTTGAAGCCGATCCAGTGATATTCGGCGCCGATGATGGCGGCTGCACGGGCAGCCTCACCCAGGCGGATGCGGGAAAGCTCCTCCGGACCGTATTCAGTAGAGCCGCAATCGCCGCAGCAAGCTGAGGCGATGACCACTTTGTGCCCACGGGCAGCGAGCAACGCCAGAGTGCCTCCAGCGTAAAGTTCCGAATCGTCCGGGTGAGCGTGCAGGCAGAGAATGTTCATTTGTTTGGTTCTTGAGCGGTGCGGGTCTGCTCGCACTCACAGCAATCGCTGCAACGCAGACAACGCGCACAAATGTGATTGTCGCAGGTGTCCTTGGTGCACCAGACACAGATGCGTGTGGAGGGCTCGCCGCAGATGCTGCATGTAAAACGCGGCGCGGCGGCGGGCGGCGGAAGTTCGGGGCTCATTTGCGGGCTCCCTGGTGCAGCGTCTGGGTGCGGCAGCGCTGGGCCTCGCGTTCGGCGGACTCCAGTTCGCGCTCCCGTACGGCGGCCAGATCGGTAACATGCTGGCGCAGCCACTCGCGGCTGGCGCCGGCGGTGGCGATCTCGGCGTCGAGCAGATCGGCAACGGCTGGATTCTGATAGCGCCGCACGGCCTGGCTCAAGCTGGAGCTGAACTGAACGAGCGTTTCCAGGCGCACCAGCGTTTCAACGGCGAGAGTGAGCCGCGTGGGCTTTCCAGCCAGACGCGCGGTGGCGTTCTGCACGTAACTGATGGCGTCCAGGCAATCCTTGTGCTGTTTCTCGTAAGCTGCCGGCGCGCCCGAATCCGTCCAACGTTCAGGATGGAGTTGTTCGAGCAGCGGGCGCAGGCGGGCCACTTCGGGGCCGATCTGCGTGACGCGGGCTTTCAACTCCCAATCCGGTGGCAAGTCCGGTGACTGGACCAGCAGCAGAGCTATGGCAGTTGCGTACAGCACTCTAGAGACAGTTTACCCGCAATGAGAGCCCGCCGGGCCAAGCTTGAGATTAATTGCCGCCGGAAGGAGGCGGCGGCGTGGCGCTGGTATCGCCGGGCAACGTGGTGCCGCCGCCCGTGGTGGGGGTGGGCACTGAGCCCGGAACGCTGCCGGGCGTGCCGCCGCCCAGGCGCGGCGTACGCATCAGGATCTGCCAGACTGCATCGGCAATGTACTGCATCACGCGGCCGTGATCGGCGCGGCGCGCGATGGTGAGCGGTGCGTTGCGGTAGACCACCAGTTCATCACCGGCATTGAGGATTTTTGGGTCGCCATCGCGGGGCATCAGACGATGCTCGACGGCTACCTGACCCTCTTCAACGGCGACGTGCGTGGTTTCGTCATCGTCTTCGACGCTCACGTCGAAGGTAGTGCCACGCACAGAGATGACGGCCGTAGGCGTGTGGACGCGGTTCGGATTGGGCGTGCCGCCGAACTTCTGGATGTGGACCCGGATACGTCCCAGCCAGACGTCGACCAAGTCGCGCCAAGTGCCAGGGTTGTCGCGGAAAGTGATGCGCGAATTCGGGAAGACCTCGAAAGTGCTGCCGTCAGCAACCTGGAACGAAGCGTAGCCGTCCGGACCAGTGACGATGACTTGCCGGACGTTGACGCTATCACCAACATTCACAGCCCAGGTGGCAGAGTCGCGAATCAGTGACACACTGCCTTGGACGACGGTCGCCTTCGCGGCGGTGTTGCCGACCCACGGCATGTGGATGTCACCAAACTGGGCACACAACGAGGGCGCCATGACCACCGCCAGAAGGGCAGCCGCCAAAGTGTGCCAACACGTCATGCTCAGGCGCGGGCTCATGAGAGTCCTCGAAGCTCCTAATGTACCACTAAAATTGCAAAGCAAGAATAGGGCCGGGCGGTAAATCTTTTGAGAATCAGTCAAATAGATGAAGTCCGCGGGCGAAAGAGCCGATTGGGTTGGGTAGAATAGTCACAGGTGATGGGGCAAGGCGCCACAATCCGTAACCTGGGGCTGGCATTGGCGCTGCTGTCGCCGCTGGCCGGCCAAACGGCCGTCTCGCGCCAAGGCTGGACCAGGATTGGCAACACAAGCCTCCTTGCCGGATTATCGTCCTCGGCGGGTGGCCCTGTCGAGCGTGCCTGGTTCGGGGCCGATGGGCGCATATCGGTGCGGCTGCCGGATGGGCGGACACTTTCGAGCCAAGATACGGAAACTTGGGCGGCCGACACTACCGAACCGACGAATACTGCGGTGACGCTGCCCGCCGGAGCGGCGGCGCCCGAGGCCGGAGCCGTGATGAAAGCGGCGCGGGCCGGCGGCGCGGTGGTCTATGCGGCCGGAACGCAGGCGTGGCGCAGCGACGATGGCGGGTTGAACTGGTCCAGTCTGACAGAACTGCGCGGCCAGTCCATTCTGGGCGGACGGATCCGCGACTTGAGTGTGGACCCTGGCGATGCGCAACGTCTGGTGGTAGCCGCCGATACGGGTGTGTGGCTGTCGGCCGACGGTGGGCAGTCCTGGCAAGGCCTGAACGACGGTTTGCCCAATCTGCCGGTGCGGCGGATACTGGCCGCGCCGCGCGGCACAACGGGTGTGCGGATTGCCGTGGCCGGCGCCGGTGAGGCGCTGAGCGAGGTGGAATGGCGTCCGGCGCAGAAGTTGGGCTGGAGCGCCACTGCCGGAGCAGAGTTAACGGCTGAAGTGGCGCTGCGGGAGCGTCTGAGCGGGGTGCTGGGTACGGAGGTCACGGCGGCGGCTTCGTCGGGAGACACGATTTTTGCCGGCGACGCGGAAGGGCGTCTGTGGTCGAGCGCCGATGGCGGCAAGAGTTGGCGCAGCCAACAGGTGGCCGAGGGCGGTGAGGTGGCGCGAATCATCGCCGATACCGCAGACCGTAACTTCGGACTAGCCGTGGTGGCCACGGACGAGCCGGGTGCGGCGCGCATCGTGCGCACGCTGAACGGCGGCAGCTATTGGGATGACCTGACGAATAACCTGCCGGCGGGAGCGGCCTACGGCGTGGCGGCGGACCGCGCGACGGGCGCGCTGTATGCCGCGACGGCGTCGGGGCTCTATCTGACGTACGCCGATCTGCGCGTGCCGGGCCCGGTGACGGCTTGGCAGCGTCTGGACGCGGGACTGCCATCGGGGGCGGTGGCGCGCGACGTGCGGCTGGACCAGGCGGGCAACTACCTGCTGGTGGCGCTGGATGGCTACGGCGTGTACGGCATGCTGGCGCCGCACCGCGAGCGCGATCCGCGCGTGGTGCACGTGGCCGACTATGCGGCGCGGGCGGCGGCTCCGGGCGTACTGCTGAGCATTGTCGGGGCGCGGCTGAGCACGGCCAGTTCGAACGGCGCGGCAGCGCCGGTGCTGGCGGCCAGCGATGATGAATCGCAGATCCAGGTGCCGTTTTCGGTTTCCGGGGATTCGCTTGAACTGGTGCTTGAATCGGCGAACGGAAAGATTGTGTTCGGCCTGCCGCTGCGCAAGGCGTCGCCGTCAATTCTGGTGGACCGCGACGGCACGCCAATGCTGATTGACGCCGATTCCGGCGTACAACTGGATGCGATGCACCCGGCGCGGCCGGGCATGAGAGTGCAGATATTGGTGAGCGGCCTGGGCCGGGTCCGCCCGGACTGGCCTACGGGGCTGGCGGCGCCGCTGGATGATGTCCCGCGTGTGGCAGAGCAAGTGGCTGTGCGGCTGGATGGGGCCGCGCTGGAAGTGGCGCGCGCCACACTGGCGCCCGGCTACATCGGATACTACCTGGTGGAGATCCGGATGCCGGATCTGGTGAATGAAGGCGCATCCGCGCTGGAGGTGGAGTCCGGGGGTGTGGTGAGCAACCCGGTGCGTGTCTATGTGGGCCAATAGAGTTGGAAAATGGATTCTCGTGCTGGCGGGGCTCGCCGGCGGGCTTTGCGCGCAGGAAGCGGCCAAGCCCGAAAAGCTGGCGCCGTACTACCCGACGCCGCTCACCGTCGTGGAACGGATGTTGAAGCTGGGCGGGCTGCGTCCGGGCGAAAAGATGTTCGATCTGGGCAGCGGGGATGGCCGGATTGTGGTGATGGCCGCCGAGAAGTACAAGGCTGACGCGACGGGCGTCGAGTTCGATGAAGACCTGTGCCGCCAGAGCCAAGCCAAAATACGCAGCCGCGGCCAGGAGAAACGCGCACACATCATCCACGGCGATATTCTGAACCAGGATTATTCATCGGCCCAGTTGCTGACCGTCTACCTGCTGCCGGCGTCGAACGACAAGATTCGCCCGTTGCTGGAAAAGCAGTTGAAGAAGGGCACGCGAATTGTCGCGCACGATTTCCTGGTCCGGGGTTGGACTCCGGTCAAAGAAGAACATGTCGAGGACGACGGCGAGGGGCGCAGTCACACGCTCTACCTGTACATCCGCTGAGGTCTGATGGTCACCGATCAGATTGTGCTCCCGTACCTTTGGCGGCGCTACCTGAGCGTGCTCAGGGCGTTGGTGGGAGCGGCCTGCGTATGGGTGGTGTTGGGTTCGACGGGCGTCGAATCGGCGACGTGGTTGGCGCTGGCCGGAATTCTGACAGTCTACAGCGTGATCTCAATCTTCTGGCGAATTCCGGAGAGGCTGGACCGCCTGGATTTGCTCAGCCTGGTGCTGGACGTCTGCGCCTTCTTCCTGTGTGTGGCGCTGGATCCGGGTTCGGGCTACTGGCTGTCCGCTATCGCTTCGCTGTACCTCTTTCTGGCCGTCGCGACGCAGCAGGACTGGCGCGATGTACTGCTGATCACGGTGCTGAGCCTGGCGTTCGTCAATCTGATGCAGCCGGCCAGTTCCCAGCGTCTGCAACCTCTGTTGCTGGTGCTGGGGATGTTCGGCTGCGTGGTGGCGCTGCAAAAGCAGAGCCTGATGGACCGGCTGTCGAACGCTTCGCGCCAAGCGGTGCTCTACCGGTTGGAGTCGCAAAGGGCGCGCGAGGCGGAACGCGAGCGAATTGCGGCCGACTTCCATGACGGGCCGCTGCAGGGCTTTATTGCCGTGCAGATGCGGATCGAGATTGTGCGCAAGATGCTCGAACGCAACCACGAGGCGGGCATGGAGGAGCTACGGCAGTTGCGTGAGGTGTGCACGCAGCAGGTGGCCGAGGTGCGCAGCTTCGTGCGTTCGATGCGTCCGGTGGAGTTGGACGCGGCGGGCCTGGGCGCGGCGTTGCGCTCCACGGTAGGGCTGTTCCAGAAAGACTCTGGAATTCAAGCCACATTCAAGGCCGATCCGGGCGCGATGAACGACGATATCGAGAGCTCGATTGAGGTGGTGCAGATTGTGCGCGAAGCGCTGAACAACGTGCGGAAGCACTCGTCGGCGTCGCATGTGGCGGTAACGCTCAGCCGCGCGCAGGACCACATCAAGATCGATATCGAAGACGATGGCACGGGCTTTCCGTTTGCCGGCGAGTTCACGCTGGAAGAGCTGGAACTGCTGGGGCTGGGTCCGCAGAGCATCATGCGGCGTACGCGTGGGCTGGAGGGCGACCTGCGGTTGGTGTCGCGCCCCGGGCGCGGCTCGGAAGTGCATGTGAGCCTGCCGCTATGAGAGCCGTAGCGGCCCTATGCGCAACACTGGCGCTGGCTGGCTGCGGGCGCTATGCCGACTTCACTCTACCCAATCCGGGGCCGGTTGAAAGCGGAAGCTATACATGGCGCGCACAGGCGTCTCCGGTAATTCCGAATCGGGCAGTCGACACGCTGAATCCGAGCGTCTTTGCGTGGCAGGGGCGGCTCGCCAATCTCTATTCGGTCTTCGATGGGCACACGTGGCGCACGGCGTTGGCCATGTCCGCCGATGGTGTGAGCTGGAGCGAGCCGCGCACGGTGCTCTCGCCCGAGGGTTGGGAAGGGCGCTACATCGCGGCCAATGGCGCGACGGTGGTCTTCCGCGGCGAGGTGCTGCACTACTACCAGGCGGGCGAGCGGCCGCGCATCGCGCTGGCGCGCAGCCAGGATCTTGTGAATTGGCGAAAAGAGCCGCAGCCAGTGATTGGCTACGGTCCGCGCGGCGCCTGGGACGAGCGCGCCACGGCCGACCCGGATGTGATTGAAGCGGCCGGGCGGCTCTACATGTTCTATCTGGGCGAGGATCGCGCACGGCGGCAACGGCTGGGCGTGGCAGTGTCCGATGATGGCGTCAAGTGGATGAAGCTGCGCGCAAGCCCGGTGATGGAACTGGGCGCGGATGGAGCCTTCGACGAAAACGGTTTGGGCGAGCCCGCAGTGTGGCGCGCACACGGCTGGTGGTGGATGCTCTACACGGGAAGGGCGCGCAATGAGATGCGGCGCATGGCGCTGGTGCGATCACGTGATGGCCTGCATTGGCAGCCCACGGGGCTCGTGATCGAAGGCGCGGAAGCCTGGAACTCAAAGGTCGTCTGTGATGCGAGTGTCGTTGTAGAGCCGGACCGCGTGCGCGTGTGGTTCGGCGGTGGCGATAAGGCGCAGCCGGCCGAGCATCTGAACGGGCAGATTGGCTACGGCGAGCTTATCTGGTCAGCCGGTAAATGAGCAGCGCGGCGCGCTTGGCGTAGATGGGCAGACGGTCCAGATCGGCCGATTCACCGGTGGCGTGCGAATTCTCGCCGCTCATGCCCAGGCCGGAGAGCGCGTCGACATCGGCCGCGACAAATGAAATGTCGCCGGCGCCGCGTTCCAACGGGCTCAGTTCGGGCTCCTCCGGAAAACCGAGCGCGCGGTTCACTTCGTTCAACTGTGCGGCGAGCTTGCGATTGCCGGCGGTGGGCGCCATGGGTGGATAGCCTTCGTCAAACGTGATTTCCGCCTTGGTGGTGGGCGCATGGCGCGCAACGATGGCTTTCATTTTGGCCTGCGTGCGCGAAAGCTGGTCGGGCGTGATGACGCGGATGTCGCCGGTGGCGGCGGCCTCTCGCGCGACGACGTTGTCCTTGCCTGCGGCTGAGCCGTTTTCACCGCTGGCGGCGAGCTGAATATCGGTGCCGCCGACAATCAGGCCGGGGCTGTAGGTCAGCATGGGCTCGCGCAGCTCCTTTTCAAAATCGTTCAGGATGCGCGCAATTTCGTAGATGGCGCCGTGGCCCATGGCCTCGGAAAAGATCTGGCTGGAGTGGCCGGTCGCAGAGCTGACACGTAGCGTCCATCCGGAGCTGGAGCGGCGCGCGATAGTGATGTAGTCGACGCCGCTGCGGCGCGCGGTGCCCTCAAAGCAGAGCGCGACGTCACTCTGTTTGCCGGCGGCGATGAGATCGCGGCGCACGAATGAGAGAGGGGCGCCCGGCTTTTCCTCGTCGCCGGTGAGCACCACGGTGATGGTGGCGCCGTCCAGGGCGCCGTTTTCATGCAATGCGTTCAGCGCTGAGAGAATAATGACGTCGCCGCCCTTCATGTCGTTGACGCCCGGGCCGATTGCCTGTTTGCCCTGGCGGGAGTAGCGCTGGAAGGGGTGGGACGGTTCAAACACCGTATCCAGATGTCCGATCAGCAAGACGCGCTTGCCACGTGTGCCGCGGCGCTCGGCGATGAGATGCGGGCCGCGTTGCGCGGCGGACATGTCAACGAGGCGCACGTTGAAGCCGAGGCGCTCGAATTCGGGCTTGAGCACATCAGCCACCTGGCGCACGCCGGCCGCGTTCAAGCTGCCGCTGTTGATGTTGACGATGCGTTCCAGCAGGGCCTCGTCGGTCTGCTGGCGGGCATCGACAGCTTTCGCAATACGCTCCTCTGCGGGAGTGAGCGCGAGAGCAAGCAACAGGAACAGGTGCATGCCGACAAGATACCCTAGAGGAAGCCTCGTCCGCTTATGAAAATCGGCATCACGTGCTATCCCACTTACGGTGGCTCGGGTATCGTCGCCACCGAACTCGGCATGGAATTGGCCGCGCGCGGCCACGAAGTACACTTCATTACCTACGCCAACCCCATCCGTCTGGATGCGGGGTTGCCGCGCATTTACTACCACGAAGTGGAGGTCTCGACGTATCCGCTGTTCGAGTATCCGCCGTACGACTTGGCGCTGGCGTCGCGCATGGCGGAGATCGCCGAATGGCAATCGCTGGACCTTCTGCACGTGCACTACGCGATTCCGCATTCAGCGTCGGCGTTTCTGGCGCGTTCCATGACGGCGCCGAAGCGGCGGTTGCCGTATGTGACGACGCTGCACGGCACCGACATCACATTGGTGGGTGTGGACCGCAGTTACCTGCCGATTACGCGTTTTTCGATTGAAAGCTCGGACGGTGTGACGTCGATCAGCGAAAGTCTGAAACAACAGACGATCGAGACGTTTCAAATCAAGAACGAGATCCGTGTAATCCCGAACTTCGTCAACTGCGATCTGTACCGCATGGCAGGGGAGCCGCACGAGGGACGCCCGCGCCTGCTGCACATTTCGAACTTCCGGCCGGTGAAGCGCGTCACCGATTGCATCGATATCCTGCACCACGCGCGCCAGAGCGTGGACTGTGAACTGTGGATGGCCGGCGATGGGCCGGACCGCTGCGCGGCGGAGCGGCGCGCGTTTGAGCTGGGTGAGCACGACAACGTGCGCTTCCTGGGCAAGCAGAACCACATCGAGCGGCTGATTCCGCAGTGCGACGTGCTGCTGCTGCCGAGCGAAAGCGAGAGCTTCGGGCTGGCGGCGCTGGAGGCGATGGCCTGCGGCGTGGTGCCGGTGTCGACACGCACGGGCGGCATCCCGGAACTGGTCACGGATGGCAAGGACGGGTTCCTGGAGAATGTGGGCGACGTGGCGGCGCAGGCGGCGCGCGTCACCGAAGTGCTCAGCAACGACGCGCTCCGGATGAAGATGCGCTGGGCCGCGCGTGACACGGCCGAAGCGCGCTTCTGCACGTCGAAGATCATCCCGCGTTACGAGACGTACTATCGCGAGGTGCTGGACAGAGTCTGATCGAACGCCACCGCCGCCGCGCCAATGGCCCCGGCGTAATAACCGAGCGTCGATACCTCCAGCCGCAGCTTGCGGTAGCGTGCGGCGATGAGCAGGCGTGCAAGACGTTCGTTCAGTTCAGCCACCAGCAGCGGATTGTTCTGCGCGATGCCGCCGGCCAGGATGATGGTTTGCGGATCGATCATATGCGCCATGGTGGCCAGACCGAAAGCGAGGTAGTTGGCGTAGGTCTCGATGGCGGCGCGCGCCTTGGCGTCGCCGGTATTGGCGGCGCGTACGACATCCTCGGCGGATGCAAAGCCCGGTCCGGCGTAGCGCACCAGCGCGGCGGCGTTGGTGTAGGCCTCCAGGCAACCCTTGCCGCCGCAGGTGCAATCGATGCCGCCGGCTTCAATGCAGAGGTGGCCCAGCGCGTTGGCCATGAAGTTGGCGCCGCGATTCAGGTGGCCGCCGACGTAGCAGCCGCCACCGATGCCAGTGCCTAGTGTGATGGCCACAAAACAATCGACGCCGCGTCCGGCGCCGAAAACGCTCTCAGCCACGGCGCAGGCGTTTGCGTCGTTTTCGACGGCGACGGGCAGTGAGGTGGCGGCAGTCATCTGTTCCGCAATGCGCGTGCCGGTCCAGCCGGGCAGGTTGTCGCTGGCGTAGACCACGGCTCCGGTGGAAGGATTCACCCAGCCGGCAGTGGCTACGCCGATAGCCGCCGGGGTGATGCCGAGTTCACTGGCGCGCTCGATGCCGCGCCGCGCGACCTTGTTGAGATGCTCCATCAGGCCGGCCGCGCCGGCGTTGGCGGGCGTTGGGGAGGTGAAATCGCCACGCAGTTCGCCAGTCGCCGAAACAAGTCCCGCTTTGGTGTTGGTGCCGCCCAGATCGATGCCGAGCACCCAGCTCTTCTGCCGCAGCGTTTCGCGCGCCATGGCATTGGCGAAGTCTGCGGTGAGCACGTGCGGCCGCGTGATAGCGGTGCCTATGATGACGGCATACGCGCCGGCACGCAGGGCGGCGGCGGCTTCTTCGGGCCGGCTGATGTGGCCTTCAGCGAGCACAGGCACATTAACGCGCGAGCGCAGTGCCGAGATGAAGTCAGGCTCGAACGTGTCGTGGCCAGCCGTTTCGTCAGTGTAGCCGCGCATGGTGCTGCCGACGAACGCGGCGCCCGCGGCAACGGCGGCTTCGGCCTCTTCGAGCGTGGCGATGTCAGCCATCACGGGCAGATGGAGTTCTTCGGTGACGCGGCGGACGCGGTCTAGCGAGCCGGTACGCTGGCCGCGCACCGTGCAGTCGATGGCGATGATGGAGGCGCCGGCCAAGGCTAACGCCTGCGCGTCTTCAAACGTCGGCGTGATGAGAACGCGACCGTCCGGCTGCATACGCTTCTGAATGGCAATGGTGGGCAGACCAGTGGTCTGCGTGATAGTGAGCGTGTCTTCGGGACTGTTGCAGCGAATACCCGCCGCGCCACCGGCCTGCGCGGCGCGCGCAAAGCGCGCCATGGAGATGGGATCGTGAAAGGCCTCGCCCTTGGAGGCCTGGCAGGAGACGATCAAACGCTGGTAGAGAGATTCAAACATCACGCACCTATTTTGCTCGAAAGAGCACACAACACGATGGCCGCCACCAGAGTGACAATGCCCCAGCGCATGAAACGTGACGCAGCGGGCGGCGCCGTGCGCCACTCGCCCAGCCACACGCCGAACAGATTAGCCACAAGGAGTCCGACGGCAAGTGAGAGCGGCCAGCCGATGGAGGGGCCGAGGTCACCGAGCCACGGCGTGGCCGCGCCGTAGAGGAAAATGCTGGCGCTCCACAAAACGCCGGTGAGAAGGGAAAGGCTCCAGTTAGCGGCCGCGCGCGGCGCACCGAAACACCCGGCGCTCTGGTTGCGGCGCATCAGGTACACGCAAAAGACAATGTTCGGAATGGCGCCCGCACCGAGCATCAGCAGCCAAATGGCGTTGATTGCGTCGAATTGCGGATAACCCAGGCGCTTGCCCGCCTCGGCAATGGGCAGCGCCATGGAATAGCCGACGTTGAACAGACCGGACATGACGCCGCCGCCGATGGCGATGATCAAGCCGGTCCAAACATTTTTGCCGGTGGACGATTGACCTTCGCGAATGTGGCCGGCGCGGCCGCAGAGCCAGACGCCCGCGAGAAAACAGACCAGACCGCCGCCGAGAACAATCTGGCGCGGCTCGAAACGCAAGCCGTAGCCGAGCATCAGCGGTACGACGGAGCCTAGCGCGGAGCTGACGCCGATGACCAGGCTGTTGGTGAGCGAGACGCCGAGGCGATCTACACTGAGGCCGAAGAGAATGGCGCCGAAGCCCCACTGGAAGCCGAAGCCGAGCGCGGCGGCGACAGACGATGCGGGCGCGGCGGCGTAGACTCCTCCCAGATTGTCGATCCTCGGCAACACCATAGCGGCGGGGATGATTACGCAGGCCGAGACGATGAAGACCAGCCAGATGTTTTCCCACTTCCAGCGCGGAATCATCTTCATGGGGCCGGAAAACAGCCCGTTGCACAGGCCGGATGCCACGGCCAGCGCGATACCGAGGGTCAACATGGATACTCCTTCTTACCGGGTGACCGTCACGCGCCGCGCGAGCACTGCCTTATGCGGCAAGCCATCGGCACCGGGCCGGTTAAACCAACTGTAAACCACTAGAAAGGTGTTGTGGTCCAGGGCGAGCAGATCCGTGTAGCCGCAGGAGTCCGCTTGCGGTTTGGAGGCGTCTGCGGGGACAAGCCGTTGCGGCTCGGTCCAGTGTTTGCCGCGGCCGTCGAAGCTGAAACGCAGGTCGACGCCAGGACGGCCGGAGGTCAGCACCAGCGTGCCGTTGCCGAGCAAGAGCATGCGGGGCATGACGCCTGTGGGCGTGAAAGCGCGTGGGCGCGTCCAGGTGCGGCCCAGGTCCTTGGAGCGCGAGTAGTACATGGGGCTGACGCCGTTGCCGTCGGTGGTGCGTAGCACGGCGAAGAGCGAGCCGTCCTTGAGAATTTCCAGGGCGGGTTCACTGAAGCCACCGCGTTTGGCGCCGAGCGGGTCGGCTTTTGAATCGAACTGGTAGAGGATGCGCCCTTGCAGGTGCCAGTGACGGCCGTCGTCGGTGGATCGATAGCAGGCCGCGTGGCAGTAGAGCTGGCCTTTTGTCTCTTCGTATGCAGGATAGATGACCGCTACGAGCGATCCATCTCGGGCGGCGCGCATGTCGCCCCACCAGATGCGCGGCAGATGACCGCGCACGGCGCCACGCAGGCCGCGCGCGTCGTTCAGGACCGTCGACTCGCGCTCCCACTTGGCGCCACCGGCGGGGAAGCGGTCGAAGAAGATCCGGCGCATCTCATCATTGAGATCCGCGAAGCGATAGAAGGTGTAGGAATCCGCGTAAGACTGTAGCGATCCGGCGGGCTTAGGTAGTTGCGCGTCTTTGACGTCGAGTGCGGGCGTGGTGGCGCTTTGCAGGTAATCGCCGTTGTTCAGGCGGAAGCCGTAGGGGCGCGTGGCGGCGGCATCATCCCGCTGCCACGTGGCGCCGCCGTCGCGGGAAACGAATGAAGGCTGCGGCTTACCGTAGCTTTCCACGGCGTCCGGCTCAACATGCACGAAGACCACGGCATCGCCGGAGGCCGTGCGCCACATGCGCGGAAATTGATAGTAGCCCCAGCGGCGAACGGAAGCGGGCGCCTCCACAATCAGCACCGGATCGCCCACCTGGACGCGCGGTGGGGCTGCCAGAACAGCCAGAGGAAAGAGGATCAACAAACGTTTCATCTTGCGGATGTCAGCGTATCACGCGCGGCACGCAATGATAGTTTGGATGGGACGCACATGAGAACAACCTCGCTGTTCCTCTTCCTGTTGGCCATGCCGTGCTGCGCGGCGGAGTTGGCGCATTGGCGCGCCGGGGAGCCATCTGTCGGCGTTTCCGTGACGCCGGCCAGCGGCGCGGTGGAGCCGTCGCACGACTACTACCAGCGCGCAACGCTGAAGGTGAAACTGGCCCAGTCCACGCCAGCCGCGGCGTGGCTCACCATCACCTATCCGGATAAGGGCTACGGGCTCATCTCCATCAACGCCAAGGTGCGCCAGCAGGACGAATGGGGCGTGGCGCGGCTGAATACGGGTGCGACGCGGCGCGCGGTGTTCTTGCTACCGGCTGGGACCAAAGAGGTTGCCGTCGCCGGCTTGCCGCGCATGACGGAGTTGCGGCTCAACACGGTGAAGCCTGCCTACGAGGCTGCGCCGTTGGTGGAGCCGGCCTTCAAGTTGAAGCGGCCGATGAATCTGGTGATCAGCTCCGGCGCCGACGCCAACACGATGGAGGAGTTGCCGGACGCACTGGCAATGATGCGCAACCTGGCGCCGCTGGCGCGCGCGCTGGGCTTCAACGGCATTGAGAGCTACGTGAAGTGGAACTTCGTCGAGCCCGCGCCGGGTAAGTTCGACTGGAGCTTTTACGACGCCATCGTGGCCGAGTGCCAGCGGCATGGGCTGAAGTGGTTCCCGTTGCTGATTGTGGGCTCGGCCTACGCGCTGCCGGACTGGTTTTACAACACGCCGGAACACGTGCGCTACAAGTGTCTGGAGCACGGCTTGGAAACCGATATTCCGACGATCTTCAACGACGGCCAAGTGAAATACGTGCGGCGGTTTCTGACGGAATTCGGCAAGCACTATGGTGCGAATCCGGCGCTGCTGGGCGTGCGGCTGGGGCCGAGCGCAAACTACGGCGAGGCGCAGTATCCGGCGTCGGGCGCGTGGGGATATCGCGGCAAGACGCTGCACACGCACTTGGGCTACTGGGTGGGCGATGACGGTGCTGCTGCGGCGTTCCGCGCCTGGCTGCGGACGCGCTATGCGGGAATCGGCGAGTTGAATAAGGCTTGGGGCGGAGCGACGTATGCGTCGTTCGATGCGGTGAAGCCGTTTCTGCCCGTTTCGGCGTTGAATGCGCGCATGCGGAAGGATTTCACCACCTGGTACATGGAGGCGATGACGAACTGGTGCGGGCAGTGGGCGAAGTGGGCGCGGGAGGCCATGCCGAACGTGGATATCTACCAGTCGTCGGGCGGCTGGGGCGCGGTGGTGATTGGCACGGATTACATCGCACACACCAAGTCGATGGCCGCGCTCCACGGCGGCATCCGGCTGACGAATGAGAACGACAGCTACGTGAACAATTTCTGCGTGACGCGGCCGGCGGCGTCGGCGGCGCGCTTCTACGGCGCGAAGTTCGGCACGGAGCCGGCGGGCTTCGGCACGCGGCGCGGCGTCATCAACCGGCTGTTCAACATCGTCGCCAACAATGGCCAGCACCTCTTCTATTACTTCGGGAACCTTTACGACAACGATCAGGCGATTGACGGCTGGCTCAAGTACGCCCGGTTGCTGGACCAGCGCGAGCAACCGCTGACGGAGGTGGCGGCATTCTACCCCGACACGGCCAATAAGCTGGACGACGGCGTGATGAGCCATCTCTACGGCTCGACGTTCTTCGCGCCGGCTTACGCGCTGCGCTCATTGATGGACTATGACTTTGCCGGCGAGCAGATGATCCTGGACGGCGCGCTGGAACATTACAAGGTGCTCGTGTTCTTGGCCGGGCGCGTGACGGAGAAGAACGTGCTCGCCAAAATCGACGCTTGGGTGCGCGCGGGCGGCACGGTGATCTATCCACTGCGGGAGGGCTCGCGGCAAGTGCCGTTCACGACGGTGGAGGGCGACCGCGCGGTGTTCGACCGTTGGCTGGCGGGCGATACGGGCAAGGGGCGCGCGCTGGTCTACACGTGGCACCCGGAGCGCAAGCTGTATCTGGAATACATCAAGAAACAGCTACTGGCGATGCCGGCGCTGCGTCCGGAGCTGAAACGCGCGCTCGCAATGGAGAAGCCCGAAGAGACGTACTGGTCCGTCACGGCCAGCGGCAAGCTGGTGTTGCTGAACTACGGCGACGACACCGCTACGGTGCGGTTACCGGGAAGCAAGGCGCTGACCGTTGCGCCTTACAGCATCGTGATCGAATAGCATCACCGCACGGCGAATCGCACACTGCCGCCGCTGAAGCCAGCAGGCAGGCGCAGCACGCCGTCGCGGTCTGCGGCAATATTGCGACCGTTGACCAGTGCACCGCGCAGACGGCCGGGGCGCGGTATTTCGAGGTCGAGACGCGCATTGCGGAAGCGCAGACTGGCCGTAACGGCCGGGCTATCCGGATAGAGCGCTGGGCGCAAAGCGAGCCGGTCGTCCTCAAAATGCACGCCTAACAGGTGGCGGACGCTAAACAGGCTTAGCTCACCCGAGACCCACGGCAGCAGGCCGGACGTGGCGGCTTGGCCGCGCGCCAGCGGCACCTCTTCAAACCACGCTCCGGTGCGGCCACCCTGAACGGTGTTCATGTATTCGAGCACGCGGCGGCTAAGGTCGTACTGGCCCGCGTCGTGCAGCGCGCGCAGCATGAAACAGCAGGCGAGCGTCCAGGGGCCGGGCTGGTCGCACTGGCCGCTGGAGTGATAACGTTCATAGCCGCCGCCGAACCAGCGCGCATTCCAAAGATGGCCGGCTTCGTCGAGCGTGCGGCGCGCCAAGTCGGACTGCGGGTCGATCAAGCCATAAGCAATGGGCAGCGCCAGCGTGGCGTCGGGCTCGGCCAGATGTACTCGCTCGGTCTTCTGCGGCGCGTCGGCGTAACGCGATGGGTAGTCGAGGGTCTTCACCCAGTCGCCGTTCACGGCGCGGCGTTTAATCAGCCGGCCTTGCTTCACCAGCGCCATGGACGGGTGATGGAGCATCGCGTCGAGGATGCGCGCCGCCTCCTCGCGCCAGCGTGTGGCGCGATCCTCGGCGCCAAGCGGCGCGGCCAGCGAAGCGGCGTCGCGCAGACCAAGCACGACATAAGTCTGGTAGGCGAGCTCGCAGCCGTCGGCGGTGGTGCGCTCCCAGAATTCGCGGCGGTTATGCAGCAGGCCGCTGGGGTGGCGGAACTCATCACGCAGCGGGCGTTCAATCACGGCGAGGAGTTTCGAGCGATGTTCGACGAGCAAGCTCTCATCGCCGCTCCAATCGCGGTAGGCCTTGAGCGCGTGCATGAGCTCGCCCATCTGGTCGAACTGTTCGCGGTCGGGCGAGGCGTAACCATTGTCGATCATGGTGCCGCCGTCGTCTTTCACCATGCTCTTCAAAATGTGGTCTAAGCCTGCGCGCGCCAGCTCAAATTGGCCGGCATGAACGAGGCCGAGAAGAGTGTTCGAAGTGTCACGCACCCACTGCGCGCCATATTCGAAAATGCCCGCGTCCATCACTCCGTTTGTGGCGACCATAGCCGGCAGGCCATAGCGCGCTTTGGTAAAGATCTCGCGGGCGGTGTTGTCGCCGGCCGTAATGGTTGCGCTGCGAAGCCACGTCTGGCGAGTCTCTGCGATAGCGGCGTCAACATCAGTGGTGAGATCGGCGCCGGCCGAAAGCAGCGTGTCGATGCGAAGACTCTGGCCCGGCTCGATGGGGAAAGGGCCCATCTCGATAACGCCACGATCGGTATTCAGACGAGCGCCTTTGCCCGTAATCGCAAACGGAAAACGCCCGTTAGCCAGAACCAGCCAGTGGTTGCGCTCGTGGTATTGGCCGGGTGGAAGAGACAGCCGCGTGGTGACCTGCTCGGCGCTACCGAGATCGGCCGATGTGAGCTCAATGCGGCGCATGAAAAGGCCCGGCGCTTCCAGTGCGAGAAGGCGTTCGGTGACGCGCAAGCCGCCGGCCCACCAAGTGGCCTCAACGGCTGGGATGCCGTCTTCGTCACACCACCTCGTCTGTGTTTGAAAGCCGAGCGCGGTGAAGGCGAAGCCGCCGAACTCGACCTCCAGGGCTGTGCGCAGGAAACCGTCACCGTTGGCAAAATGGAACGCGCGCGCCTTGCGCCCACTCTGGTGGTTGTCTTCTGCGTCGAACAGTAAGAACAAGAATCCCGGAATTTGTCCTGACGTGTCGGCCTGCGCCACAAGCTTGGCGCGGCCACTGCGCAGGACGAAGTATTCGCGTCCAGGGACAAATGAATCGGTGAGGAACTTTGGGGCGGCCGGAGCCGCCGCGGGTGCTGCTTGGGCGGAAGGCAGGGGCGCGGCGACGCCAGCCAGCGCAAGGCGTGTCATGAAGGAGCGGCGGTTGGCGCCGGCGTCTGGGGTGTGAGAATGATTCGCCATGGATTATCAGTGTGCGCGGATTGCTCTTCGCATAATATGACTATGACGACTCCAGACTCCGAAATTCGCCACGTCAGTGACACGGCTCTGATGGTGGCCGCCTGCCGCGCACTGGAACGCGGGCGCGCTCATGGGCTGGTGGATGACCCTTACGCCGACGCGCTGGCCGGTGAGCGCGGCTACGCGATTCTCAGAAAACTACCCGCGCCCGAGATTATGTGTTTCGGCGTGGCGATACGCAGTCATTTCCTGGATGGAGAAGTGCGGCATGCTGTGGAGACGCTGGAGGTGGCGACCGTAGTTTCCTTGGGAGCGGGGCTGGACACGCGACCGTGGCGGTTGGAGTTGCCGGAATCGCTGCGCTGGATTGAAGTCGACTTTGACGACATGCTCGACTACAAGCACGCCGCGTTGGCCCGCCTTCAGGCCCGGCCGCGTTGCCGGCTGGAGCGGATGTCGGCCGACCTGAATGACGCCGGGGCGCGCGACCGCATTTGGAGCGCGGTGGGAGCGGCGCCGGCGTTGATGCTCACCGAAGGGTTATTGATGTATCTGCCGGAGGCGACGGTGCAGGCGCTGGCGACGGAAGCCGCTGCGCAATGCGGTGTGCGCCACTGGCTGATCGATGTTGTCTCTCCGGCTTACGCGCGCCGCGTCGGCATGGCCGCCTATCGCGGCATCGCCGACGTACGGGCCGAGGACCACATCAACGGTGCACGGCTACTGGAAATTCTCGGCGCAACCGGCTGGGCGCGAGAGCGGCATTGCAGCTATCTGACCGACCTGTTGCGAGTGGCGCGCGGCCGTCTACAGGACATGTTCGCCAACCGCCCGGCGGACGCGCCTCCTCCTCCGCCTCCACTGCCGGAAACCGACCCGACGGGCGTCTCCATGTTCGGCCGGACGGGCGAGTAATTGCGCATGGTGCGCCCCGCACGCTATTCTCGTGTGAGCTTAGTCTGGGTCCGATTGTCACAGGCGGCGTGGGGAGCGTCCTTGTATTCAGTCCATTCGGCATTTTCCTTCAATTTATCGGGTAGCTGCGAAGCGGCGGTCACAGCGCTGCACAGCGATTTTGCGTACTTTGCCGTTTCAGGAGACGATCCTCAGGCAACGCAAATTGAGGTAAACCTGGAAGCTCCGGATTACGAGGGGCTGCCGGTGGTGGACGCATCGGTCTACACGCCGAGAAACGTGGTTTATCACGTGCGCGGGACACGCATCCTGGACTTTGGTGGTCGTGGACTGGCGTTTTTCGATCCGGCGCAGCGCCATTTCCGGGTTGCCAGCCTGGACGCAGATCTGGTTTACGAGGCCGCCAACCTGTTTCTGCTTTCGCGCATTGGTGAAGCTTGTGACAAGCACGGGCTGAACCGTCTGCATGCTCTGGGTATGGCATATCGCGGGCGTTCCATCCTCGCAGTGCTGCCGATGGGTGGAGGCAAGAGCACGCTTTGTGCTGAATTGCTGAAGTGCGCGGAGCTGCGCGTGTTGTCGGACGATTCGCCGTTTATCGACCGGCAAAGCCGCGCACACGCATTTCCATTGCGTCTGGGATTGCTGGAAGGATCGGACGTTGAGGTGCCGCCGGAGTTTGTGCGGGTGTACCGCCGCATGGAGTTCGGTCCGAAACGCCTGGTGGACTCGGCGTACTTCCGCGATCGCATTCAATCAGTGGCGGCGCCGGGGTTGCTGATTATTGGGCGGCGTACGCTGGCGGCCGGGCCACGCATCGAGCGGGCGTCTTACCGCAGAACGATGGAGGCGTTGCTGCCAGCGATGATTCTTGGAGTGGGGCTGTTTCAAGGCCTCGAGTTCCTGTTGCGCAGCAGCCTGTGGGATCTGACCGGACAGATCGGTACGGTGTGGGGGCGAAGCGTCAATGCACACCTGTTGGCGCGGCGTTCGCGCTGCTACATTATTCACCTGGGGCGTGATAAGGGCGCCAATGCGGCGGCGATTGTCGAGCTGGCGAAGGCGGAGCTTGGATAGCTTGCGGTGACGATCAGTTGCGGGATCTACCGGAGTACGGCCCGGCTACTGGCGGCGAGTGTCTTGCGAGGCCCGCCGGTGGAGGCGGTGTGCGTGCGCCGCAGTGTGGCTTCGGGCGATGCGGTGTTTCCGCTGAGCGACCTGGATTTCGACATCACGGTCGACGATGCCTGTGGCGCCAGCCTGGAGCGTTTGCGCGCGCGTTATCAGATTGCGCGGTGCGTATTCCCTCGCACGGGCCAGTGTTTCGTGATTCACAATGACGACCTGGAGGAGTTGGCGGCCACGGAGCCATACCGCGCCTCCGTCAACCGGCGCTGCTTCTTTATGGCGCGGGGAGAAGTGCCACGGTGGCCAGAGTATCCCATCCTGCCGCTGGAGGCGGCGCGGCGTGTGGTGTTCTGGCTACAGGATTTCTTCCCGCTGGCTGTGCGTAGCGGTTGGCGGCGCCATCAGCGCAAGTTCTATCTGGAGATGTGCAACGCGCTGGGCGTGTTAGAGGGGCGCTGGAATGAACCGCTGATTTCGTTGCGTGAGGTGGGCCATGTCTATCCGGCGCCGGAAACGCCTTTTGTCCAGGGGCTACAAGTGGCTGCGCGCGCCAGCAACGTGCTGGGGCGTGTGCCGCCGCATGTGGAGCGCGCCGTCTGCCTGGCTGGTTTGACAATTCTGACCCGCGCTGATGATCCATGGCCGGCTGCGGCCATGACGGGGCGCGGCCCGGTGGTGACGGCGGCGGCGCTCGATCTGCTAGTGCAGACACAGTGCCCTTGGTTGTGGATGGAACATGGAACCGAGCTCGCCCGGATGGGCTTCGAGCCGCCTAGCCGCTTTGCCTGGATTCGCGCCGCACGACGGCTGGCCGGCGTGCTGTGGCTGCGCGGCCCCGGCTTCTTTGAACCGCGCTCCAGGCAGCAGGAGTGGCGGGTGAGTGTGGCGCGCTCGATTCTGGACAGCGTTGAGCGTGGCGAAACTCCGCGGAGCGTCACCATGCCGGAGACGCGGATGGACGGTGCGCGGTCGTACTATCTGCGCACGTACGACCGCTTGTCTGCCGAGGCGGCCGAACTCCGCGCCAGGGCGCGCGCTCTTGAAGCGTTGATGCCCTAGTAGGCAGCGTGCTGGAGCGCCGTCTGGACGTAGGCTTCGACGTTTTCCGTCGGGGTGCCGTATTCTAGGAAATCCACCGGCTGCAGGATGAAGCCGCCCCCGGGCTTGCCGGTTTTGATGGTTGACTCGGTCGCGCGGCAGACCTGGTCGCGCGTGCCGTTTTGCAGCACGTTCACCTGATCGATGCCGGCCAGCATCACGTATGCGCCATTGACGGCAGCCTTGGCCGCGGCCAGATCCGCGTCGCCTAGAGGCGAGGGCGAAAATGGCTCCACAATGCGCGCGCCAAGCGCCTTGTACGATTCCACCAGCGCCATGATCTTGCCGCAGTTGTGGTACATCGCGGGCTTGCCGGTGCGTTGCACAAACTCGATGTAGCGGCGCTCGAAGGGCAGGATGAAGCGGTCGTAGTTGGCGCGGCCAAGAAAACCGCCGGGCACGTTGCCGCCGACGCAATGGACGTCGGGGCCGGCTTCGTCGATGGCGGCGGTGTAGTCGAGAATCCGCTCCATGGCGAAGTTCATCAGCTTCTCGTAGAACGGGTAATCGACGCGGAATAGCGAGTAAAGCGTATCGTGATCAATCAGCAGTGACGCGTTGTTAAAGGGGCCGTGCGGCGTCCAGGTGCCAAGGATGCCGGAGTCGCCCAAGGCGGCGCGGATGCGTGCGACACGCTCCTTCACCTGCTGTTTCCACGCCGCGGGCATACGCGGCTCGTAGCGGATGGCAATGTCGAGATCGGCCTCGCACTGCACGGGCTTGCGGGTGCAGGCGAACACAAATGTGCCGGGGCGCACCTCGGTGGTGGAGAAGTCCTGCGTCAGCGTGCCGGCTGGGGTGCGAATGATGGAACGCTCGGTGCGCGTGATGCCGTGCGTGACGAGTTCCGTCTTCACCTCCCAGCTCTCCGTTTGGACGCTGGTATTGACGCCGCCCATGTGGATGAAGAGCGGATCGTTCACGCCGTACAACATGCGCACGAAAACGTCCGCGCCAAACTGGCGCTGGGTCTCGATCACTTTGAGCTGGATGCGCTCATGCTCCCAGAAGTCAATCTCCGGATAGAGCTGATTGATGAAGTGGCCGCCATCACAGATGAAGAGCGTCACCGGCACACGGTCCGGCATCTGGCCGTTGATCACGGCAAGGAAACGTTCGCGGGAGTTCATTGCACGTGCATCGTATGGTTTGGCGAGGGAGCGCGTCAAGCGCCGTTGACACGCCAGCGGCATGTCTGATGGACTGATACGCGCATCCATGCTGTGCACTACTGAACAGAAACTCCTACTGGCAACGCTCGCGTGCGCGTTGTGCGCGCCGGCGGCCGAGATCGCCATTCAAGGCGAAAAGGCCGTGCTCAAATCGGCCGGCCTTGAGCGCGTCATTCAATTCAACGGCTCCAATATACGCTCGGTGAGCCTGATCTATCACGGGCACGAGTTGTTGGCCGAGCCCGCGCGCGAGTTCTCCGTCGTCTTGACGCATGAACGCGACAACAAGCGGCCGCGCGGGCTGACGCGCGACGAAGCGCGCGAAATCAACTCCTTCACCAGCGGGATGAACGCGCGCTGGCGCGGGCAGGGCTACGACGCATCGCGCTATGACGATCCGCGGCCGGACGCGCCGAAGTGGGTAGACGCGGTGGCGCTGACGGCGTCGTCGTGGCACACGCGCGCGGCCAAGGTGTCGGCAACGGTGACGAAGCCCGCAGCCGGTGTCACACGGTTGATGTTGAGCAGCGCCGTGGCGGGCCTCGCCATTGAGTTGAACTACGAAGTCTACGACGGCTACCCGGCTGTGCGTAAGTGGGCCGTGGTGCGCAATCCGGGCACGCAGTGGCTGAAGCTGGACCGGATGATGATCGACGACCTGCACCTTGCGGCGCTGACGCGCAAGCCGCTGGCCGCTGCGCTGTTCGGTGTGCAGCCGAGTGTCGTCGCGTTTGAGAGCCCCGGCGCCGTGCGCGGCCTGATTGCGGCCAGCGAAGTGCCGTCGGCGCTGCGCGAGATCACCGACCAGGGCGCGATGGGTTACGCGCCCAGCCTTTTCGAATGGGTGTTGGGTCCAGGTGAGGAGTTCACGAGTGAGGCCGTGTTCTACTACGCGTTCGACGGCGCCGTGACTCCCACGGTGTCGTCGGTGTCCATGCCGCTAGACCGCGCGCTGGAAGGTCCCTACATGGAGTTCCTGCACCGGCGCATCGGCATCGCGGCCGAAGCGGCGCCCTCGCACGGACCGCAGTGGATGACGTGGGCGCACTTCTACGACAAGATCGACGACCCGCTGGTGCGCGATCTGGCGACGCATGCCTCGCGCGCCGGTTTCACGGAGATGCTGCTGGACGACGGTTGGCAGAAGGGCCGGCTGGGCATCGACGTCGACACCGTCAAATTCCCCGACTTCAATGCAACAGCCGAATTCATCCGATCGAAGGGCATGTCGCTGGGGCTGTGGCTGTCGTGTTTCCGCGACCGCGACTCGCGCGACCTAGCCGCGTTGCCGAACGCTGCCATTCTGCCGCCGCTGATACGCAGCCCGTCGCTCCCCGGGCTGGCGATGAGCTTCGCCTCGACGTGGCGCGATTTCTACGTGAAGGAGTTGGTTGAACTGGCGCGGCGCTACGGCGTCACCTATTTCAAGCAGGACTTCACCAACATCATGTACGGCGATCTCGCCGAGGGGCACGAGAGCCGGACACGCAAGGAGTCGCTGTTGCGTGGCTTGCGCGGGCTGCTGGCCGTGCAGGCGGCGCTGCGGCGCGAGGCGCCGGAGGTGGTCAACGAGATCACGCACGAAATCTACTGGGGCACGCCCGGCGTGCCGGCGGATCTGGCGGCGTTGAAAAGCACGGCGCGCTTCCACATTCCGCCGAACGAGGCGGTGGGTGGTGAGATGACGCAGGACTTTCGCGGGCGCGCGCCAGAAACGGTGAGCGCCGAAGAACACGCCGAGATGTTGCGCCGCGGTTGTTGGCTGGCGCGGCAGCGCTTCTACTCGCATCGCGGCCTGCCGCTGTATCCGCTGGAGTTCTACGCCGCGGCCACCTCCAGCCACAAGGGCAGCATGACGGCCGAGATTCAGGACCGCCAGGTGGCTAGCTGGCTGATGGGCGCGCCGGTGTGTTTTTCGGGCGATCTGCGCACACTCAGCGACGCGAATCTGGCGCACTACCGCAAGCGGCTGGACGAGGTGAAGCGGCTCGAAAAGACCTACGGCATCTACCGGCACTTCCAATTCAGCGGCGTGCCTGAGCCGACCGATGTGGACTGGCACTGGTGGGGAAAGCTCGACGCGGCGGGCCACGGCGCGGTGGTGGTGGTGCGCGGCAGCGCGGGCGCGGCGGCGCGGCACGTGAACATCCCGTGGGTGCGCGCCGAGGCCGAATACCGCGTGACGGGGCTCTTCTCCGGTAAGCAGTACGGCCGCTTCAAGGGACGCGCGCTGCGCGAGGCGGGCGTGCGAGTGGAACTGCCTGTGTACGGGCAGGAGTTGCTGGAAGTGGCGCCGTAGAAAGTCAGGCCTTGTCGCGTGCGATGGGTGCCCACGTGCCGTCGACGGCGCGGCGGTAGTCTTCGGGCGAGAGCAGGATCTGCTCGCCACGCAGGCCGGCCGAGACAGAGATGCGGTCGTAGATTTGCGCGAATTCGTCGATGTAGACGGGGTAGGGCTTCTTGCAACCCAGCGCCGTCACACCGCCGCGTATATAGCCGGTGAGAGGCTGCACTTCCTTCAGCGGGACGACGTCGATCTTGCGGTCGCCCGTCGAGCGCGCCAGGGCTTTCAGATCGAGTTCGGCGTTGCCCGGCAGCACGGCGAGGCACACGCCCGCGCGGTCGCCACGCGCTACCAGCGTCTTAAATGTCTGCTCGATGGGGAAGCCGATTTTGGCGGCCACGTTTTCGGCGGAGAGGTCGTCCGGATCCACTTCATATTGGCGCAACTCGAACGGAATTCCCAGTTGTTCGAGGATGCGCGCTGCGTTCGTTTTCGCTACGCCCATTCACTACGATGGTACATAAGGAACTATGCGGATCCGTAAGGCCGTTATCACCGCCGCAGCGCCAGCACAGCGCCGGCTGCCCCTGCAGATGCTGATTGACCGCGGCGGCCAGGAGCGCGCCGTGCTGGGCATTCTGTTGGAAGAGGTTGTCCAGGCGCGTGTCGACGAGATTGCCGTGATTGTCCATCCCGGTGATGCCGGGGTCTACGCGCAGGTCTGCGGCGACCATGCCGGGCGTGTGCGCTTCATTGAGCAGCACGACGCGCGCGGCTACGCCGATGCCATCTGGCGGGCGCGCGACTTCGTGGCCGGTGAGCCCTTCCTGCACCTGGTGAGTGACCACTTGGCGGTGAGCCGCGCCACGGACGGCTGTGCCGCGAACCTGGTGGACGTGGCCGAGGCTGAAGATTGTGCAGTGAGCGCGGTGCAGCCGACGCGGGAAGGTGAGTTGACGCGCTTCGGCGCCGTGGGCGGCCAGCGGGCGGGCGCGAAGCCGGGACTCTATTCGGTGGACACCGTGCTCGAAAAGCCAACGCCCACCGAGGCCGAGCAGCGCATCATCGTACCCGGTCTGCGCGCCGGGCACTACCTGTGCTTTTTCGGCATGCACGTGCTGACGCCGGCGGTGATGGAGTTGCTCGATCAGGTGCTGAAGGACCGGGAGGCGCGGCCGACACTGTCTGCTGCGCTCGGGCTGCTGCCGCGGCGGGAGCGTTACCTGGCGCTGTCGATGTCGGCGCGGCGTTACGATCTGGGCTCGCGCTACGGGCTGCTGGAGGCGCAGCTGGCGTTGGCGTTGAGCGGCACGGATCGCGACGAGATTCTGACGCGCTTGGTGGAGCTGCTGGCCGAGCGCGAGGCCGCGCAATGAGCGTGCTCACCGGGCGCATTGTGGCTGGGGCTAGCACGGAGCGTGACCTTCCACTCGACGACTTCTGCCGGTCGGCCAGCCTGGAGACACTGGCAAGCGAGTGCACCGCGCTGGAGAGCTTCCGCGCCACCAGCCAGAACCTTTACGAACGCGTCCGTGCGCTGTTCTTCCTCTATGCCATTCATCGTTTTCACCTGCCGCTGAAGGATGGCGTCGCGCCCTCAGGGCACGTGCCGTACAGCGGTTACGCGCATCTGCTGGGAAGGCGTTTTGAGGAGGCGATTGACGAGTTTCTTGCCGGGCAGAAGGCAGACGGCGCAAATGCGGCCATCTCATCGGCGCTGGCGGCTGCCTACAAGGGGCTGGCGTTCCAGACGCTAGCCGATCAGGTGCGGCGGAGTGTGCGGAGCGTGCGCGGCAATCAGTGGATGTTCCGCACCGGGCATCCGGATGACTATCCGTTGCGCCTGCGCGCGGAGCTGCTGCGGCCGGACCCCGCCACGGGCCTGTTCCCCGTACTGCGGGAGCGAACGCCGGTGCGCATGGACCTTTCGCACAGCGGCTGGAGCGACATTTTCTTCCTCGGTATGGACTACCCCGAGGGCGCGCGCGTCCTGAATACCAGCATCGATCTGTGTGTACGCGATGGCTCTGGCGCAATGCCACAGCCTCCGGTGGAGGCCAGCCTGCGAGTGATCGACGAACCGGTGCTTCGGCTGGTGAGTGTCGATCTGGGTTGCTCGGCCGACATCACGTCGTTGGCCGAGGTGTTCGACTATGCGCGCGACTACCTGGGCCTGTTGAAGGCCGCGCTGATTGCGGCGGGCATTGTGCCGCCGGGGCTGGAAGGGTCTGGCGCTTCGCTCCCTGATCTGCTGGCGCGGCTCACCGGACGCGCCGGGTACGGCATCGAAGTAGTCAGCCGGGTGAACGATATTCCAAAGGGCTCCCGGCTGGCGGTTTCCACCAACCTGCTGGCGTCGCTGATCACGGTAGCGATGCGCGCCACGTCACAGGTGAGCCAACTGACCGGCGGGCTGGACGAGAACGAACGGCGGGTGGCGGCGGCGCGAGCCATCCTGGGCGAGTGGCTGGGCGGCAGCGGCGGCGGCTGGCAGGATTCGGGCGGCGTCTGGCCGGGCATGAAGCTGATTCAGGGTGTGGCTGCGATGAAAGGCGACGTCGAATACGGCATCAGCCGCGGCTGCCTGCTGCCACGCCATCACGTGTTTTCGAACGATGAGATCAAGCCGGAGACGCGGCGTGCGCTGTGCGACAGCCTGGTGCTGGTGCACGGCGGCATGGCGCAAGACGTTGGGCCAATTCTCGAGATGGTCACCGAAAAGTACCTGCTGCGCGCCGAGCCGGAATTCACGGCGCGGCACGAGGCCGGCGCGCTGCTGGACGAGATCATCGACGCCCTGCGCCGCGGCGACATCCAGGCCATAGGCGCGGCCACGGAGCGGAACTTCAACGGACCGGTACAAGCCATCATTCCGTGGGCGGCCAACCACTATACGGCGCGGCTGATTGAGCGCGCCCGGGCCGAGTTCGGCTCCGGCTTTTGGGGCTTCTGGATGCTGGGCGGCATGGCGGGCGGTGGCATGGGTTTTCTGTTCTCGCCCGAGCTGCGTGAGCGCGCGTTGAAGCGCATGGGCGAGATCATGAGTGAGGTGAAGCGCGAGCTGGAACGCGCCGTGCCGTTCGCCATGGAGCCGGTGGTCTACGATTTCTCGATCAACGAGCGTGGAACATGGGCAGAACTGCTGACCGGCGCCGGCGCGCTGATGAACCCTGCCTACTACGCCCGGCGCGTGCCAGAGCTGCTGCGGCGCGACACGCGCACGCTCTTGGCGGCGCAGCGGGCTGAACTGGCCGCGTTTTCCGACGCCTGCCAGCGGCGCCTGGAATTCTCCGGCATGGCGCATATGTTGTTCGAGCGCCTGTTGCCACATGCTGAGGACGGCGCGGCGCAACAGGGCGCGAACCTGGAAGCGCTGCTCGATGCCAATGGTTTTGACCGGGCGCAACACGAGAAGGTGCGCTCGGACCTGCGCGGCGGGCGGATTGGTCTGGCGCAAAACCGGCTGCCGGTGAGCACGCGGGTGGAGGATGTTTCGGCTACTGACGTGGTTGACGCCCGCAGCGCGATGCAGGAGCGGCTGTGCGCCATTGGCGAGGAGGCGCTGCGCGCGGGGCGCGTGGCGGTCGTGTCGCTGGCGGGCGGCATCGGTACGCGCTGGACAAAGGGCGCGGGTGTGGTGAAGGCGTTGAATCCGTTTGCGCGTCTGGCCGGAAGGCACCGGACGTTTGTCGAGATTCATCTGGCCAAATCGCGGCTGGCTGCGCAACGCTGCGGCTGTGCGGTGCCGCACGTGATCACCACCAGCTACATGACGCACGACGCCGTGGTGGAGGCGCTTCAGCGCACGTCGAACTACGGCTACACGGGGCCGCTGCACGTTTCACCCGGGCGCGCTATCGGGCTGCGGATGGTGCCGATGACGCGCGACCTACGCTTTGCCTGGGAAGAGATGCCGCAGCAAGCGTTGGACGAGCAGAAGCAGAAGGTGCGCGACAGCCTGCGCGCGGCGCTGATTCAATGGGCTACAGCGAGTGGCGAAGGTTCCGACTACACCGACAATCTTCCCGAGCAGTGCCTGCACCCGGTGGGGCATTGGTACGAAGTGCCGAATCTGCTGCGCAACGGCGTGCTGGCGCGACTGCTCGAAGAGCGTCCGCAGCTTGAGATGCTGATGCTGCACAACATCGACACGCTAGGGGCGTCGCTCGACCCGGCGCTCATCGGACTGCACATCGACAGCGGCGCGGCGATGACCGTTGAGGTGATTGGCCGCGAAGTGGACGACCGCGGCGGCGGGCTGGCGCGCGTCGATGGGCGCCTGCGCCTGGTGGAAGGGCTGGCGTTGGCCGATGAGCGCACCGAGTTCGAACTGTCGTTCTACAACTCGAACACGATGTGGATTTCGATCGACCGTCTGCTCGATACGTTTAGCCTGACTCGCGCGGATCTGCCGGATGACGCGCGTACCGCCGAAGCGGTGCGGACGCTGGCGGCGCGGATGCCCACCTATGTCACGTTGAAAGACGTGAAGAAGCGCTGGGGCAAGGGCCAGGAAGACGTGTTCCCGGTGACGCAGTTTGAAAAGCTGTGGGGCGACATGACGGCGCTTGACGGTTTCGACTGCCGCTATGTGGCCGTGCCACGGCTGCGCGGACAGCAGTTGAAGGAAGTAGCGCAACTGGACGGCTGGTTGCGCGATGGGTCGGCCGCCTACGTTGAGTCGCTGTGCGAGTGGGGCGCATAGATACGGGCCTCATCGCGAAGGGCTCCGGGCCGGATCGGGTCCGTTATTACGCGGGCGCGGCACGGGCACCTGGTATAAGAGCTCATTCATTTCCTCGGCGCTCATGGGGCGCTCGGGCGGCGGGACGGCGAGCGGAGCTTCGCGCTCCAGGGCTGAGCGCAAGGACGGCTTAGCGGTGGAGCGGAGGGCGCGCTCGGACTGGAGCGCTCGCAGGTCCTTGAGCGTGCGGCCGTAGGAACGTTCAAGGTCACGGCGGTACTTGGCGAGCAGCGCCAGACGCGGATCGTCGGCGCCGTCGAGCAGAGCCTGCGTTTCGGCGTCCTGAACGCGGCGGAGGTTCCAGCCGTGGAGCAGGAGCCGGCGGAAGTGGTCCTCCTCAATGACGTTGGCCGGGGCGGTCATTTTGAGCAGCGCGCGGCGATATTCGTCGAATTCAGCGCGCATTTCGTCCGGAATGACGAGCGTGGAAGAGTGATAGCCCGCCTTGAGGCTGTTCGCGGCGGAACGAGCCTTGCCCTCCGGGGTGCGCGGTCCGGTGGAGTGCTGGGCGTTGAGGCGGTTGGCGGTGATCTGAGCCGGTGAGGCCATGGGGGTGCTCCTTTAGAAATGGGAAAAGGCAGATGAGCCCGCGTGGAGCTGATCTGCCTTCCTGATTTCAGGGTAGCATGGGCCTAGAGCAAGAAACTCCGCGCAAGTGACTGATAGTAAAATAGATATATTGCTGAATGGCTCGCTGGGCGGGCAGCCCTGGGCTGAAGCCCAGGGTCAAAAGTGAGGCTGGCAGAAGGATCAAAGACGGGCAACCGCTTCCTCACGGCGCGCGGCTCGTAGCGCGGTGCTGAGCACGCCCGCATAAAACGTAAAACTGCTGACTGTCCCGGTTTGAACGTGCATTCAACCGGCTACGACCTAGCTGTATGGCCGCGAGCCGCCGCAAGTTCGACGAGCCCTAACAGGTTGTCCTTGTACCTTGACCAGACGGGGGGCGTTCGGTACGAGTACGGACGGCGCAAGGCCAGCGCCGATAGCCAGCGGGTTCCACGCAACAAGTGAGTTATCCAAGGCGAGGAGAAGGCCGGACGGGCGTGCTGGAAGCGGGCTGAGACATGCCAGCCTGGCTGAAGGTCGGGGCCAAAGAGGCGGCGCTCAACCGCTCCCTTATGGTCGCGGCTCGTGGCGCGAGCATCAGCGGGCGCACGCTAGACTGTTGGTTTGCTGCGATTCCTATTCACTGGCGCGGGGTTGGGGCTGGCGGCGGGGCTTTCGCCCGGGCCGCTGATGGCGCTGCTGGTGGCGCAGACGCTGCGCCACGGGACGCGCGAGGGTCTGAAAGTGGCCATCGCGCCGATTCTCGCCGATGCGCCGATTGTGGCCGCCGCGCTGCTATTGCTCAACCGCCTGCAAGGCCGTGAGCGCCTGCTGGGCGTGGTGGCGCTGGGCGGGGCGGCATACCTCGGGTGGCTCGCCTGGGAGATGCTGCGCTTTCACGCTGAACAGCGGGACGCCGCAAATGGCCGGCCCGGCAGCGTGGGCAAAGCGCTGGTGACGAACCTGATGAACCCGCACGTTTACCTGTTCTGGATTGCGGTGGGCAGTCCGCTGTTCTGGGAGGCGTGGCGGCAGGCGCCGGAGCGCGCGGCGGCGCTGCTCGTTGGTTTCTATGTGTGCCTGGTGGGGGCCAAGCTGGCGCTGGCGGTGCTGGTGGGGCGTTCGCGCGGAGTGCTCGGCGGGCGGGGCTACACGTGGGCAATGCGCGCCGCCGGAGTGCTGCTGCTGGCCGTGGTGGCCGGACTGGCGCGCGATGGGGTGCGGATGCTGGGGAGCTAAGGGCGGGCGGGTTGAAGACGCGTGTTCGACGGCTGGAGAAGGCGTGCCGCGACTTGCTTATGGGTGCCGCTCACAGAAGAACGCACAACCCGTATTCAGCTCCCTGACGGTCGCTGCTCGTAGAAGACGCGTATTAGCTTGCTTGCGCGCACTGCGCGCAGAAGAACACGCAACCGGCCGGTCTTCAGCTCTCTACCGGTCGTTGCTTGTAAGAACGCAATGAGCCGTGGGCTACGCAGTGGCCACGCGTTCCTGATATTCGCCGTCGGCGGAGCTGATGCGAATCACATCGCCCTCGTTAATAAACTGAGGGACGGTGACGGTGATGCCCGATTCGAGCTTGGCCGGCTTGCCGACGTTCGAAACTGAAGCGCCCTTGATGCCGGGCTCGGTTTCAATCACCTTCATTTCGACCGACGGTGGCAACTCGACGCTGATGGGGTTGCCTTCGTAGTATTCGACCTTCACCTTCAGATTCGGAATCAGGTATTCAACGCCGCCGCCGAGCTGCTCCTTGGTGAGGTGCGTCTGCTCGTAGTTCTCCGTGTTCATGAAGTAGAAGAACTCACCGTCGTCGTACATGTACTCCATCTCGACCTCTTCGAGAACGGCTTTCTCGACGCGGTCTTCCGAAGAGTAGCGGTGTTCCATCATCGACCCGGAGCGCAAGTTCCGCATCTTGGCCTGCACAAAGCCGCGCAAGTTGCCGGGCGTACGGTGGGTTACGGTAAACACGGTGTGCAGTTCATTGTTGAACTTGATCACCATCCCGGGGCGCAATTGGGTCGCCTGAATCATGCGAAAATACTCACTCCTGTCACTTGTACTGGAACCCCCATTCTACCAAACAGGGGGCAAAGGGTGAGATCATCCGAGTGCCGGGCGTTCGGCGTTCGGTTTAGATTGTGATGCGACTACTTTTCATCGCGCTGCTGGCCACGATTGCGATGGCCCAGACGGGGCCGACCACCGGCCGGGACAACTACCGTCCGATGACCGCCGGCGAACGCTGGGGCTACTACGGACGCCACACGTACGCTTCGCCCACGCTGGCGTGGCGCGTTGGCTGGTCGGCCGCGATCTGGCAATGGAACGACAGGCCCGAAGATTACGGCCAGGGAGCGGCCGGCTTTGGCCGGCGGGCGGCGGAGCGGATGGGCCGCATCGTTGTCTCGGATTCAGTGGAGGCCGCCGGGGCGGCCGCGCTAGGCTACGACATCCGTTACGTGCGCTGCGATTGCCAGGGCACAGGCCGCCGTATCCGGCACGCCATCGTATGGAACTTTCTCACGCTAGACGCTGCTGGCCGGACGAGGGTGAACGTGCCGCATCTGGCCGCGCCGTTCGCGTCCGAGATGTTGAGCCAGGCGTGGCTGCCGCCGGGCACGCGGACCAACGCCGCAGCCGCGCGCGGCGCCGTAGTGCAGGTGAGCACCGGCGCGGCGGTGAACATCTGGCGAGAGTTCTGGCCTGATATCCGGCGCGCTCTGCGAAAATGAAAGTCATGAAGCCGTGCGCCGCGGCGGCACTGCTGGTAGCTGCCGCATTCACCCTCACTGCGCAGACTCTGCTCGTTTTGAATCGCGATCCGGGCGCTGTCGACTTTTTCGCGCTGGCTGATGGCGCGCCCTTGGGGCGTCTGCCGCTGTCCGGGGGGCCACGCGAGATGGCGGCCATGCCGGACGGCCGCACGGTGGCCGTCGCACTGGGCGGCGCCGACGCAGTAGCGCTTATCGACGTCGCGCAACGCAAAGAGATCGATCGCATTCCGCTAGGCGGCAATCACGATCCGCGCATGGTGGCGGCCGTTCGCGGGCACATTTATGTTGTTACGGCGCGACCGGCGGCGCTCATCGTCATCGATAGCCGCAGGCGGCGCGCGGCCAAGCCGATTCCGCTCGATTGCGCAGATCCGCGCGCACTGGCCATCTCGGCCGACGAGCGCAAGGCGTGGATTGGCGGGGCATCGGGCGCTGTAGCCGTGGTCGAGCTCTATTTACTAAAACGCCAGACGCACTCCATTGCGCTAGGCGCCACGCTGGAGAGCATCGCGCTTAGCGATGACGAGAAGAGCCTCTACGTCACGCCCGGTAACGCACCGCTGCTTTGGGTGGTGGACGCGGTGGCCGGCAAGTTGCGGCGCCAGGTGGGCGCCGCGGGGACACCGGCGCGTCTGGCGTTGAGCGCGGGGCCGAAGATGCTGGTGACGCTGCGCGACTCGGGTGAACTGGCAGAATGGAGCACGCACCTGCATCTGGAGCGGCGCCGCGTGAATACCGGCGCTGGCTGTGAGGCGCTGGCCATGGACCCGGAACGCAGCACGGTACTGGTGGCGCTGCCCGAGGCGCGTGAAGTGCGGCAATTCTCCTATCCGGATCTGGAAGCTGTGTGGACGTTGAAGCTCAACGCACGTCCAGACGTGCTGCTGGTGACTGGCGGCGCCCAGCGGTAACGCCGGGACGGTTGCTAAGATCTGTCAGAGGAGCCATGAAACTCAGGCCGCTATTCGTCGCCATTTTGCCGCTGCTCTGCCTGACGGCGCAGGAGCCGACACTCGATCAGATCATCCAAAAGAACCTTGACGCTCTGGGTGGCGCCGCAGCGCTGAAGGCCGTGCAGTCGGTGACCATTCAGGCCCGCATGCAGATGCAGGGAGGCGCGCTGGAAGCTCCGATGACCATGACCCTGAAGCGGCCGAACCTGGTGCGCAACGAGGTGACGGTGCAGGGCCAGACCATTGTGATGGCGTACGACGGATCGAAAGCCTGGATGATCAATCCCATGATGGGCAGCACCGAGCCACGTGAAATGCCGGCGAGCATGGCCAGTCAGGTGACGCAGGGCACGGACGTGGAATCGGTGGTCGGTTCACTAGCCGGCTTCCGTTCGGCGGGGCACAAGCTGGAACTGCTCGGCAAAGATGCAGTTGGCGGGAAGCCTGTTTACAAAGTGAAAATCACGCGCGCCACCGATGAGTCGCAGACCTACTATCTTGACGCCGTCTCCTGGCTGCCGCTGAAGACTGTCAGCACGGTCATGCAGGGCGGGCAGACGATGGAAGTGGAGACGTTTGCGGCGGATTTCCGCAAAGTGAATGGCCTGATGCTGGCGCACACCACCGAACAGAAGCTGAACGGCTCCACGGCAGTGAAGATGGCTGTGGAGAAGTACACAATCAACGGACAGATTGACGACGCCATTTTCCGGATGCCCGCGCCGGCGGCGAAGCCTGAAACTGGCAAGAAGAATTAAGACAACGCAACCCCAGGCCGGCCGGCGTGCGTCACACGAGTGTCCGGGGGGGCGAATGGGAACTCAACGAGCGGTGATGAAGACGCGAATCCTGGTGGTGGAGGACGAAGACAAGCTGCGGCGCGTGGTGGCGCTACAGCTGGAATCGGCTGGCTACGAGGTGGTTGCGGCGGCTACCGCCGAAGAGGGCCTCAAGCTGGTGGAGGGTGTCTCACTGGTGCTGACGGACTTGCGCCTGCCCGGCATGGACGGCATGGCCCTGTTGGCAGCCATTGCGCGGCAGAACGCACGCGTACCGGTGGTGGTGATGACCGCCTACGGAACCGTGGAGATCGCCGTGGAGGCGATGAAGCAAGGCGCGGTCGACTTTCTACCCAAGCCATTTTCACTCGATCACCTGATGGCCGTGGTGCGCAAGGCACTGGAAGTCCAGACGCTGCGCGAAGAGAATGTGCAGTTGAAGGAAGAACTGGGCCGGCGCTACCGCGTGGACAACATTGTCGGTTCAGGGTCGCGCATGCAGGAGATATTGGCTTCGGTGATGCGTGTTGCGCCAACTCGCGCCACCGTGCTGCTGTGCGGCGAGAGCGGCACAGGCAAGGACCTGATTGCGCGTGCCATTCACCACCATTCGCCGCGCCAGGCGCGGCCGTTTGTAAAGATCAACTGCACCTCCATCCCTGAAAATCTGATGGAAAGTGAGCTGTTCGGCTACGAAAAAGGCGCTTTTACGGGCGCCAACGCAGCAAAACCGGGCAAGTTCGAGCAGGCGGACACCGGCACGGTGTTCCTGGACGAGATTGGCGATGTGCCGACGGCCATTCAGGTGAAGCTGCTGCGCGTGCTGCAGGAGCGCGAGTTCGAACGGCTGGGATCGAACAAGACGCGTCAGATCGACGTGCGTGTCATTGCCGCAACCAATGTGGATTTGCGCCGCGCGCTGGAGGAAGGGAACTTCCGCGAGGATCTCTATTACCGGCTGAACGTTTTCCCGTTAACCATTCCGGCGTTGCGCGACCGGCGCGAGGACATTCCAGCACTGGCCGAGCATTTCCTGCGCAAATTCGCTGCCGAGACCGAATCCAGCGTGCGGGCGATCTCCGAATCGGCACGGCAAAAGCTGGTGGCGTACGACTGGCCGGGCAACGTCCGTGAACTGGAAAACGTGATTGAACGCAGCCTGCTCTATTGCGGCGGCGACACGCTGCGGCCCGACGATATTCACCTGGATCATGCTCCGAAGCGCGCTTCGGCCAATGGCAACGGTGGTGGGGCTGTGGTGGACGACTTCCTGCCCGATGGCGTGACATTGGACGATCACGAACGCCAGTTGATCCGTGAGGCGCTACGCCGCGCTAATGGCAACAAGAGCCAAGCTGCGCGCCTGCTGGGCCTTACGCGGAATGCGTTGCGCTACCGTCTTTCCCAGATGGGGCTGGAGTAGGGCGCTCGCTCCACAAGTTGGCGAAGGTCGCCACCAGGATGATGGCGCCGCCGGCCAGCGACTGGGGCGACGGCCGTTCGCCATGCGCCAGCCACGTGAATATAGGATTGAGCACGGGCTCCAGCAGCAATAGTGTCGACGCTTCAAACGCCGGCACGCGGCGCATGCCGCGGGTCAAAAAGACATAGGCCAACCCAATCTGAAAGACGCCGAGGTAGATGAGTACGGCCGCATCAACAGCGCGGACCGAGGCGAGGGGCCACGCGCCCGGCAGGCACAGGAGGAAGGCGAGGATGTTGCCGGCCGATACTGTGGCCAGCGCCGCAGCCTCGGAGCCAGGCCGGCGCGCCAGCGCGCGCAGTCCGGTGAGCGTCAGCGCGTAGGTGACGCCGGAAAGCGCGGCCCAGAGGTTCCCCAGCGCGGGGTTGGGCGCGATGACGGTGGTCTTCTCCTGCGCGGTGAAAAACAGCGCCATGCCGGCGGCCAACGCCACGGCAAACCATATGTCGCGGCGGCGGAGCTTCTCATGCAGCAGCAGCGGCCCCAACAGCATCAGGTAGGCCGGCGCGGTGGATTGCAGAAAGATGGCGTTGGCGGACGTGGTGAGCTTATTGGCCTGCACGAAGCTGACTAGCGTGAACGCGTAGGCCAGGCCCAGCGCCCACACGCGCCAGTCGCGCAGTTTTCGCGCGTCCGGCAGGAACGCCAGCAGCGCCAGCGCGGCCACGGCGCTGCGCAGCCCGCCGGTTTGCCAGGCATTCAAGGCGGTGGATTTGATGGCCGCGCCACCGGTGGCAAACAGCGCCGCGGCACTCAGGATGCACAACCGGCTGACGATAGGAGAGGAGTTCTTCACGCGGGAATCCTCCAGTATAGCGGTCCCGATAGAATGGGAATTCACGCTCATGCTTGACCTCACTGAACAGCCGCATCGCCGCTACAATCCGCTCACCCGTGAATGGGTGCTGGTTTCGCCACATCGCACCAAGCGCCCCTGGCAGGGGCAGGTGGAGAAGCTGCCGGAGCCGGCGCGGCTCTCCTATGATCCGAAGTGCTATCTCTGCCCGGGCAACGAACGCGCCGGGGGCTTGCGCAATCCGGATTACGAAAATACACTTGTCTTCAAAAATGATTTTTCGGCGTTGCTGGCCGATACGCCGGCGGGCGAAGCCGTGCCGCACCCTCTGCTGCGCGCCGAGGCCGTGAGCGGCATTTGCCGCGTGATCTGTTTCTCACCACGGCATGACCTTACGGTGGCCGAGATGGAGCGCGCCGATTTGCGCCGCGTGGTGGATACGTGGGCGGAGCAGTATGTCGAGCTGAACGCGACGCCGGGCATCTCGTACGTCGAGATCTTCGAGAACCGCGGCGCCATGATGGGTTGTTCGAACCCGCATCCGCACTGCCAAATCTGGGCCAGTTCGATGGTCCCGAATGAAATCGAGAAGGAACAGGCGGCGCAACGCGAGTACATGGCCGCGCACGGCGTGACGCTGCTGGGCGATTACCTGGATTATGAATTGCGCGCGGGCGAACGCATTGTCTGTGTGAACGAGCACTTTGCCGCGCTGGTGCCGTGGTGGGCGGTGTGGCCGTTCGAGGTGATGCTGGTGAGCCGGCAGCCGGTGACGGGGCTCGACGAATTGAACGATGCACAGCGCGAGGCGCTGGCCGACATTCTGAAGCGCACCACCACGCGCTACGACAATCTGTTCGAAATTTCGTTCCCCTATTCGTTCGGTTTCCATCAGCGCCCGGCCGGTGCGCGCGACGCGGCGTGGCGGCTGCACGGGCACTTCTATCCGCCGCTGCTGCGGTCGGCGACGGTGCGCAAGTTCCTGGTGGGCTATGAAATGCTGGCCATGCCGCAACGCGACATCACGCCAGAATCGGCCGCCGCGCGGCTGCGCGACGCGGGCGAGCTTCACTACCGCGCCCGGACTTGATACCTTGGTCGCGATGCGACCTTTGCTGCTCTTCTTCCTATCCCTGACGCTGGCTGCCCAGACTGGCTTCCAATTGAAGCCCGGCGACCGCGTGGTGTTCTATGGTGATTCCATCACGGCGCAACGGCTCTACACGACGTGGGTGGAAACCTACGTCCGTACGCGCATGCCGGACCTGAACGTGAGCTTCGTGCATTCGGGCTGGGGCGGCGACCGCGTGACGGGCGGTGGCGGCGGCACTATCGACACGCGCCTGGAGCGCGATGTCGCAGCCTATAAGCCCACCGTGATCACCATCATGCTGGGCATGAACGACGGCCGCTACACGCCGCTGAACCAGGAATTGCAGGACTGGTACAAGACCGGTTTCACGGCGATGCTCGACAAGCTCAAGAAGCTGGCGCCCGAGGCCCGCATCACGCTGATCCGGCCGTCTCCATACGACGAAGTGACACGTGCGCCA
The DNA here is from genome assembly GCA_964478395.1 of uncultured Candidatus Solibacter sp. GTDB lineage: Bacteria > Acidobacteriota > Terriglobia > Bryobacterales > Bryobacteraceae > Paludibaculum. Next base: position 38,697 of record CAYZIX010000020.1, read on the forward strand.
ATGGCCGGCGGTGGCTACAATCCGGTGCTGGTCAAGTTCGGCGATTTCCTGGCTGAACTGGCGAAAAAGGACGGCTACGGGATTGCCGACCTGAACGCGCCGGTGGTGAAGATGCTTGAAAAGGCCAAGGAAACGGATGCTGCAACGGCGGGCAAGATCATTCCGGACCGCGTGCACCCGGCCTCAGCGGGGCATCTGATTATGGCCGAGTCGCTATTGCAGGCGTGGGGCGCGCCGGCGGTGGTCAGCGAAGTGGAGATCGACGCCGGCGTGAAACGCGTGGCGGTGCAGAACAACACGGCGGTGACGGGCGTCAAATTCGATCAAGGAATCACGTGGACGCAGGCAGACAAATCGCTGCCGGTGCCGATTGACGCGAACGACGCGACACTGATGCTGACCGTGAAGAGCGCTGGTTTCACGCAGGCGATGAACCGCGAAACGTTGAAGGTGTGGGGGCTGGAATCCGGCTTCTACGCGCTACGGATCGACGGGCAACAGACCGGTGTGTTCACATCGTCGCAGTTGGCGGCGGGGCTCGACCTATCCACGCTGCCGACACCCATGTCGCGCCAAGCCGCCGAAGTGCACCGGCTGACGCTGCGGCGCGGCGATGTCCATGCGTTCCGCTTCCAGACGATTGAAGCAGGCTTCGCCAAGGATAAGCTGTCGAGTGCGCAGAACGCCATTCAAGCGCTGGATGCCGTCGATACGGAGTTGGATCAGCGCCAGCGCGCGGCCGCGCAACCCATGGCGCATCATTTTGAACTTGTGCCTGTCGCGGCTGAAGCGGCCAGCGTGCCCTACGGCTTCACGCCGATTCTGAACGGCACGGATACCACTGGTTGGCACGTGAGCAAGACGAACCATCATGGCACGACGCCGGATTGGAAGGTGGAGAAGGGCGTACTTTCGGGCATGCAGAATCCAGCGGGCAAGGGCGGCATTCTGCTCACCGATAAGCGCTACAAGAACTTCGAAGTCTACGCCGAGATCATGCCCGATTGGGGCTGTGACGGCGGGCTGTTCCTGCGCTCGACGGAGAAGGGCGAGGCCTATCAGGTGATGCTCGACTACCGCGAGGGCGGTACGCTGTTTGGCATCTACGGTGAGCGCTTGAAAGACGTGCCGGTGCACTCAGTGGCCGATTGGCGCAAGAACTGGAAAGAGAATGAGTGGAACTCCGTGCGAGCGCGGATTGAAGGCGACATCCCGCGGATCACGGTCTGGGCCAACGGCGTACAGGTGACCAGTTGGACCGACACGGCCAACCACGCCATCGACGGCGCGCTGGATGGCATGATCGCCGTGCAGGTGCATGGCGGCACGCAAATCTGGAAGGCCGGCGGCAAACAACGGTTCCGCAATATCGCGGTGCGTGAGTTGCAATAGTCATGATCGTCCGCGTCGATGCGCGCGATAACGTCGCTGTGGTGACCGATGACGGCGGGCAGGGCTCGCCGCACAAAGTGGCGTTACGCGCGATCGACGTGGGTGAAGCTGTCATCCGTTATGGCGCGGTGATCGGCTGGGCGACGGAGCGCATTGAAGAAGGCGGGCCGGTGGGTGAGACGATGCTCGAATTGCCC